>DASRUN010000035.1:0-4105 GCA_035655435.1 archaeon | reverse complement strand
GAGAGTTTTTGCACTTCTTCGGAGAGCACTGCGTTTGTTTCGTCCTTTGATTTCTTTGATTGTTTTTCGCGCAAATCATCGGGGTTAGTGGTGATTATTTCGTATTCTTTTTCGCTTGCCACAATTTTTGTGGGGATGTGGTCGTTCATTGCGAACAATAGCCCTTCCCCTGTGCTTGCTGTAAGAATATAATTTTGTTCCTCTTGGTTTAGGTTGAATTGCTCCGAAATTTCCTTTATGACTGTGGGTTCTTGGCGGAGCAGGAGTTTCCATGCGCAGTTTGCGAGGATTGTTTTTCCGGCCCTTCGCGCAAGCAAATCGTTTACCTCTTGTGTGATTATCACAAGCCCTAGCCCGAATTTTCTGGATGTTTTTATGAGTTCGAACAGGTAGTTTGCCTGTTCGCTGTAGCGGAGCAGCGTCCACGCCTCATCAATCACCAGTAGTTTTCTTTCGCGGTCTTTTTGCATTTTTTTGTGCACAAAATCGAGTATCAAATACATTATTGTTGGCTTGACCTGTGCAGGCATGTTCACGATGTTGAAGCAAATCAATTTGTTGTTCAAATCCAGGTTCGTTTTCTTGTTGAGAAATGAAAATGAGCCTTCCGCATAAATTCCAATCCTGTTTAGGAGCGCGTCATATGTCATTTGTTCGATGCGAGAAGCAGTTTTTTTCTCCTGCAATAATGCCCTGTAGAGGTCTTTGAGTACGGGTGGTTCCCTTTTCCATGTGTCCTTGTCCTTTGGGTGGATGCCTTTCTCGGCGTAGATGTGCAGTAGGCACCTGTCAAGGATATTTTTTTGGGGTTCTGTCAGTTCTCCGCACATTATTTTGAACAAATCCATGAGGGAGAGCATTTTGTCCCCAAAATCCCGATCCATTAGGTCAAGTGGGTTGATTATTGTGTCGCTTTCCTGTGAAATTTCAATTAATTGCCCGCCATAAGTTTTGCACAGCTCCACATACTCGCCCTGCGGGTCGACAATGATTGTTTTCACGTTTTTGAGCAAATTCCTGAGAATATACAATTTCACAAAAAAGGAGTTATGAACAAAGAGTCCGCCAAATCCAGCTAAAAAGTTTTCATTATCTATGGTCAAGTCATACACATATTTGTCTTTATTTTGAGATTTTTTGATTTCTACAATCGGGTCCCAAAATAAATCAGAATACGCTAGTAATTTTAGTTTATTGATTTTTTGCTCGGCCTCAATTAATTTAAAACTTCCATACTGTTCATTCAAATATTTTACTGCCTCTTTAATTTTTGTGTAGTCTGTTTCCATAGAATTTGTTTTTAAAAAAGACGCTGTTCCGCTATCAAAGGGTCGAATTCCAATTTCCATTACCTCAAAACAGTCCAACAAATCTTTTTTGACTCTATTGATGTTAATTTTTCTTTTTTCTATTATACTTGCCATTTTGAAAACGATTCGTGTTTTTGATTTTACTTCATTTTTTTTTATAACCGCCCAAACTGACCCTATTCGCTTCCAAAGTTTTGAATTTAATTGTTTGTCATCTTTTCCTCTTTTTATAAGCCCCTGTAGGTTTGGTAAAGAATCCAGCCTTTCCAAAACTTTTTTTAGCATTAAAAGCTCATTTAATCTCTTTTCCATTTCAAAAACAATTTTCTGAAGTCTTGTTCTTGATGGGATATAGTTACCTGAAACAATGTCCGCGCAAAAACTTTTTTTGCCTTTAAACAAAAGCTTGTCAATTTCCCTTAAACTATCTTCAGTAGTTGGAATCAGGTCAACATTCGTGTTCTCCACGGTTTTGTCCTGTCTTGCTATTACCATTGAAAGTTTCCTATTTTTGAGTTTTGTCACAAAACCAATTTCTTGAAATTTCTTAACATTAGGCTTTCCGCTAATAGTGAGTTCATAAAAAGGCCCAAATTTTTTCCCGTTTAGCGTTTTGTGTTTTTTGTTAATTCTGGCAATTATTCCAAACCTAAGAAGCAAATAGCTCAAATCACTGATTAGTTGTTTTGATTTACTTGTCGCAGAAACCTTTCTATTGGAAACAGTTCCATCTCCTTCAAAATACGCTTTTAGATAATTTTTGAGTAACTCATCATCAACACCGAACACTATTGATGGGGCTCTTTTTTCGCCTGACTTTCCAAACGAACCTAATTTTGAAAGCAATTCGATAAACACTCTTGAGGATGAACGTAAATCTGTTGGGCTATAAAAACAATTTAGGCCCGTTTTGTTGAAACAATTGGCCACGTCTTTCCTCACATTTTTATCTATATTCGAAATGACTACCATATCGTGTCTGGTAGTGCCCTCTGAAGAAAAATAGCCTAATAAGCGCATAAATTCTGGCGTCAATTTGAAATCGGCCGGCATTTTTTCTATTCCATTTTTTGGAATTATAAATATTTTTCCAAGGTTCTCGAATGGGACCTCTATTTTTTTACATATTTTTTTAAAATAATTCAGCTGAATATTTGTGTTCTTCCGGTATCTTTGCAAATATTTGTCAAATCGGTCATCAATTGGCAGCATTTTCATGATTTTAGAGTAATTTTTTTTGATAGTATTGTTTACGCCAATCACATAAAGTTTGCCGTCCAAAAAATCCAGCAAATTAATTTTCTTAATGTTGCCTTCAAAACTTATTTTTCTAGGAATTGGCACTACATCATTCAATTTCACTTGATTGCTTTTAATAGATTGGATGTTCCCTGCTTTCAGGATAAGCATGTTGTGGTCTGCTGTTGTTTGAATTTCTCTTCCGCTTTTCGTGATAAAAGTGAAAAGCTTTTTTGGGGATAACTTTCTGGCAGCAACTGTGACAGGGCTCCATTCTGCTTTAAATTTGCTGTTGAAACTATACACTAGAATATTTGGGTTCACAACTCCCCAACTCTCATCATCGATTTTCACAGTTTTTCTTTTTCTCATCAAACCATTCACCACTTCCCCGATTTTTCGGGATTTTATTATTCCATCATCCATTATTATTACGTCTTCGTTGAATTTAATACTTTTCCCTCCCCCAGACGTACCTAAAACTAAACCATTGTAATTCTGGAGTTTGTACGGGTCGAGGATTATTGGGATGTTGTTGTCCTTGTTGAGGCCGAACATTATCCCGCTTTTCTCCAGCTTCAAAAAACTGGAAGTGAAGGGAAAACAGGCGGCAAGGGCGTTTGAGGGTATGTTTCTTTGTATGCGCAGCTTGTCCTGGGCTAGGGGTATTATGCTTTGGATTGCCTCCTGCATTTTCAAATAAGGGGTTTTTGGGATAATCATCATGGCGTTCAATTCCGATTCCACCTGCCTTGTTAGCAGTTCGAGTTTATCCTTTGTTTTGGCACGCGCATTCACGTATAGGGAAAAGTTGAACAGTTTTTCCTCCCCCGTCTGCAATCTTTCAAGTGTCCTGTATGTGTCCTCGTACTGTACTTTTAGGGAGGGGTTTACTATGCCCTTTAGTTCGGCTGACATCATGTCGCTCTTCTGCTTTACAAGTTCATTATTGAGGTCGCTAAGCAGTCCCTCTATTCTTTTGGGCTCCACAAACATGCTCAGGTCAAATTCGCCTTCGCTAGAAATGATGTTGTTGAGCCAGCCTTCCTTTATCATTCTGGGGTAGCCCACGGCGCAGATTATCCTGTTGTGGTTCGAGTTAACTTGGATTGAATCGAACTCGTTTTTCACATACGAAGGCCTGATGAGTTCTGGCAGCAGCGCCTCTTGCAGGTTCCTCGGAGTTTTTGTCGCAGTTTTCATGTTATCCCTCCCCTTGTGTGCTCTTTTTCAACCAGTTCGCGGAATTTTTTCTCGTTAAAATGCAGTTTCTCGATTTTTTCGTTGACCAGTGTTTTTCCGATGACCGCGATTATTGTAGAGAGCCTGTTGAGCTCTTTTGGTATTTGCCTTATTGCCTTTTGTGTTTCTTTGTGCATTTTCATGTTTTCACTTCCACAAATTTTTGCACCAATGTCATTGGCGAAAAGTAATCATTTTCAGTTTGGATGAAGGAATCGAAGAAAGAAGCGAGAAGCGAGAGGAGCTGCTCGTCATTGAGGCGTTTTGTGAACAGGCCGCATTTTTTGAGTTTTTCCTCGCACAGCTTTGCGCGG
>DASRUN010000034.1:0-28022 GCA_035655435.1 archaeon | reverse complement strand
AGATCCAAATGAGGTTGCCGGAAGCAGCGTTCAAACACAGATCGACAACATTGGGAGTCCTGCATTCAAGAACGTTACATTTGAAAACGGTTCAAATTTAACCTCAAAAACAATAGCAGATCAATCAAAAGCGCTTTCGCCGGATCAAATTTGTGTTGGAGTAAGCGAGGATGTTCCAAATGCAGAAACAGACTTTGTGGTCAATGGCACACCCGGTGCCGGCACAGGCACTAATATTGTTTACGACGGTGCCTTCACCCAAAAAGCGAGAATACTTGTTTACTGCGACAGTGAAACTGATATTGATGGCGATGGAGGTATTAACGATTTTACTTATAATTTTGAATTGCCCTCTTTTGATGATTGCAGCTTTGGAGAAAGCTCAAGCAGGGCGTGCATTGTTATTGTAGTTCCGGGTATCTAAATCCGAATAACTCATTTTCCGCCGAACAATTCGAAAAACCAATTTTTCGGAATTCCAATACTTTTAATTACAACTTTAAACACTAATTATTTTCATGGATATTAAAAAAATTCTTTTCGAGCAAAAGGCGCAAAGCGAGTGGAACTCGGTTTATCTTCTCGTAGTTTTCATAATAGCAGCCGTGCTCATTATTGCCCTCATAAAACCCATGTTCAAGCAAAGCCAGGAAATAGTCCAAAGGCAGCCGATTGTTGGGGACAAATAATTTTATTTTGCCACTAATAAAACATAAATAGTACTTTCCCCATTTTGTATCATGCTTTCCAAAAAAGGCCAGGAATCCGCCCCTTTCGAATTGTTGATTGCAATCATTGTAATGACATTTGTAATAGTAATAGGCTTTAGGGCATTGGACACGCTGAACGAGGAAACCTGTATCGGGATATTGAACAAGAATATGGAGGAACTAAAGAGGGGCATTGAAACTGTTGTTGAAACAAAATCAAAAGTAACGCTTTCGGTGCGCCTTCCAAACTGCTTTAATGAAGATGAAAGCGAACTTGCGATCATTGACCGAAGGGAACAGGTATATTGTTCCAATATCTGTGGAGGAAGCGTTGCTCAATGCACCATTTTAAGGTTCACCGGAACCACGGGATCAGGGACATATTCAAGCACGCGTTGCTTGAACATTTCCTCGGCCACAGATTTTCCTGACGCCGGAACATGTGGATCGCCTATTATCCCACTTGAACCCAGTGATGCTTTTGAGGTTGTAGAATGGAAAAGCGATGAAACAGTAGAGTACACAAGCCCTCAAGGAGTTACAACAACACACCTTGTTGGAATACAACAAGGCGATTATACTTTGATAAGGCAATCAAACCTTTTCAGCCAAGCTCCATTGGTTTGTGTTTACAAGAGGGTGTGATTTTCATTGCTTGGTTTTATTTTAAGCAAACTTAATCTTCTAATTTTAGTTACCGCAATGTTTGCAATCATAGGTTTTTTTACTTTGGGTTTAGCCGAAATTTCCTCGGTTAATGAGGCAAAAGAACTTGCCTCAAGATTAACAGAAAGATCTTTTGCGCTTGCAAATTCCTCAAATTTTTGCTTCAGCGACAATTTCCAATTGCCGGAAAACTTTTATGTTGCCGGGAAAAGAGTTTACTATGTCCTTGAGATCAGGAAAATAGAATTTGGAGATGCTGAAAATCCGATTAATTCACTTGTTTTCAGCGTTTACCCCAGAGAAGAAATAAAAAAATCTTATTCAACAACAGATACAGATTATACTCCGAATGCGATTGCGGCAGATAGTTTTAGGACAAATGCGGAAATCCGTTTGTTCGGTTACGAGTATGAGTGGGAAAACCCCACGGATTCCATGATCCACTCAAGACCCTCTGACAACGATTTTGAAGTTGACAGCATTTTCATTGATCCACAAGCCGCGGACATACAATTGAATGCAATTGAAATGATAAGGGAAGTAAAACTCGGAAAACCTTATTTGTATGTAATAGGATGTCCAAGCGCAGCATGTTCCGCAGACAAAACCGCTGTGGGAAAATCCGAATCTGTCCACCCCCCATCTCCAGACGGCTCGGATGAAGGAGGATTCAAATGCTAGCAAGAGGATTTATCGGGCCAATTGGAGATGATCTTCCATCGCTAATTCCTCTATTAGTTGGTTTGGTAATGTTCTTCTCCACTTTCACGCTCACGTTCAACGCATTCGACCACACAAACAGGGAAGTGGACAATGATATTTCCGTAATGCGAATTTCAAGAACACTCCAATCAAACAGCTACATTTTTGGTTATGACAATTTTGCAAGCCTTTGCGAAAGAGTCGGCACTGTAAACATTAAATATGTGGCCGGATTATCTTCGCAAGGAACATTACATAGTGATGGATACGAAAACGTAAAATCAATTTTTGATGTAAAATTTTTCACTGATTCCGAAAATGATACATTTGTCTGTTCAAATTCAGAATCACACGATTCAATTGATTTGGTTAAAAATTATCTTTCGTTGGAAGAATCGCAAAGCAATACCGTTGTAACAAGGATTTTTCCCATAGTTGTTGAGGATGAAAAAATTGTGAAACCAATGCACTTGTTTGTGGTGGCGTGGAAATGAACCAAAAAGGCCAGGCAGCGGTAACGGACGCGCTTTACTTTCTCATGATAGTAACATTTCTTTCGATTTTCTTATTCGGATTCGCAAACAGTTATGGAAATTCGGTTAAACAGCAGATAAATGATGAATTAAATGTAACCTTTGCCACAAACGCCCTCAAAACAATTCTTTACAGTTCAACAACAAGGGATCCCGGTGCATCCATAAACGATCCCGATGCCGAAATAGATTACCTTGCCGCAATCCTGAAAGAAGATTTTGCGGATGACCAAGAACTAAGCGAGCCAACACGCAAAGTTCTCGGAAAAACAATTTCAAGAATCCTAAGCCCTATAGAGGACAATTTGGATTACATTTTCATAATCACAACTGCGGGAAATGAAGCTGAAAAAAAAATCGTGTTCATGTACGTTCACACAACAAACTTTGTTGAGGAAGAAGTGCCTATTAGTGGTAGAGGATATACTATTTACCGCGCCGGAACCCCGTCTCATTACAATTTTTTCTGCGCAATAGGAGAAGAGTCCGAATCAACTTTTGACTCATTCTTTAAAGAAGCCCTTACAAGGCTTGTCTCAAACATTGGCCCAACTTCAGAGGCGAGCGCAAAAATCAAGCTTTCAAAAATCGCTTCCGACGGCGAACCTGGCCGTGTTAATGCGCAAGTAGATCTTATTATGTGGGATGCAACATGGCTTGGGACAACTCCTGATAGGGAAAATGGATTATTTTATGCTGAAACTCCCTTAACACCTCTTCCTTCGTGGAATTGCGGTGAACCATTTGACCCGGAAGCGGATCCGGGTGCAGCAGACTAACTATGAGTTCTTTTTTTGAATTCAAAAGAACAATGCGTGCACGTGTATTTTATGCTGTCCGCCATTGGCTCGATTTTTTTTGCACAATGATCGCAGAAAGCGTTTCCGCATCCCGGGCAATAAATTATTCCCTTGGTTTTATTGTTGCAATTTGGACATGAATTGTTATCCGTTTCCGTATCCTTGTCAATTAGATCAACATCGCTTTTTTCATCAAGGTTTTCTTCCAATGAGGATAGCTCCTCTAATCCAACCAATTTTTTGAAATCCCCCAGATCCTTATCTTCCGCAAGCATTTCTTCTTTTAATTCATCCCCAAAAAGCTCTTTCGTGGAAGAAGCCTTTTTTGCAGGCGCATTTTTATTGTTTTTTGTTCCTGTTTTTTCATTTTTGATTTCGCTCGGGACTTTTTGCTTTTTTCCTGTCTCATTTTGTTTTCTTCTAGCTGCTTCCTGTCTCTCGAATTCACGCTTTTCCCTTCTTCTCTCCAAAAAGCTTGCAGGTTGATCACTTTTTTCAGGATTTATTTCGGAAAACTTTTTCACGGTTTTTTCTTGTGCCGGTGTTTTCTGTTCCGTGCTTTGGGGTTTTTCCATTTCAAACTTCAATTGTTCATAAACGTTTTCACTCATTGCCTCAAGCTCTTTCGGATCCGGCCACCTGCTGTTCTCCTGCTTAAACTTGTCAACTTCCTTGATTGCGAGATCGGTTGATTTTTCTTTGAGCTCTGATTCGGAAATTTTCGGGTTTTTTTCCCGCAATCTTTTTACCCTTCTTGATCTTTCTTCAGCCATTTAATTTCCCCTCGCTTTCCTTCAAAAGTTCTTTCAACAGCCTTGTTGAGCGCGGAAGATTTTCCGCGAACTCCCTGGCTTTCGCCTTTTCTCTGAACTTTTTTTCCTCCAACTCATGTGTTTCAACGGCTTCCTTGAGATTTTCGTGTATGAACTGCTGTTGCTGCTCGGTTTTTTCCTCGGTTTCCTTCCTTGTTACAATTGAAGCAGTCTGCTTCTGCTCCTCTTTTTTTGCAATCAAATTAATTAATTCATCTGCCTTTTTCTGCTTTTCCAAAAAAACATCGCGCGAAATATTTTCCATCGGCTTAACTTCCGCCGGTTTAACAACAGGTTTTTTTTGCTCAAAAATTTTCTGTTCAAAAAAATTCGGCTTCGGAACCTCGCTTTTCGAAAACACATCTTTTCTTTGCTCGAATTTCAAAGCAAACGCCGGCATTGGAGTAGGGTTCGGTGTGGGAGTTGGAATCGGCGCAGGTTTTGGTGTAGCTTTAACCGGTTCAACAATCGTAACAGCGGGTTTTGCAAAAACAGTTTTCTGCGGTTCGGTTTTCACATAATTTTGTTCCGGAACCTTTTCAAATGCCTTTTTCGCGAGAACATTCGCGCTAACAACCCGCTTCGGAACACTAACCTTAACCTTTTGTGAACCCAAAAACTTTCTTTTAACAGTTAAAATAACAAGCGAAACCCCCGCAAGAATCAAAGTGTTCGCGAGCAATAATTCAGTGAATGAAAGCCCGGAAAAATTTGAATAATGTGCCGCAAAAGAAATTCCGATTGCGGCAACCGAAAAAATTATTCCAAAAATAATGCTTACACCGCTCTTGTACTCAATTCCAATGCTCCTAATGTTAGGCCAGCCCGCCCGCAGCATGATGTAACCGAAGCTGGTTGAACCGAAAAGCATGTAAAGAATTAAACCGCCCTCTATGATGGGATTTGCAGAAATCATGGCTTTAGTAAAAATATTTATAGTACTTAATTAAACTATTAGTTTCATGGCATTAAATCCCATTGAAAACCTTGTTTTTTCCCTAATAGACCTTCTCCGCGGTTCTTTAATAGCGGTAATTCCGGTGTTTATTCTAATTGTGATAGGACAGGTTTTGAGAAAAAAAATTCAGCGCGAAACAAAATGGAGTTGGTTTGTAACGGGTTTCATAACTACTTTTTTGATGATGTTCCTGATTTTTTTGTTTCTCTACTTTTTTCCGTTTATTGTTGCAAACGCAGAACAGGCTTTGGGAGAAATTCCATCAACTTTTGCGCCGGAAACCTCAAACATTATTGCATCATTCGCATTCGGAGTATTCAAAGCCTTTATTGTAGCGATTGTTACAACAATAATTTTAATGCCGCTTGAATTCATTGGATTGTATTTCCACGAGGTTGTTTCAAAAAAACTCGGCAAAACAAATTCATGGGTAAAATTATTCGTAACAGCTTACATTTCCACGGTTTTTTCCGCCGCAATACTAATTTTCCTCTTGCCATCACTTATCCCCGGAATACTTTTTTTCCTTTATTTCGGGCTCTAAAATCCGCGAAATTCACTTGTACAAATTGCATGTCATAATACTGTCAAATTGCCCGACGTAACAAATAAATACGCGCAAACGCCTTAGTAATAGCAATAATATATACTATATATTAGGGGTTTTCACTCGGAGTTGTATATTTTGGATCCAAGAAAAATTTACACTATTTTCCTCATTTACATATTTATTTTCCCGATGTTTGCATCAGGATTGGAAAACGAAAATTCCGCGCTTCTTGCAGACGAAACAAACGTTCCGACAGTTGATCCCCGCACTCTAACAGAAACCCCGGCAGAAACACTTGCGCGCGAAGCAGGAGAACAGACGCTTATCCAAAACCAAGCGGAATTGGTTCCGCAAGCCACGGAATATTTATGCAAAGAATCCGAATTAACTCCGCAGGAAGCACAAGGAATAATTGATTTATTGAAAGACGGCTTTACCGGAAACGCGATCAATGGAGAAACTCTTTCGGATGAAAATAGGGATACGCTTGCAACAAATGAAATAATTCTCCAAAATCCTGCAAATGAATCGGAAGCGGTAAACGCCCAAGTGCCAAATCAAAAATTTGGGCCCGGGGAAATCTCACAATTTTTGAACAATTACATTGACGGGCCGTTTTCTTTCGGAGTTGTTCTTGAAGATTCATTGCGAACAGGAAGATGCGAAACATTTAGCTCTGCCGACTGCGCCCTCAATGGACCAAACCTAAAATTCAGGAATTCCGGAACCGGAATAATCGAGGACATCAAACCAATCAAAGAAGTTTTCACAGGATTTTTTGACGGAAACGAAAACCTAACACAATTCACAAAAGAAGAAAACGATGTCCTCAGAACAGCATTCAACACCGATCAATCAGTCAATGATGATAATACGCTTTCTCAAACGCAGATTAAAACCGCGAAGCGCCTTGAAAAAGAACTCATTCCAAATTCCATTCTCACGCAGGAATTCAATGCAAGATTGCAAACAAACTGCCAAAATTCTTCATGCGTAATAAGCACTTATTCTTTGTTTGACAAATATTTCAACACTTGGATGTCAAGCGAAATGGTTGTCTCAACATTCGGCCCAAGTCTTTTGTATCAAACAAAAAAACTTTTTGGGTGGAATGCAAGAAGAGGATTCTTAACTGGAGTAAAAGAAGGCTACCAGGATTTTTTGGATAAATTCAGGAGCAGGTTTGTTACGCCTGAATCGTTTTTGGGAAACTTGCGAACCAAAAGAATACGCAATATTTTGGATAAAAACGGTTGGCGCGATTGGTTCCTCTCAATGACCTCGGGAAAATCCGACGGAACCGGTTATCATTTATTCAAAACAGAGGAATTCCAAAGCTTTTGGGGAAAACAAAGCGCGAAAGGAGGGTTTTTGGATCGAGTTCAAACACTTGAACAAAAATCCGATTTCATAAGAATGCTCAAAGACATGCGCTCTTTTTTGAGGGCGGCAAAAGCAAGGAATGACCTTGCGCAAAATGCATATAAAACAGCATTGCAAAATCCCGCATTAGGCCCGGATAGTCCCGTCACAAAAAAACTTTACATTGATTGGGGAAGAGACACAGCAAAATGGATGGACGAGGTTTATGATGACGGGCTTGGCGCGGATTACATTGAATGGATGGTAAGGCACCCGGATGCCGGCTTCTTCAACAAGGGAGTTTTACAAGTTAGGCCTGATGGCGGCTCTGAAGTAATCGACCTTTTCACTGAACACAGGAACATGCAGAGAATCATGAAAAAATTCGGCAAAGACGGTTCTTTCAGGAACTTTGAAAATGAATCCCTTGAATACGGAACCGCATTCCAATCAAGGGGAGACGACCTCATATACTATACTTTTGACAGGGACACAGCGCACAATTATAGGGGTTTGTCCTACAGCAACCTCGCAGCCGCAGCACCCGGGGCTGCAAGACGTGAAACATGGGTGCAAACAGATCTTGGGGATTTCGTTCCCTACAAAGCGCAAAGCGTTCCATTCATACAAAACAGGATAGCAGGAAATCCGCAGATTTTTGAAGGAAATTGGAAAGAGGCAGGTGTTTTCACGCCGGAACAAATAACAAGAAGAATTACAAACGCAAGAACAGGCCCCGGAGCAAACATGAAATTCGGTTCCCTTAACACAGAACAAATGTTGGAAACCGTTAGGGAAAGAAACTGGGTTTCAAGAAGATATTGGAATTCACTTGACAAACTCATGGCACAGGAAGACGAACTTATTAGAAGTTATTTTTCAATCAAAGGCGGAGCAAAATGGACCGCGCTTCCATTTGGATATTGGTGGGCGAAAAAAGGATTTGGAATAGAAGGAATTTCCCAATACCAACTTCCTGACACATGGCACGATTTGAAATTCACTCATGGATCAGAAAACGTTTACGATTACGCCTATATAGATTTCTTTGCAAATGAAGGAAGCGATCAGGGAGATTTATTCCTGCGAGTAATAAACAGCCTTCCATGGAAACTTATTTTGGACGAAGTTTCAGATAAATACAATCCAATAAAAAATCTTTATGATTCTCTCACACAAAATCAATTACGCGACGAAACCGAAGACCTCGCATTTTATCTCACCGCTCCCGATAATTGCGTAAACTGTTCAATGGTAATCAACAGTACAAACATGAACGAATTCAACCCATTCTTTTTCGTGGACAATCAGAAACTAACATCATACATTCTCGAAGACACCAGAACTCCTGAAGCAAGAGAAAAAGGCCAAACCCTGATTGCTTTTGCTGGTCATATGAATTTGGAAGGAGAATCAGGGGATGATAAAGGAGAACCGATTAATCTTATCGAAGCAATTACAGATGATGAAATAAAAACCTGTACAGAAGCAATTCAAGGGCTTGAGTTTTATGGACTTAATATTGGAAAAATACTTCCAAAAGACGCAAGCGTTGGAGCGGTTCTTGGAGGATTGGAATCGGTTACGTACGGGCTATTCTTCTGGGCCGGAATATTCAGTACCGCGGCAATCCAAATTGTAATAGCCCCGCAATTGCATGATTGTGTTGATGTTGATGAGGGTTACTTTGCACATTATTTTGTTCCTGTACAGAAAACACAAGACAAACAATCCGGAACAGAGGAAAAATCAACGGAAAAGGTTTCAGAGGTTACCGACAATTTGAAGAACACACTGCTCGAACCATACAAAGGAGATCAAAATACATTTGTAAAACAATCCATTTCCGAATTGGGCGAAGAACTTGACAAATTCGTGAAAGATTCAAAATCAAATGACATTGTACAGGCAACACTAACCGTTAACGGATTGAATTCCGGCCAGATTGAATCAAGGGCTTTGTTCTACTTTTGGTGTGGAAAAGGATGCGAAATAAAACCATCTGCCTATAGAACAGACGGGAGCGAACAAATCAAGGGAGTAAATGACGCAAACGTTAACATTGACTTTGAAAAAGGAGAAATAACCGCAAACGGAAAACCGATTGTGCAAAACCAGGACATTGTAAGATTGGCTTCAACAAATCTCGGAATTCCGGCAGTTGAAATACCGCATTCAATAACCGAAACATGCATTGCCCCAACAACAAATGTTGCAATTGAAGTCAACGCGCAAGGAGAAACAAGAGTGCTGAACAATGATCTCCTGAACTGTGTGCGTCAGGGTGTTCTTGAGCAAACAGGCCTTCCAATGGAATCCGGAACAAATAAACTAAACGATGTTTTCGGTCCGCTTGAGTTAGTTGTTACAACAACTCATCCGAACATTAGGCCGCTTGGGGACAAAATCCTTGCTGAAGGAGTTCCAAGGAAAATTGCAGAAGGTTCCAATGCGAAAATAACCATTTTGGACAACAAGGATGTAAACCTTTCCTCCTCAAACGACGGTGCAACAGAATTAGGAAGGTTACAGAGCCTGCAGTTTGCAAATGGTTCTCTTATAGTAAAACCAAACGGCTGTTTCATAACATGGTTAAGGCACCACGAACAGGGAATTCTTCCAAAAGATCTTGTTGAAGGATTAGGGACTGATGTGGACAGAGTTTACAATGAACAAACAATGTGTGAGGAGCCCGCGGTTAACTTCACGCTTTCAGGAGATCCTAATTCAGATGCAAAAGATGAGCAAGTGCAAAGATTCAATGATTCACTTGCACACATGGGGCCTTTCACAATATTCGAAACCCCCACACAAAGGTTTGTTATTTCCGCGGAAAAAAACGAACAAGGAGTTTGTAAAGACCATTTGAGAATTATAGACAAAGCAACAGGAAAAGTGGAAGACCTTACGGGAGTAATAACACAAACTCCGGATGGATTCAAAATTACAACTGATGACGGAAAGGTCAAGGAAATAAAGTTTTCGGAAAAAGACGGTGCTCCGTTTATACAAGTTGATGACAATAAACCTGAAGTATTAACCTCAGCACAGGGAAAGAACGGTTCATTCTATTATGATCCTGAAACAGGTTTATGGTATGCGGAAAATGGGCAATTGCTTCCATTGATTGAGGCATTCAGAGAAGGAATTGCCGCAAAAGTCGGCCCCAACGGAGAAGTAACCGCAACAGCTTCCGGAAATGCCTTAACAGTAAATCTTGGAAAAGAGGATTCAGGATTTTTGAATTTGCCATCATTGCCGGAAGAAAAAGCACTACTCGCAATAATGTTGTTACTCCTAATTACAGTGTTTGTACAGGTTCAGAGAAGAAAAAGAAAAGTGTAATTAGATTTTAGGATTTTATTCTTGTCCCTGAACAAACCTTCCAGGTGATCCTCTCCCTGTATAATCTCTTTCTCTTGTTCCGGGCAACCCGTAAAAACTTCTTAACGCCTCATATTCTGCCGCGCCCTTGTATAAAATTCCTTTGTGTTCATTCAATAGATAATTCAGTTGAGCTCTTCCTTCATCGATTTTACGATGAACTGCTGTGATTTCTTTGTAATCAGCATGCCGCATTTCCAATCCTAGCAAGCCCCTTGCTTCTGCCAATAATTGATTCCTCAAGCTTGCAATTTCCCAGTATGTAGTAGATTCTTCAAGATTAAGCCTTTGTGCATCTTCTACTCCAAATTTTTTTAGGGCATCTGCGTTATCTTCAGTCCGTGGCTGTTGAGTTTCAATTCTTCTTTGCCGCCCCATAAAAGCCATTGCGGCATTTGTTTCATGTTCAAAATAATGTGTTTGAATTTGGCTCGTAAGTCCCTTTACTGTTGAATCCATTGCTTCCAAGCGGCGCAATGAATCAATTTTCCTGTCTCTTACTCCATGATCCCATTTTTCAAACGCCGTGTTTGCCCAGTGAAATGGGTTAAACACTTTGTTTGTCAAAGTGCGTAAACCGAAAAAACTTTCATACATCCATACATGAAGTGGTTTTCTGTGTGGTTTGCTCATAACTAAAAAATTAGTTTTACAAACTATTTAAACTTAATTAATGGCCGAAACATCCTCAATACAGCTTTGGACTTCCGCCGAGCTCAGTTTAAAGCACAAATCCTTGTTGTTTGTGTTAATTGCAACCCATGCAATGCAATTATCTCTTGTATCGGTTAAGTTTTCGCATAATTGTTCGTTGTTGGAGTTTACCGCAATTTGGAAAAAACAACTATCTCTTGAGGGACCGGCTTTATTGCACAAAGAAGATGCGTTCGTATTTTTGGCAACATTATAATAGCAAAATTCCGCCTCATCAATAATATTATCGCAATGCGATGCATCATTGTAGGCAACAGCATCATTGCAATATCTTTTCTGCAATCCTTCGGCACAATCCTCAAACTTTCCGGATGCTGCGGCAATTATGCATTGTCTTTTTTCCAATCCTGCTTTTTCACAATAATTAACATTATTAGTTTCTACTCCAAGAGTAGAGAAGCACTCGGATTTTACTCCAAGAACATTATCGCAAATGTTTCCATCCTTTTTGTCAATTGCAATCTGCGAAAAACATTCATCTTTTTCAGATCTTTCCTCTATAAGCGCGCAGGCATCTTCATTTTGATGAAAAACCGCGTGCAATGAAAGGCAATTATCTCTCCCGGATTCGGAAAGAGCATTGCATTCCTCCGGAGTTTCCGCAACCTGATAATCTCCTGAAGAAGTTGAAAAATCATACTCATCCCCTATTCCATTTTCATCAGGAGAAACATATTCAATGTTCAAATACTCATCCTCTCCAACATCCGCATAATCAGCATCTCCCACTTCATTAACATTTGCGCTTTCAAAATAATACGCAAACACGAAAACACCAATAAGTGCTATTATGAGAATGATTGGGATGGTTGCCCACTTGTGTTCCATGGGTAAAAGAAGGTGTTTTTGTATTTAATAATATTATGTGATCAGCGGAGTTTCGTTTTCAAACTTTTCGCTCGAATCTTTTGTCTCCTTAAGCGCTTGGAGTTGTTGGATAAGCTGTTTTTCTGTTTCTCTAGCTTCATTCAAAAGCGGTTCAACATTCAAATTCAGTTGGTGCATTTTGTCAAACTTTTTCAAAACCTCGGCCGCAGCCTTATAATCCGCAGCAACCTGTACATTCCCGAGTATTGAAATCGCTTTAATGTCAGCCGTGCGCAATTCAAGCAATATCAACGCGGTTATTCCGGTTGTTATTCCCTCTTCTATTTCATCCAGACCGTATTTTTTCAGCAGTTCCTTTGACTCCTGGTTTGCAGCAATTCCATAAATAGTGTTTTGCGGAGTTCCAGGAGAAGCGCGAACGCCAGAAAGCGAAATCAATTCCTTGAATCCCTTGGCTTTTATCCAATCAACAGTTGCCCGTGCAACTGTATTGGTGTATTGCTTTCCAATAACCTGTTCCGAAATCAAGACCGCGAGCTTGAGTTTTTTGTTAGCATAAATCCTCGCAGGCCTCACCGGCAATCCTTTATGAATTCTAATTATCGGCATGAAAACATTCGAATCAATATGTCCAATATAATCAAAATCCTGTTTTTCAACCAAATATTTAGCGGCGATAGTTCCCACTAAACCCATTCCCGGAAAACCCTCTATGAGAGTGTAACCTTTGAGATCGGTTTTTTTGTACTCGACAAAATTAAACTCAGGCTTCATTTGAACACTTTATACAAAACGATTTACTCCTTTAAAAATGCTATTGTTGGTCCTTTGTAACTTTCATTTTACTATTAGAGCTTGCATAAACAATTTTATAGACTTAGGATAAATATTATGATTATGGGCAAGCCATCAACTACTGCATTCAAAAAAGAGTTGTCACCAGAACAACGTGAAAAACTACTCAAAGTGTTGAAAGCGCGTTTTGAGAAAAACATGAACCGCCATAAAGGGATTGAATGGGCTAAAGTACAATCAAAGCTGGAATCTAATACTAAAAAACTCTGGTCATTGAATGAAATGGAAAGAACCGGAGGAGAACCGGATATTATTGGCCAGGATAAAAAAACTGGCGAATACATTTTTTATGATTGTTCAGCGGAAACTCCTAATGGCCGTAGAAGTGTTTGTTACGACAGTGAAGCCTTGGAGTCAAGGAAAGAACATAAACCAAAAAATAATGCTGTTGATATGGCGGCTTCAATGGGTGTTGAACTTTTATCGGAAGAACAATATAGAGAGTTGCAGAAACTTGGAAATTTTGATACGAAAACATCGAGCTGGGTGAAAACCCCCTCTAATATTAGAAAACTTGGTGGGGCTCTCTTTTGTGATCGCCGCTACGACAATGTCTTTGTATATCATAACGGCGCAGAATCTTATTATGCAGCTAGGGGATTCCGCGGCTCGCTAAGAGTTTAAATTTGTGGACTTCGTAAACAAGCCTTTTACTATTTTTCATTTCAAAACCCTTTTCCAAGAAAATAAACTCCAAAACTTAAAGGAATCAGAATTGAAGCATAAAGAATTGTTTTCTTCTGATTTCCCTCCTGAAATGCAACAAAAGCCGAAGCGATAATTGCGTACTCGAAAATGTAAATTATATTTCCAAGCAATGAAGCCTCCACTATTTCAGTTCTTGCCTGTTCGCCCAAACCAATTCCAAGTTCTGATATTGTTGAAAAATTAAAACCCGCAACCATTCCCGCAAGAAGCCCGAGAATAAGCGGGACAATTATTCCTCCTGCAAGAAGAAGCGTGTATTTCTCTATTGTGGTGTTTGCATTCCTTTCCCGCAGAATGGAATTTGTCTCCATGAAATCCTGCGCAGTTTCCCTGAAAACACCGTTCATTGCACTTCCTGTGTGAAGCGCATTCAAAAGCAAGTCTATAGCACGATTAAGTGCCAATGATTTGTTTCGCTTTTTCATATTTGAAAAAGCAATTTCAATTGGAATGCCATTTTCAATCTGGTTTTTTGCAATTAAAAACTCTTTTGAAATCGCGCCATTACTATGCTCCGCCATAAAACTAATCAGCTTTGAAACATTTGTTTTTTCCGGAAGCGAAGAAGCAATAAGCAAAACATCAGGAATTTCCTCTTCAATGCTTTTTTTTCTTTCCTCAAATTGGTAAATTACAAAAAAATAATTGAAAATAATGGGCAGAAAAAAAATTCCAAAAGCGAAAATCGCGAGAGAATCCTCTTTCAGAAAAAAAAGCGCGTAAACCAAAAAAATAATTGCCAAAAAAACCCCGACAATAAAAGATTGCTGCAGGAATTTCCGCAGACTATTATTTTCATTCAATACAATCAAAGTTCCCTCAAAATCAGCAAAAAACTCTTTCATTTTTCATCCCTTCAAAAATTCCGGAGTCTGAGATTTGATATAAAGCAATGCAGCAAGATTGATTGCAGGAAAAACAATTCCCGTTATTATGAGGATCTCAATCGGCTTGAAAGGAATTTCAATAAAGCTGCTTCCGACAATATTGAATGCTTGGAATAAAGCCGGAACAATAGCAGAAACCGCGATAAAACCAAGTGAGAAAACAACTATTTTTCCGGAAAACTCCTTTGAAACGCTCTTCTGCTTTGCAAGAAGCTCCAATGCAATACTCCTCACGATTTCCCCGGGCCTTTCCGTGGAACCGTGCTCGTAAATGGAAACAAGTTGTGAAACAACCCTTTTCAACTGCCTTGATGAATTTCTTTCAACAAGATTCAGCATGATTTTTGGAGTTGATTCGGCCGCTTTTTTCCCCGCCAAAATTGCTTTCCTCAGTTCTTCCGAAAATTCTCCGTAATCGTTTCCGCAAATTCTTTTAAGCGCCTTGTCAAAATCAATTCCAGAATTCAAATCAACACTCAGCTGCATTAATGCAAACGGCAAATGCTTTTCTATTTTTTTTGCGCGTAGTTCAAGCTTTCTTTTCGGTTGCGAAAGAAAAAGCGTGAAAGAAACAAAAAAGAACAAGAGAGAAAAAAGCATTCCCTCCAAAAGCGAGTGAAAAAAAAGATTCCACAAAAGCCACGCAAGAATAAACGCAACAATGCTGAGTTTTACTACGTTCCAGAAATATTCTTCCGCAGTTTCCTCCATTCCGAGGTTTTCCAGATCCTTTTTTAGTTCCTTAATTTGCTTTTCCATAATTGTTGATTGCATCAAAAAATTCCCCCTGCTTTGGCTTTCCAAGTGCTTTCAAAAAACGCATCCGATTTCCGAGTTCCTGTTCAATTCCATTTTTATCCAATGAAAATGCTCGCATTATTTTTTCGCAAACCTTTTTTCCATTGCTATTTTTTCGGAAAATATTTTTCTCAAAATCAAAACCAAAAACCTGTTCTGCGCCTAATTTTTCGTGCTTTGTTTCAGGTTCGCAGATTTCAATCACTTTCCTGTTTTCCTTTGCAAACCCGTTTGAATAAGAGCTCCATCTTTTCTGTGTGACAATTAAATCCAATGCATTCAAATCATCATTTTCCGCTCCAAGGTTTGAAAGCCTTGCAAGCGCTTCTTTTCCGGATTGTGCATGAAAAGTTGCAAAACAACCTTTTCCTTGTCCTGCGAGAAGCGTGTCCATAAATGCGCCCACTTCCTCTCTGTTTCTCATCTCTCCTATAATAACCCTGTCCGGGCGCATTCTCAAAGTGTTTACAATAAGTTCCTGCATTGTGATTCCAAGGTCTTCCGCAACAGACAATTTAACCTGCTGAGGATGCATAATGCTTAATTCCGGTGTTTCCTCCACACTGATTATTCTTTCATGTTCAGGAACGAAATTGAGCAGTGCGTTTAAGAGAGTTGTTTTTCCCGATCCGGTGTTTCCGCACACGAGAATCGAGCAATCACTTTGTATTGCTATCCACAAAAATGCAAGTTGTTCAAAACTAATAGAACCAAAATTTACAAGATCAATCGGAGTAAAGGCGTCTTCTCTGAATTTTCTTATTGTAATCGAAGGTCCTGAAACCGTTGCGGGTTCTATGCATGCATTCAGCCTTGAACCATTTGCGAGTACTGCATTGAGCTTTGGTTTTTGTAATGTTATTCTTCTTCCCAATGTTCCCGCCATTGAATTGATTATTCTTTTTACTTCCTCTTCGCTTGTAAAATAAATGTTTGTTGCAAGCCACCCGAATTTTGAATCGAAAACATAAACCGGTTTTTCTTTTCCAATTCCTATTGCAGCTATTTCCTCGAGTTCCGGATCCTGCAACAGCGAATCAAGCACTCCGTTGGCGCATGTTGCGTGTTCAAGAATTTTCAGCAAATATTTTTTCTGCTCATTTTCTAGTTCTATGAAATTGCTTTCGCAATAAAATTCAAATGATTCAACTGCGCTTGAATTAACGCTGTTTTTTCTGTGCATTTCAATTGCGTTGTTGATAAGTTCTGTTTCCTCGCGGCTCAGTTCAGGGAGTTTCACTTCGTAAATTTTTTTATTGTTCCGGAATTCAATTATTCTTCTCAAATGCGTTTCCGAAACAATTGAATGCTTTTCTTTTGGCCTATAAACTTTCCATCCAATGCTTTGCGCCGACTCTTTTATCTCAAAAACCAATTTTTGCTCCATTAGTATATTACGTTGATTGTCGTATTTATTGGTTTTGGTTTGTTATTATTAATTTCAAAAATGTTCTGGTGTTATGCTTCCTAAAAAAATAATGGTGCTTGCTAAAAAAGCACGGGATTTTTCTAGGCGAAAAAGACCTTCTGTAATGAAGTACTGGCCCCTAAACGAAAGATCTAAGCGCAATAGAAGGCAAAAACAGATTGGAGTTACGAGTCAGGCCGGAACCTTTAAACTTTTTCCATTTGAATATGACCAAATTAAGAATAAGGAAGAGCTTGAAATAGTTAAAACTGAAACATTTTCAGGGAAGGAAGAGCTTCTGCCAGATTTATACGCCGTACGCGACAGAAGAAAAACAATGAAAAAAAAAGGCAAATATTTCTGGTTCGAAGACAACCCGGACAGGCGCAAACCCAAAACAAAGAAGAAAAACCAATAATAATTATGTAGCAATTTTATGTAGTTTTGCAGAGAATTAAGTTTAAATTCTCCTGCATTTCTAATTTTAGCATGAGCCTAAATGATTACGTTGCAAAAAGCAATGCGAAAAAACCCATAATGGCAAAGGAAAAATCATGCAGGGTTTGCGGCAAGTCAATCCATGTTGATGACACTCCTAGACATCTTTTTTTCTCAACTTTTTGCTCGGAAAAATGCAAAGAAAAATACATCGACCCTTACGCATAATTCCAATAAAGTTTTTCCCCGAGAACAATTTTATCCCCCATTCCTTTTGGGAGTTCAATAAAATATTTTGCGGCTTTCTTCGGAGTATAATTCAATTGCCAAGGAAAAACTGTTTCTTTATCAACAACAATTTTTTTTGAATTCAAATAAACAACATCGATCGGAAAAAAAACAAACATCATGTGAATGGATGCCCCGATTTTTGTTTCTTCCTGCAATTCAAAAACAAGTGCATAATTAAATTTTTCTTTTTTTTCAAACATCAATCCCTTGAAACGCGAAAAAATCGTGTTTGCTATTTTTGTTTTTTCAATTATTACTTTATTATTTCCGACCTTGAAAAGCATTTAAAATCAGTTTTTCTTTTTCTCTTCGCGTATCATTTCAATCGAAGGAACCTTGATTTCCTCAAGCATGCTTTTTGATTTCTGAGGGGTTATTGCATTGAACTGTGACCTTTGCATTTCCTTTCTCAAAGTATCTATCTCTTCAAGCTTAACTTGCATTTCTCCCAAAATCTCTTCCATGCGCTTATGCTTCATTCCCACCGCCCTCTGCTTGAGACCCTCAATTGAAGCGTTCTTTTTTGCCATAAACAATCAATTATACTTAGCTTTTAGAGTTAATAAAAGTTGCATGTTTTCATAAAATCGGGTTTTTATATTTTTGCAACCAGAACTGCTCAATGTAGATAGCGTTTTAAAGTTTGCCAAAGAAGTTAATTTCAGACATCCATGCAAACACGTTAGATTGCTAAATGTCTGTAAAACCGCTGTTAATAGCCCCATCGTCTAGCGGCCAAGGGGGCACAGTCAATTGATTAATGATTGGTTCCCGCCGAAAGGATTCGAGCCTCTGGAGCTCGTGACCCCGGTTCGAATCCGGGTGGGGCTATTAGGCGGTTTTTAATTAATTTCTTGAAATGTTTTTTGTTTTAAGTTTCCTGTTAGTTTGTACTTAGCTTGTTTTATACCCGAATTTTCTGTCGTAATTTTTGTGGTCAATGACTTCAAGTAAGACTGATATTACTTCTACTTCTGTTCCTCTAACCGTGTAAATGAGCCGCCAGAAATGGCTTAAATCAAGCTTCCACAAATTTTTTGCGCCATATTTTTCAGTGTATTCTTTTGGTATTTTTTCTTTCGAAATGTGGTCGCCATACTTGTAGTCGTATTTGAGTTTTTCAATACCTTTTTCAATAATTTTTACCAAATAAATGCTTTCCCCGTCACCCTGTTTGCCTCTTTTTTTGAGTTCTTCAAACTCTTTATTAAAATCCGCTACGCCGATTACGCGAAACATTCAATGTTCTTTCCCTTTTTTTATTGCTCTGTTAAGTTTTGGGTTTGAAGCAATCCACATTATTTTATTTCCTTTGGCATAAGTTATTTTGTTTGATGTTTCCAGATATTCCAAAATTAGTTTGAATGTTTGGTATTGCACCTTTTTCGGCAAGCTCTTCCACAGTGACATTCTTGTGGGATAATTTTTTGCGTTTTGTATTGCATCTTCTACCATAAGCACTGTATCAAGCCTTGGGTAATGTAAAATTTGTGCGGTTTTTTCCATAAAAACACCTTCTTGTAGTTGTATATATTTATACAATTAGTTTATTTAAGGTTAATTGTTCCAATTTTGATACTGCTGCCAAAAATTTGAATATGGTCGGGGCTATTTTATTTTTCTTGATTCCAATTAATACACTTTTGGTCTTTTGTCTATTTTCACTATTCCGATTAGTTTGTTGGCATAATCCACTTCATAAAGAATTCGGTAGTCTCCGACACGGACTCTGAAAATTTTTTCTTTGTAGCCTTCAACAGTTTTCGTGTCGTGTAAGAATGGCTTGATTTTTAGTTCTTCTATTTTTTTTAAAATCCTTTTTGCCAGGATTTTTTCGGTGTTTTTCAGAAACTTTTCTGCTTGTTTGGAATAAGAAACTTCAAACATTAAATTCCAAGTTCTTTTTTGAGTTTTTTATGGGAAACAAGTTCGCCGGCTGATTTTTCTTTTCTGTAATCAAGAAGCGTTTTGTAATCTTCTTCAGTCATTATGGCATCGGCATCAACCATTTTCGTTTTAATGCTTGCTATATCCCTTTCTATTTTATCAAGCTTTTCCAAAATTTGCTGCTCAGTTCTCATAATCTAATTATGTGCCTTTTATCTTCTTAAATTTATTGGTTTTTTTTCAAGCTGACAATTTCAAATCCGGGCGGGGCTATTAGGCGGTTATTTTGTTTTTAATCAGAAGCAGTAAGATTTATTGTTTTTCCCCGGTATCCAAATTTTTGATTATCTTTTCAACTATTTCATTTGTTTTTTGGTAGGTTGTTTTTCCGATTTTTTGTATTATAATTTCTTTTTCAAATCAGGAAGCTTTCCCAATATTTGTCGTCTTCATTTTTCCATGCTTTTTCGAATGCTTTTTCTGACCACGAAAAGTAATTTTCATTTAACATTTTTATCACCTTAAATAAACAACGGCAAAAGAACAAGCGTTAGTGTTCCAAGTAATTTTATAAGTACGTGCAAACTCGGTCCGGCCGTATCCTTGAAAGGATCTCCAATTGTATCTCCGGTAATTGCGGCTTTGTGAGCATCAGAACCTTTTCCGCCGAATGCTCCCGATTCAATATGCTTTTTCGCATTGTCAAATGCGCCCCCGCCTGTATTGAGGAACAAAGCCATCATTATTCCTGTAATAGTTCCCACCATTAAGAATGCGCCCGCAGCTTCCCATTTCAAAATAACTCCAACCGCAATTGTAAGGAAAACAACAAGCATTCCCGGAAGAATCATTTCCTTCAACGCGGATTTAGTGCAAATGTCAACACACCTTGCATAATCAGGCTTGGCCTTTTTCTGCATTATCCCCGGAATTTCTCTGAACTGTCTCCTCACTTCCTCAACAACCTTGAAAGCGGTTTCTCCAACAGCCCTAATTGCAAAGCTGCTGAACACAAACACCAACATTGCACCCAAGAGCGCGCCGACAAAAACATCAACTTTTGCAATGTCAATTGCAACATTTTCAATGTTCAATGTTCTTCCAACATCCTGCAAATATGCGGAGAAAAGCAAAAACGAAGCAAGCGCGGCCGAACCGATCGCATAACCTTTTGTAAGTGCTTTTGTAGTGTTTCCCGCAGCATCAAGTGATGAAGCTCTTTTAGCTGCGATTCCTGATTCCCCGCTCATTTCAATTATTCCGCCCGCATTATCAACAATAGGTCCGAAAGTATCCATTGCCATTACATATGCAGCAGTTGAAAGCATTCCGATTGTTGCAACAGCAGTTCCGTACAATCCCCCAAAAGGAATTCCCGTTGCTTCGCCCAAAGTATAAGATGCAATAAGTGCCGCTCCAAGAAGAATTGCAGGAAGTCCTGTTGCTTCCATTGCAACGGCAAAACCTGTAATTGCGTTTGTTGCGTGCCCTGTTTGTGAAGCGCTTGCAATTCTTTTTACGGGAGAATGATCCGCTTCAGTGTAATAAATTGTAATCCAAATTAGAATTGTTCCCGTAATTATTCCAACTATTCCCGCAAAAAACAAGTAAAGACTTGCTTCCGGTGCTTCCGGAACCGTCAGCATGTTCGTGGTTATAAAGTAAAGAAAAATCGCGGCAATCAGCGCGGTAACATAATAACCTCTATTCAAGGCTTTCATTGGATTTTCTTTTTCATTTGTTTTCACAGTCATTATTCCAATAATAGAAGCAATCAAACCCGCGGCTCCAACAACTAAAGGAAACAACAATCCCGCGATTCCAAAAACAGGGAACAATGCAACTCCAATTATCATTGCACCAATATTTTCCACGGCCGCACTTTCAAATAAATCCGCTCCTCTTCCGGCACAATCTCCAACATTATCCCCGACAAGATCGGCAATAACAGCGGGATTTCTTTCATCATCTTCCGGAATTCCTGCTTCGATTTTTCCAACCAAATCAGCTCCAACATCTGCTCCTTTAGTGTAAATTCCCCCGCCTAATTGGGCAAACAATGCCACAAAACTGGCTCCAAAACCATAACCGATTATTGAAAACGGAATCTCCTCAATCGGTGTTCCAATGTAAGTTAGAATAGAATACAAAATGACTATTCCGAGAATTGACATTGTGATAATTAATATTCCTGAAACCGCTCCTCCCCTGAATGCGATTGTAAGAGCATCATTCATGCTTCTTTTTGCGCCGGAAGCGGTTCTAATATTTGCCCTAATCGCAATCCACATTCCAATAAAGCCTGCAAGAGAAGAAGAAATTGCTCCGAAAATAAATGAAACCGCGGTTAGTGTTCCTAATTCCTGTTTTCCGAGCATTGAGTAACCGACAAAAATTAGCACTGTGAGCGCGAGAAAAAGTATTCCAATTGTCTTGTACTGGCGCTTGAAAAAAGCATTTGCTCCCTCTCTTATCGCATTCGAAACTTCCTGCATTTTTTCGGATCCTTGATCCTTGCTAAGCACGTCTCTGGCAAGAATGCCCGCAAACACAAGGGCTACAATGCAAACCCCAAAAACAACGTCAATCAACAAAATCCGACCTTTATTTAATATTCTTAAAAAGAAAACATTTATATAAACAAGCATTTGGAGGGTTTTGAAGGGGTTTGGACCGATCTTTAAAATTTTTCCCTTTCCTTGAAAAATGTGAAATTTTCCGAAAAATAATCCAAAACTATTTATTGCTCTCTCTTCTATTGGTTTGTATGTTGTCTTTTTACTGGCTCTCTACAATTGCGGGCATTATCATTGGAACGGTTTTCGTAATCTTTTTATCCAAAGCATTGCAGAACTCAAAAGCAACTGTCCTGAATGCATTGCTCTTGAATGTTCTATTCGTTGTGATGTTTTGGGTTGCAAGTTTTGTTCTTCCCGACAATCCGTTTGTTGTTATAGTAATTCTCATTGTGGAATTTTTTATAATAAAGGCAATTTACCAGACTGATTATTTCAATACATTTCTTTTCCTCATCATTGCAACGATTTTCCCAAATGTTTTTACATGGGTTCTAGTGCAGCCGTTTGTAGAATTGCTGAGTAATATTCTTTATTGAAAATTTTTTTACTGAAAATCAAAGTATTTTTTCGCTTAAAAATCAAAAATGGTTTTCTGCGTTTTGGGAGCTGAAAAATTCGAAACCCTCAAACCAAATCTTCGTGCAACAAACTCAGGTTTTGCGGAAAAAAATTCCTCGAAAAGTTCTTTTGCAACCGAAAGTATTTCCTTTTCGCTTTGTGTTTCTTTCGGAAGCGTTCTGCTCCGCGAAACCGATTCAAGTTTGTTTGAAATCAAAATAATTGAAATGGTTCTGAATAAAACATTGTTCTCTTTTGCTTTTTGCGATAATTGTTGTGCGAGAATTTTCGATTCTCCAAAAATCTTTTCCGCGCTGGAAGTGTTTTCTTTGAGCGTGAGAATTCGCGAATATTGTTGTTTCTCCTTTTCCTCAACCGGAGATTCATCAAAGCCAATTGATTTTTCGTGAATTAAAACCCCTTTATTTTCCCCGAACAATTCCTGCAACTCTTTTATCGGAGTTTCCACAAGTTTCGGAATAGTGGTTATTCCTTTTTCCGAAAGAATTTCAACTGTTTTCGGGCCAATTCCGTGCAAATCTTTTATTCTCATTCCGCGCAGGAATTCTTTAACCTCTTTTTCTGTTATAACTGTTAAGCCGCCAGGCTTTTTGAAACCCGAAGCCATTTTTGCAATTAATTTGTTTGGTGCAACACCAACAGAACAAGTAAGCTTTTCCTCTTCCAGAATTCTTTTTTTTATTTTCTCCGCAATCTTTTTTGCTTCAACAAAACTTGATTTTGTTTGCTCCGTAACATCAATATACGCTTCATCAATTCCAGCTTGCTCAAACTTATCAGAATGCTCGCGCATCAACTCCATTATTCTATTCGAAACCTCGGAATAATATTCGCGATCGGCTTTGATCAAAATAATTTCGGGAATTTTTTGTTTTGCAAAAGCAATCGGCATTCCGGCCTTTACTCCTTTTTCGCGCGCTTTATAATTAGAGGTTGCAACAGCTCCGGAAAATTCGGTTCTTCCGGAAAACATGCAAACCGCTATTGGTTTTTCTTTCAATTCCGGTTTTCTCAATTCTTCGAGTTGTGCATAAAAATAGTCAAAATCAACGTGCAGAATTATTCTATTCATATTTTTTCACGTGCTCATAAACCTGAGTGCTTCCGGGAACATTCCCCAAAGGCTGGGCTTTGAAAGAACCTTTCCGATAAAACGCGAGGGCTTATCCATGTCTCCGTGTTCGCTCAAAAATTCTCCGATCTTCGCGTTTCTCATTCTCCTGAATAATTTGTCAAGCTCATCCTCATTTTTGTTGTTGAGATATTGCCTGACTTTCCAATGGATTTTCAATTCCTTGTTTATTCCGGCACAGGCTTTTTCATAATCCTTCAAAGGTTTTCCTTCCTTAATATGATCATTGATTGCTTGTCCTGCTATTCTCCCGGCCTCCATTCCAATCATTATTCCTCCGCCGGTTGTAGCTTTTGTTTGGAAAGCCGAATCACCAACCAACATTATATTGTTTTTTACAATATTTTTGAGCGGTTCTCCTATCGGAATCAACGAAGAGCACATGTCGCAGAATTCTCCTGAAATATTTTTTTCCGCAACAAAAACATTGAAATCCTTTCTAATGTTTCCGGAGGTGCTAGCCAATCCAATGCGCGCTGTTTCCTCGTTTTCTGGAACAATCCAAGCAAAAAAATTCTTTGAATATTCCCCAACATAAACCTGCACATAATTAGGATCAAAATTTCCTTTTGCAACAACCTGATAAGCATGCACAAAATCCTTTATGTTAGTGCTTATTCCCGCAAGGCCTCTTGTTTTGGAATTAACCCCGTCAGCGCCAACAATTATCTTTGATTTTAGAAGCTCTCCCCTGCCTTTATACTCCGTGAAAATTGTTTCATTCCGAATATCAATCATTTTTGTGTTAAGTTTTAGTTCTGCTCCGGCATCAACCGCATCCTTTGCCAAAACCCTGTCAAATTTGCCCCTATCGATTACATAAGCAACAGGATTGCTTCTTTTTATCTCTATCATCTCGTGATTTGGCGAAAAAATCTGTGCCCCTTTGATCTTATTTACAAGCACTTCCTCCACCTGTCTCCTGATCCTGAGTTCATCAACTCCGGTAGCGCTTATAAGCCCGGTGCAAGCAACCGGATCTCCTACAGTTGGATGGTCCTCAATAATAGTAGTTTTCCACCCCAATTCCTGGGTTTTTCTGGCACAAGCCAATCCTGCCGGACCGGCTCCTATTACAGTAACCATGTTTTGTGCGGGCATAAAAAAACACTTATGGGAAATCCTTTTTAGGGGATATTAAAGGGGGTGCTATTTATTTTCATAACCAAATTTACCGGATTTTTCCTGTGTTTTTTGGTCAAAAGACTTGCCTTTTCCGGTTTCAAAACCATGGTCGCTTTTCAAAACCTTGTGGGCTAAAAGAGCCCCTCCGCCAAGAACAACAAGGAGAATCCCGATTATCGCCAAAACCGCTATTATTATGAATGCAATAAAAACAATGTCAGACAAAGGCGTTGTTGCTATAGGCTCTTTTCTTGATTCTTCTAAAAGAACAGGGGGCGTATTGAATTCCTTGAAATTGTTGATGATAGAATTTGCCTGTCCCTCATTCAGATTGGTTCCGACAGTATAAGAAATTCTAACTTCTTCTCCTGAAGCAACTTCTCCAAGATTAAAACCAATTACAGGATCATTTTGAATTACAGCAAACTCTTGCTCGCTTTCAATATCGCGCGCGTTTCCAACAATGTTTTTTGGAATGAATTCAATGAGCTGCATGTTCTTTGCTTGCCCTGAATTTTTGAGTGTTACAACAATTACCGCTGTTGAACCGGAACCATTCTTTGCAACAATCAAAGTTCTTGTAGGATCATTCTCATTGATAAGTTTTTTTGCTTCCTCAAAAAACTCTTCCTTCAAATTAGCCGCCTTGAGCAACTCATCCAGATTCGCGGTTTCAAATGTTTTTGTTTCCTCCGAAATAATGTCGCCCTCAACATTATTGACTTTTACTCTTGCCTCGAAAACTTCCGTGTTTCCTGCATTATCTTCCGCCTTAATTTCAAGGTTGTATGTTCCGTTTGCTTTTGTTCTCGAATTCCACTCAAGCGTGTAAGTGTTCCCTGTTTTTCTCAATTCTCCAATCAAGGTTCCGTCCAAAAATGCTTCCACTTTTTTGATTTCGGATCCTTCATCCGAAGCAGATGCAATAATTTTTGTTGTTTGGCCAACTTCGCCGTTTTCTTTCGGCGCAATTAAACTCACTATTGGTTTTTCAGTGTCAATCGTAAAATCAAGTGTTTTCTGGCAATCCGCTCCGGTATCGCTCGTGCCCTCCAATAATAATGATGCGGTTCCATCCGCTCCAATTGGTATTTCAAAAGAATCCTCTATTTTTGCCCCGCTTTTGTCAATTGCAATTGTTTCAAATGCCTTTCCCGGAAGTTTTATTTTCAAATCAGCATTCTCTATAGTGCCGCTTGAAATATTTGCGACAATATCCAAAATTCCTGCGCCGACATTTTCCGGAACATTGAATTCGATTTCAATATCGCATGTTACTGCGCCGAGAAGAATTCTATTGACTCCGCTCAAAGGCCCTTGGTTTCCTGCATTGTCAATTGCCCTGATTCTGTAATAATAAGCCAATCCCTCAATGAGATTCTCCTCATCGGTAAAATCGGTTTCCGTGATTCCGGTGAAAGCCTTTACTCCTGCATCTGTTGGAATAAAGTCTCTGGAACCGGTTTGCTTGCTCTTGTTCCTATAAATCGCGTATTCTTTTATGCCGGAATTATTTGCAGCAGGATTGTCATCGGGTTCTTCCCATGAAATGTAAATGCTACCATCGCTCTGCCCGAAACCTGAAATGTTTGAAACAGCTCCGGGAGTTCCCGCATCAACCCTAACTCTATAATGATCTGTGGGTCCGCATCCTGCTTCATTGCATCCTGCAGCGTGGAACCAGCGTTCTCCGTCATCAAGGCTGTCATAAATTTTTGTCCTGGAATCCCCATTGGAAGTGTCATCAGCATCAATAGTATAATTATCGTCCGTGTTCAATGCGTATCTATAAAGTGTTGCCGTTGAAACCGTTGTCCACTCAAATTCCGCTTCTGTTTCACTTGTCCATTCATCTTCCTCATGTGTGTCGGAGGTTATCTCAGGCTTGGCCGTGGGCTTTGAACTGCTTGAAAAGCTCACGTTCTTTATGATGCTTGTTTCAAATTGGTTTCCTGCAAGATCCGTTACTCTTAAAGTGAAATTACGATCTCCGTTGCTTAAATTTTCGAATAAATGCGAAGTGCCTGAAACGCCTTTGTCAATATAACTTCCCGAATCTACTTTAACTTCAAATTTTGCAACTCCGCTATGCGCATCGGCTCCGGAAAATGTAAGTGTTACATCGTTTTCGCTTACAGTTCCCGAAATACTTCCCGTTGGATTTGTATTATCAATCATGAATGAAGGGCTGCTGATTGTTGCTGAATCCGCATTGTTCAAATCCTTTAATTCAACATCAATGAAATAATTTCCATCTGCAACTCCTGTAAGGGTCCATGAATAAGAACAGGTTGTTCCGCTTGCGAATGTTGTTGCTGAACATCTTCCCGAAGCAAACAAATTTAGATCCGGGACTGTTAGATTATTTGTTTTTGCTCCCGCACTTGCGCTGTAATAAACAACTGCATTGAAATCGGCCGGAGCATCAGTATCAGTAACACTAAAAGTAATGGTTTGGGTTCCGTTTTTCCAATAAGTTCCATTTGTTGGAGCGGTAACGCTTCCGGTTGGAGCTGCAGCATTAACAAAGCCGGCAATAAGCACCAAGCACACAAATGCAATTAGTTTAGAATTCAAATTTGTTCGACCCCTTTTCACTTTAATAAAAAAATTTATTTGATTTACTAGTTAAGTTTCACCTAATATTTAAATTGCTATGGATTATGTTGAATGAAGCGTGATTCTGCAATTGGAATTAGGTTATTTGTAATTCTACTTTTCCTATTCCCGTTGTTGCATCAACTGCAATTGAGCTTATGGTTATCTGTTTTGTCAATTGTGTGAAAGTGTTTTTGATGTTCTGTCCTGTCGTGAATGTTCCGTTGTTAACAAGCTGGTTACTTGAATTGTATAATTCAAAAGCTGCATTGTAAGTTGTTGGAGTTGGTTGACCCACGTCCACAAGTTTCAGAGAAAACGGTCCGCCTGTTCCTGCTAACCCGGTTAATCTGTTTCCTTCATAAAGGCATGGTTTACTCAAATCAAATGTTATTGATGTTGTTCCGGTTGGCTGTACATTTGTGACTTTATAATATTGTCCGAACAACGGAGCGCACGAACCAACGCTTATTGTTCCAACTTTTTTGTTGGCCTTGTACGCAAATGCTGCTATGTTGATTGTTGCAACAAGATCTTTTACGCTGGAGTCAACATTCATGCGTGCATCAATTGTGATGTCTATAGTTTCTGTGAATGCTGCATCGTTAATTAAAACCGGCAACTCGGCGTTGGTTAGTGTTCTACTATTTACTTCTGCAGAGGAATTCAACGGTTGAACAAATAGTTTTTGAACTACACTATCCGAAACAACAAGCTG
>DASRUN010000033.1:0-11039 GCA_035655435.1 archaeon | reverse complement strand
TCAGATTTTGAAAACAGGAACAACTACAATAGGATTAATCTACGATTCTGGAATTGTCCTTGCTGCGGATAAAAGAGCAAGCATGGGGCATATTGCCTATGATGATGAATCTGAAAAGATTTACAAAATAGGACCGCATTTAGCCGTTACAAACGCAGGAAGCGTTGGAGATTCTCTTACAATTATAAGATTTTTGAAAAGCCAGGCAAGGCTTTACGAGCTTGAACGAAATGAACCAATGACAGCTAGGGCCGCTACAACTTTCATTTCAAACATTTTGAACGGGAACAGATATTATCCTTATATTGTCCAACTTGTTGTCGGCGGTTATAACGGAAAAGCAGAACTTTTTGATTTGACTCCTGACGGAGGGCTTTTGGAAAGGGATAAGTACGCGGTTTCAGGTTCCGGAACAGAACAGGCTTTGAACACACTTGATTTGGGTTATAAAAAAGGAATGAATGAAAAAGACGCAATAGCACTTGCAATCAGCGCAATCAGCTCGGGAAAAAGAAGGGACTTGTACTCCGGTGGAATAGGAGCAACGGTTTTCGTAATAGACAAGAATGGGATAAGGGAAATTGCAGCTGATAAGGTTGAAAAGATAGAGAAAGAAGTTGCGCCGCAGAACTAAAAAAAAATAATTAATTTTTTACAAAAAAAACTTTATAAAAAATTTTTTTGAAACTTATTTTTTGGATAAATAAATGAACAATTTTTTTTTATTTTAAAAAAATGATTTTAGGAAAGAGTAAAAATGGATTATTTGAAAGAAGTTAAGGAAACCATAAGCAATATTGTGGATGCGAAAGCCGGAATAACCACGGTTGATCTTGAGGGACCGGAAATAGCAATTTACACAAAGAATCCAAAAATTTTCCACGAGAACGAGGATTATGTGAAAAACATAGCGTATCAGCTCAAGAAAAAAATCAATATTAGGGCTGATAAAAGTTTATTGATTGATCAAAAGGAAGCGAAAGAGGAAATAATGAAAATTGTTCCCGCGGATGCACAGATTGCGGAAATACAATTCAGCGAGGCATTCAACGAAGTTGTAATCGAATGCTTAAAGCCCGGTTTGGTTATTGGAAAGGGCGGGGAAACAAGCAAACAAATAATTCTTAGAACAGGTTGGACTCCGAAAATTTTTAGAGCACCAACATCTCCGAGCGAAGTGCTCAAAGGAATAAGGCATCACTTGATTAAGTATTCAAGCGAAAGAAAAAAAATTCTCCAGGAAACTGCGAAAAAAATTTATTCTGAAAAACCCCAGCAAAGTTGGGTTAGGTTAACCGCACTCGGAGGATTTAGACAGGTTGGAAGAAGCTGCATGCTTGTTGAAACAAGAAAAACAAAAATTTTGATGGATTGTGGAATCAATGTTGCAGCACAAAACAATGAAGATGCTTTTCCATATTTGGATGCAATTAGGTTTCCGATAAATGAGCTTGATGCGGTTGTGTTAAGCCATGCACACATGGATCACTCCGGTTTCATTCCTTATTTGTTCAAATTAGGTTATAGGGGCCCTGTGTACATGACCGAACCAACAAGAGATTTGAGCGCGCTTTTGCATTTTGATTACATTGACATAATGGCAAAAGAAAACAAAGAACCCCCATATCTGGAGAGGGATGTAAAGGAAATGCTCAAGTACTGCATTACAAGAGAGTACAGAGAAGTAACCGATATTGCGCCTGACATGAGATTGACATTCCATAATGCTTCGCACATTCTTGGAAGCGCTTCCTGTCACTTGCATATTGGAGAGGGAGCGCATAATTTGGTTTATAGTGCGGACATAAAATACGGTTTTACAAGATTGTTCAATAATGTTGATATTAATTATCCAAGACTTGAAACTTTGATCGTTGAAAGTACTTATGGGGCTAAGGAAGATATTCAGAGCGAGCGTGAGGATTCGGAAGCAAAGTTTTTGAAAGTAATACAGGAAACTTTGAAAAACGGCGGATCGGTTTTGATTCCGTGCTTTGCTGTTGGAAGAGCACAGGAAATGCAACTTATAATAGAAAATTTTTACAGGCGCGGTTTGATTGATCCTGAAGTAAAAGTGTATATTGATGGAATGATAAAAGAAAGTTCTGCTATTCACACGGCTTATCCCGAATATTTGAGGAATGCTGTCCAGAAAAGAGTTTTACAAAACGATTCTCCTTTTACCGCGGACATTTTCCATGTTCCTAAACCTGATGAAAGGGAAGGGATTATAAAAAACGGAAAAGCGATTATAATTGCTTCAAGCGGAATGTTAACAGGCGGAGCTTCTGTAACGTATTTTTACCAAATGGCGGAAAATCCTATCAACACAATGATCTTTGTTGGTTATCAGGGCGAAGGTTCAATGGGAAGAAAAGTTCAATCGGGTTTGAAAAGCATTCCTGTAACATTGAATGACGGCAGAACGAGAAAATTGAACATTAACATGCGCCTTGAAACAATTGACGGTTTCTCCGGACACTCTGATAGGAAACAGTTGCAGGCTTATGTGAGAAATTTGAAACCAAAACCTAAAAGAATTTTAACCGATCACGGAGAGGCTTCGAAAACAATTGAACTTGCAAAATTCTTTTCAAACAAATTCGGCATAAGCTCACAATCTATAAGGAATTTGGATTCGGTTAGATTGAGATAAATTTTAGGCGACTCTTCTTTTGAAATTTAATTCCATTTGGCGCGGATCCGTTTTTCGTGGTTTTGGTAATCGAAGTCTGAATTCATCAACTTCTTTTTTAGGCAATCTTTTTCTAACTTCTTCTCTTTCCGCTTCTGCTTTCTGGCGATAGCCTTCAATGTTCTTCTCCTGTATTTTTAGGTTGGTGTTCAAATCATGCATTTGGGCTTCGAATGCTTTTGAAAACTCTTTAACTTCATTCAACTGCTCTTGAGTGAGGTTGTTCCCGTCATGCGCAATAATGTGCTCGGATATTTCCTGCATTTGGACTAAAAAAGTTTTGAGATATTCAAGTCGCTGATTGTTTGTGAGTGTTTTTGCAATCTTGAGTTCCGTGCGGAGATATTGAACACCTCTTTTGGAGTTTATTTTCCCTATTTCTTCATCCGTTTGAGTAATATCTGCAAAAGCTTTCTTGCTTATACTTCCATAAGTCGCAATCTTTCCGCGAAATAATTCCAACCGCTTTTTTGGAGAAAGACTTCTCCAGTTTTTTGAATAAAGGGGCATGAAGAAAATAAAGTGTTTTGGGGAATAAAAAGGTTTTATAAAAAATAAAATTTAAGCGAATTAGGTTTATAGCTCAATAGTTCAAAACTATAAAGTTTACAGATTAATTGCTTTACTCTTTTTTTCTTCTAGAAGTCTGAAGATCGCGTGGTAGCACCCTTCTTTGCTTTTTTCTCTCATCCTGTAATCGTCTTTCCGTGTCGCGACGTTCTGTAAACTCACCATATCTTTCATCTGGGGCACGATTAAGTGATCTTTCATAAGGGCCAGTTCCACCACCTGGCATGGATTTCCCAAACACAGTTGTATATTTAACATTTTTAGGTCTATGTCCCTTTGGCATTTTAGCAATATTTTCAGCATACATTCTCACTTTTCTACCGCTAGTTGCATAGATGTTGCCGGAAACACGTTTATCCTTAGCTCCGGTTGAATCTCTTCGTTCCTGTTTTTTCGGACGAGAACCAAGCTTTCCAAAAAAAGTTGTTACATCATTGACATTTTTACTTCTTTTGTAGCGTTTTGGCGGCATCAATAAAACTCCAAGAAAATTAAGGCGAAAGCCCATATATTAATGTTTCTGCAAAATTCGGCTCAGCTCTCGATTTCTCGTCTGAGTTCCTGCACTGTTTGTGGCTTGTCACCACGCTTCTTCATCCCCTCTTCAATTCGGAGTAGCTTTTTCATATAGCTTTCCTTGACTTCAGGTTCAATTTCACGGCTTTTTGTCATTTTTTCACAAATTCCACGTTATTCATGTTTTTAAAATCTTCATCTCCTGTGACAAATTTCATTTTTTTATTTTTAGCTATTACATATCCTATCGTGTCTGGAATTGAAAGTTTTTTGTTTGAAATTTTTAAGGTCATTGCCTCTTTAACATCGTTGATTGTGATTTCGGAGGTGCTGTTTGAGAACCTTTCCGTTATTTTGTCCGCTGTTTCCTTGTCAAACTCTTTTTTCAGACCATAATTGAGTTCTGCGAGGTTTATGATTGTCGTTGTTCCGCCTGCTTCGGCATACTTGTCATATTTTTTGTTCCCATAGACCATTTCGAATAGGGCGTAGGTGTCAAAAAAATATTGTTCACTCATTCCATCCTTCCTTGCGTATTTCTTTCAGCGATTTCTTTGTTGACCTTTTTGCCTTAAGGGCTCCAAACATCTCTTTGAACGGGTTTCCGGGTTTTGAGATTATAAGTCGTACCTTATTGCCTTCTTTGAGACCTTCTTTTTTTGTAGCATCCTGCGGAATGACCACTCCAAGGGATCTGCCCCATTTCCTTATTTGCGCCAAAACTTCCACCATAATAATCACCAATGATTATATTGGTATAACCAGTTTAAATTTATTTCTGTTTACCAAAGAACGGAAAGTTTCTATAGTGCGCTTATGAAAATATTATCAAAATGCACCCACAATAAAAGAATAAATTTTATCCAACAATCTCTTTCTTTTTCCAATAATATTTTCGAAAACTAAATTCCCGCATACGCTTTGAATTCCCCACAAGAACCTCATTATACATAACGTGATTTTTTGTGATTTTTTTTCCCGATTCAAATGTCTCAAAAAAAAGCTCCTATACATAAGAAAAAAGCTCAATTTAGCCTTTTTTTCCGAAATAACTGAACACAATTACTTGGATTTTGAAACGGAGGCAGAATAAAGCTTCTTTTTTAGAAAGGTTTTTATACTAGTTAAGTTATTGTTCTTCTGTTCTAAAACAGTGAAAAAACATGGATGGTTACATTGGGACTAGGCTCACTATAGATTTTACACCTAATGTAGACTGGTTGATTCTGTGTTTAGAACAAGGCGGAGAGAGGCTCAAAGATGAAGAAATCGCCCTCAAAAAGCGGTTTTAGAAACTTTGTGACACTGGTTTTGTTCACCCCTCTTCCACTCCTTCTCTCCCCTTTTAATCACTTTCTTATTGAATTTTACTAATGAAACTAGGCATTACAGGAACTCCGGGAGTCGGGAAAACCGCAGTTGCGAAAGCACTTGGGGAATTTTTTAAGTACAAAGTTTTGAATGAAAAGGAATTCTCTCTCAAAGAAGGAATAGGAGAATTTGATACCGAGGAAAATGAACTTGTTGTTCCGCTTGAAAAGCTTGAGGAACGCCTCGCAAAGCTTTTGAAAAAAGAAAAAAACATCATTATAGAGGGCCACCTTATCTGTGAAATCAAGGCCGGGTTTGATTTGCTCATACTTTTAAAGTGCAACCCGGAGCTATTGGAGGCAAGGCTTGAAGCTAAAGGTTACAAAGCGGAAAAAATACAGGACAATGTGTTCTGCGAAGGAATAGAATATTGTAAAAAACATGTGCTTAGAAATTATCCTAAGGCAAAAATAGTGGAAATCGAGAGCAGGAAAAGTATAAAAGAAACCACCAACATAATAATTAACGAAATAAAAAAAAGGGGATTCACATGAAACACAGTTTACTATTTGCATCTATCATTCTTCTTAGCTACATAACGGTTGCGGGAACAGTGGAGGAGTTCAGTTTTAAGAGCCAAGGATATCAGGACTTCTACATAGAAGGTTTTGATTCTTATGATTGTAAACAGTACGATTTTGTTTTCAATTCAGATATCAATGCAACTGTGTTCCCGATTTTTTCTCTTGATTTCGAATTTTTGCCAAAGCCCGGAAAGGACGCAAAAATAACTGTTTTTTTGAATGATGGAAATGCTATTGCGGAACTTAAACCGGGAATAGAAAAGCAAACCGGAAAAACCAGGATTTGGCTTCCGAAAGAAAAATTGAAATCGCAAAACAATATCAAAGTCTGCGGGCAAACCGCATTTACGGCAAACCAAGTTAGAATTGTAGCCGATTCAACTTTAGGAATTTACACAACACCTTATTTCCCAAAAGAAAATGGTTTTGTCCTTGAACTTGAAAAACATTCTCTCATAGTAGGAGAGCCTTTCAGAATGGAAGCAATCGCAAGAAATTATGGAAGCGAAGATGCACAAGTTGAACTTACATACAGGAGAGGAGAATTAGAAGAAAATACTCCTGAGATAACAATTCTTTCCGGGAAAACAACAAACAATGGGGTTGTCCCAAAATGCGAGAGAAGAGATGATTTAGGAGAATGCATCAAACCCGGAGAATACAAAATTGTTTACACTGCCTCGGCTAATAGGGCTGTTCCGTTTAGTTTGCTTCCGGCAATAATGACATTTGAAAATATTTTCGGGGAAACGTCCAAAATTGAAACCAACAGACCGGAAGTAGAAGCATTTGAGCACGCGCACATTCTTTCCGCGCAGATTTTTTTGGACAATGATTCTCCTTTTGCCGGAGATGTTATTCCTATAGTTTTGAATGTGAAAAATATTGGGAATGTTCCTGTTTCAAATGTTGTTGTAAAGCTCGATACAGGTTTGGAAGTTATTGGGGGAGAATCAAAAACCATTGGAGTTGTTGAGCCCGGAAAAACGGAAAAAGTTGAATTCTCGGCAAAAGGATTAATTGAAGGAGAATATACTTTGGGTTGTTCGGTTTCATACAACCAAAAAACATTGGAGTGTTCGGAAGGAACTGTTTCCCTTGAAGCGCCCTCGCTTTTGAGCAACGAACTATTGTTCGGATTGGCCTTTGTATTAATTGCAATTGCAGTGTTTTCGTACTTTTATTTTAAGAAATAAGACAGATACAATAAAGCAAGTTCGCATTTTTTTCACAGTTTATTTCACACAGTATCTGAGCTGGCCTTTTTAATATCTAGAGTAATTTTTTCAACTTGTTTTGCCTGTATACTTGATAAAGTATCTACTAAGCCTCTACTGGCAAGCAAAAAGTTTGTTCCATTACGCATCAATTTCTAAGGATTGACGTTCGCAATCAGCAAAAGCTTTAATAACTGCAAATCCTGGTTATTGTTATGGGACAATTATTTAGCAGAGTTAGGTCTGTAATTGCCACCCCTAAAAAAGCATTAGCAAGCGGACGCGATTCAATTAGAAATTTGCTGAAAAGACGCGTACGAAAACCAACACAACTTGTAGTTGATAGAAGCGTAAACCCAATAGTAAGAGAAATACTTGAAAATGTTATTGTAGATCTTGCTGCAAAATCTCATGCACCAAATGAAGCCAAAACAGAAAAGCCTTTTTCTCTTTCATCTGCTGAACAGATTGCTGAAATAGAAATGGCATTGAGAACCGGAAAAACCAATGAAATAACTACTGCAATAATTGTAAACAGAATTGTGACACTGACAGAGCTTGAACAAAAATTGACCGCCTACAAACGTAATGCACATTCTAAAGAAGAGATTGCAACATTAGATCGTGGCATAAAGCAAGCAAGAAGCGACCTGGATCACTTAAAAGAATTCGCTGGTTTGAACACAACTAGAACTTCTCCAACCAGAAAAAGCGGCTATGGAGAAACTACTTACGACCTTGGCAGTTAATAAATTATAAATAGTTTTATTTGGATTTAATTCCGCCCATTAAAATCGCCTTTAAGGTTTATACTTGAATTTATGCCGAGTATCATGGAAACGGCATAACCTTTAACAACGACACGCGGAACTCTTTTCCCTATTACAGGATCATAAGCAGTTATATATTTGGACATAACACCACTTTGAATAAGTTCCTTTTCAACTATTAATGTTTCGTTGCTCTGTTTAGAATTGCCCTGCTTTAGTTCCTGCAGTTTAAATCCTTTCTCTGTATTTTTAGTCATAAACACTCACAGCAAATACAAAAAGTCAATTTTCTTCAGCTTTTTTTATTTTCAAAACCGGTTTTGGTTTTTTTTCTTCCTCTGCTTTTTTGTAAACGTAAAAAGCGATTCCGAGTATAACTAAAAGAAGCGGATAAATTGCAACAGGAATTTCGAAATTTTGCGAAAGAACCACATTCCCGGTTATTGATTCCGATGCCTTTTTTGAATTCAGAATTGATTCTAAATAGGATTTTTGTTCGAGTGCATTCTTGGATTTTAACAAAAAAGAATCTGTTTCAGGATTTGTTTCTGATGAATTTCTTTTTGAAACAGCTACATTGTACGAGGAAAGGGAATTTTCTTTGAGTTTTTCAATGGCATTTGTTGTTTCTTCTTCCGCAGCCTGCAAATCCTGCATGTACAATTCAAGCGATTCGGTATCAGCAAGGGGAGTTTTTTTCAAAAGGGAATCTATTTCTTGTATGCGCTCAAGTGTTATTGGAGAGAAAGCATATATTTCTTCAAGCTGGTCTTCGCTTAAAGAATCAAAGTTCTTTTTGAGTTCCAGGATTTTTTTGGAAACGGATTCTTTTAATTGCAAAACTTTTTCCGTTGAATCTGAAACACTTTTGTTTTCTTTTTCTTTTTGCTCGTTTGTTTTAAGGTTTTTCACATAATCATCAAGTTTTGCGAGTTCTTCCGAAGCCTTTTCGAATTTGCCTTGCTGTGCAAAAAAATCTATTTTTTCCCCTAAAAAATCCGCTTCCGCTTTGTTTCCGCTCAGTTTTTTTGCTTCTCCAAGAAGTTTTTCCTTTTCCTCTATCAAGCTTTTCTGTGAAGCAGTTTGTGCTGGAACATTGGTATTTTCATCAAGGGTTTGAGTGGAATTCGCATCGAATATTATTGAATTCAATCCTGAAAGGAGTGAGGAAAATTTTAGCATGGTTTTATTTCCGACAGTTCTGAAATCAATGTTTTCCGTGGAAAAAACTTTTTTTAAATTTTTGGAATCAAAATTTAGCGTAGCCTCAAACTCATACGGAACCTCCGAACCCGGGTTTCGGAAAAAGATTCTTGACAACCCCGCATCAGTACTTTCGATTTCATACTGCGCTTCTACTGCCTCAGAAGCAAGTTCTTTCAGCAATTTAACTGCTTCTGCTTTCAGTTCAAGGGTTTTTGAATGAACAGAATCTTTTGTTGCAAGAGAAGAGATTTTGAATTTTTTTCCTTCAAAGTTTTCAGAGATTTTTGTGAATTCGCTCAGAAAATCCTGTGTCTTTTTTTCAGATTTTGGAAGTGAAAAATTTCCAAGAAGGCTGCGCATAATCAAGGAATTTTCATTCAATTCCGCAAAAATTGTTTCGGTTTCTTTTATCAAAGAATCTGAAAGTAAATCGTTTTCGAAATTTTGTTTGAGTTCGAGACAGGAATTAAGCGCCAAATCAGGATTTGAGTATGGTTTTGGCAGGTTTTTCAGGGAAGAGAGCTGAAGTTCGAAACTGTTTTTTCCGGAAAATTCCACGAGTTTTTCAGTTTCGGCAATACAATTTTCTATCACTGAAAAATATTCTTCTTCGGAAAAATTTTGTTCTACCAATTTGGTCAGCGAGGAATAATCATTTATTGCATTTGAACAAAAGCGCGTTTCTTTTGTATCCTCGAAAGAGTTTATTTCGGAGTTTATTCTTGCTTTGAGGGAAACAATAATTGAGTTTTCGGATTTGAATTTTTCTTCGGAAATGCTTGTTTTGATTGCGGAAAGTTTTGCATCGCATGTTTCATTTGCATTTGAAATGAGGTTTTCGGCAAAGGAAATTTCTTCCAAAAGATTTTCCGCGGAATCGGTAATTTGTTTTAACCTTTGGGTTTTTTCACCGGAAGAGACTTTTCCAAGGAATTCAGCTTCTTCGAGTTCACGGAGCAATGATTCAATTGATTCTTTTTTGTTTTTTATTGCGGTTTGGAAATCATCAAAATCTGAAACCGGAAATGCGGTTGTTTCAATTGTAAAGTATTCATTTTCTGAAAATAATTCCGGAAAAAAGTCTTTATCGTAGTTTGTTGTGAAATTCGAAAGCTTCTCTTCCGCAGAATTCAGGAGTTCTGAGATTTTTTGTTTTTCTAGAATGTTTTTTTCCGCGAGGGTTTTTCTGTGCAACGAATCGTTTTGAAAAATTTCGTAAAATGCGGAAGCCGATGAATTTTTTGCTGAAATAAGACCGTTTACCGCGGAGAAGAATTCGAATGAGGGAAGTAATTTTAATGAGGAAACCGAATCGGTTAGCGAGAAAAGGTTTTTGAGGAAATTCGCGGTTTTTGTGAAAAACGGCTCTATGAAAGAAATTGGAAAATCGTGCTTTTGTGCTTCTTCCGCAATTGTTTTTTCATTTGCGGAAATCAATGTGAACAATGTTGTTTCACGAACAGTGTCTTGGAGATCAAGTGCTTGTGCAATTGTATTGAATTTTTCCGCTTCAAAAAGAAAGCGTGATGCATAAGTATTGTTGAACAAATTTTTTTGGGAAAAATCCGTAATATTTTGGTTTAGAAGAATATAGTCATCGAACAACGGATCTTCCTTGATTAGGTTCACGTCTTCGTTTTCCAAAGAGGTTGTTTCAAAGTGAATTGCCTTTACCGCGCTTTTGTTGAATTCATCAACTTCCTTTCCAATGGTTACAAGGTTTGAGTTGAGTTCGTTGACTTCTTTTGGAATTTGCGAAAAGTCCTTTGCGAGATAGCATTGGTTGTTGATTATTTTTAGGTTGTTGCGAGCTTTGTTGAGGAAAAGCCATGCTCTTGCAAGATGGTTTTTTGAATCGAAAATTTCGCTTTGAACCTTTGAAGAAAAAACCGATTCATTGAACGGGAATGCATTTTGAACCTCGCTGAAGCAAGTATCCTGTGAAGTGCATTCGGGAACCTCTGTAAATGCGTAGGAGGTTAGTTCAAGGCATGCAAGGCGGTCTTCTATTGAAATTTTCTCTGCACACCTTGAACTACGGTGGGCTAAAGCCCACCGAGTCCTTTTCAGCTGAACTGTAGCAGGGTTGTCTGTGGATTTGATGGCGCTTCTTTTTTTGTCCAATGTTTTTGTTGGGCTTCTGTAACGTACTTGTACATTGCTTCGCTGG
>DASRUN010000032.1:0-4095 GCA_035655435.1 archaeon | reverse complement strand
AGTCGCAGGAATTGATGTTTATTGCGAAAAAATAACGGAACAGGATTTGAGGGATTCTTGTTTCAGAAAAGTCGGGCTTGTAACCGGAATTGCGGATACGTGCGGAAAAATAGGGGAGAATCAGGATTATAGGGATGAGTGCTACAAGTACTCTGCAGAAAAAAACAGTGAACAAGAAACATGCGCATTGGTTCTTGATTCTGTTATGAGGGATGCGTGTTATTTAAAAGTCGCGGATCTACTGAATGACAATTCTTTTTGCGACAAGGTTTCAACAAGACTTACAGAGGAAGGGCACAATAGGGATTTGTGCATTCTCGCTGCCGCAAATGTAACGGGAGATCAATGTGCACAAATGCTTGGAGAAGTTGATAGGGCTGCTTGCTTTGCAAGGGCAACCAATATTCCTAACTTGGAAGTAAACTGTGATGCATTTTCAGACTCAAATTCAATTGCGAATTGCAAAAAATGGGTTGTAAAGTATTCCGGGGATGTTTCAACATGCTATGAACTTGATTCCGCGGAAACAGCAACATGTATCAGCGGCGCAGTGGATGGAAACGTAACATTGACAATGTGCCAAACAATAACCGGGTTTTACATTGATACAAGAAACACGTGCTACAAAAAACTGGCTTTGCAGGAAAATGATGAATCATATTGTGACAATGTCAGCGGAAGTTCGCAGATCAGATTGGCGTGCCAAACGGATGTGGCGGTTGCAAAGCTTGATAAAACAATCTGCCCAACAAGAACGGATGCAAGGGATGATTGCATTTCAAAAATAGCTTTGGCGACAAAAAACTTTTCCACGTGCGAGTCAATCAGCACAGACAGGAGCTACATCAATTGTTTTACTGATATTGCAATCGACCTTGATTCCAGCGAGATCTGTGCAAGAGCTGAAAGAACAAATTTGAGATTATTGCCTTATACCGGGGCGGATTATTGCTACAATGATTATGCAATCTCAATAAAAGATGCGAATCCGTGCCGGAAAATAAATTTTAGCTCTTTGAGAAATAATTGTTTAGAAATTATTGAAACCTGCATTGACGAGGATAGTGTTTGTAATGAGGCTGTTTGCTCGTATTCAAATGACACGGATTGTTTGAAGCCCGGGCAGTGCACCACCACTATAGAATGTGAAGACGGAAAATTCTCGACAATAAATACATGTGTCAACAATATTTGCAAAAGCACTCTGATCACAAGCTGTACTGCGGGAGACCATTATTGCCCGAGTAATTGTACTTATGTGGGAAATCCGGAAGCCGAAAATAACACGGATGCCGACTGCCTACAGCCATGCACGCTTGCAGGCGGGGAAATATGTGCAGAGGGAACTGTTTGCCCCGGCTCAAATACAGTCCCAAGCCTTGATGTACAATGCTGCGAACTCCACGAGGAAGAAGGACAAACTTATTGTGAGATAGAAGAATAGTAACCTTAAAATACTTTCAACATCACAATCATTTATGGGCATAAACAAGATAATTGTCCTCGATTTTGGAGGCCAATATACACATCTTTTGGCGCGGCGCATACGCGAATTAGGGGTCTATTCTGAAATAAAAGCACCCACTGTTTCTAGTGAAGAATTGCACGATGCAAAAGGAATTATTCTCAGCGGGGGGCCACAGAGCGTTTATGATGAAGATGCAATTGCATTCAACCCTGAACTTTTTGAGGTTGGAATTCCAATTCTCGGACTTTGTTATGGGCAACAATTGATTGCGCACGAACTTAATGGAAAAGTTGAAAAGGGAAAAGTAAAGGAATTTGGTTCCGCTAACCTCAAAGCAGGAAACAACGTGCTGTTCAATGGTTTGCCGAAAGAATTCACGGTTTGGATGAGTCATGGGGATACGGTTGAATCGCTTCCAAAAGGATTTGAAAATATTGGAGAAACAGAAGATTGTGCAAATGCCGCGATAATGAACGAGGAGAAGCAGATTTATGGATTGCAGTTTCATCCCGAGGTCTCGCACACACAAAATGGTTTGAAGATTCTTTCTAATTTTGTTTTTGATGTCTGCGGCGCGCACCAGAATTGGACAATGGAAAATTTTTTGGCTGAAAAAATAGATGAAATACAGAAAGAGACCGGAGACAAAAATGTTTTTCTTCTCATGAGCGGCGGGGTGGATTCAACGGTTGCACTTGTTCTCTTGGACAAGGCACTTGGAAGCGACAGGATTCACGCGTTGCATGTTGACAATGGTTTTTTGAGAAAAAACGAAAGCGAAACTGTTGTAAGAGAACTTGAAAATCTGGGCTTGGGTGAAATACACTTGGTTGATGCTTCGAAAGAATTTTTGGAAAAATTGGAAGGGATTGTCGAACCGGAAGAGAAAAGGAATATTATTGGACAATACTTTGTTGATCTTGCACTTGAAGAACTTGATAATTTGAATTTTGAAACAGACACTTGGCTTATAGGCCAGGGAACAATTTATCCGGACACTATTGAAACAGGCGGAACTCAGAATGCAAAAAAAATTAAAACCCATCACAATAGGGCGCCCATAATAATGGAGATGATGAAAGAAGGACGCGTTATTGAACCATTGAAAGAATTGTACAAGGATGAGGTTAGGCAACTTGGAAAAATTTTGGGAATTCCGGAAAAACTTTTGAACAGACATCCTTTTCCCGGGCCCGGACTTGCTATAAGAGCGCTTTGCAGCGATGGAAGTGAAAAGGCGGATAAGAAGCTTGAGAAAAAGGTTAATGAAAAACTTGCAAAAACAGAGTACAATGCACGGGTTCTTCCAATAAAAGCGGTTGGGGTTCAAGGAGATAATAGAACTTACAGGAATGCAGTTGTTTTGGAGGGACCGATTAATTATGATAAATTGGAAAAAATTTCCACGCTTATAACAAATTCTTTTGATGAGATAAACAGGGTTGTTTTCCTTTTGTATCCAATGCAGGCTACTTCAATTGAACTTGAAAAAGCATATCTTACAAAAGAGAGATTGGATAAATTGCGCGAGGCGGATGCAATTATAATGGGAATTGTGGAGGAAAAGAAAATGCAGAAGGAAGTGTGGCAGTTTCCGGTTGTTTTATTGCCGTTGAATTTTAATTCAAAAGGGGAGGGAATTGTTTTGAGGCCTGTTTATTCACGCGAAGCAATGACCGCAAAATTCGCGAGGCTCGGCCCCGGTGTTATAGAGGAAATCGTGGAAAAGGTTTCAAAAATAAAAGGAATAGGCGCTATCATGCTTGATGTAACGCATAAACCGCCCGCGACGATTGAGTGGGAATAGTAGCATAGTATGGCGAATAAGGCTTACAAGCAGGCTTACGAGCACGCGTTGCAGAGCATCTTAGATGGAGACAACTCAACCAAGAATAAGAAGCTTGTCCAAGAGTTCGATGATTTTTTGAGGATGCAGGAAATTGATTACGGTGCAAGAAGGCACTATTTTCTTTTCCTGATTCTTTGCCCAGCTTCCCTCGCTGGAGAGAAGGACTTTGAGATGATTTAGACTTCACGAGCTTAACATTCACAATGCGCAACTAGGTTACTTTGCCCTCACGTCTTCTATGGGCAATAATTGCTTCATTAAGAGCAGTTTAAACGCCCTTCTCTTCAGAATAATTCCAATGAGACAAGCTGTATTAGGCATATTTTTGTTAATGTTTTTCTTAGGCGCCAGTGCCCAAAGCAATTTTACAGTAACCTCTGTTTCTACCTCTGAAGTATTTACAAAAACAACACAACCTTCGCAAGCTTTCTGGATTATAAATACTCAATTTAATGGAGGTGGGCAATCTATTACCGGTACAATTACTCCTGATTCTATAAAAGGATTCACGAACGGAAAAGCCTACCCAAAAGATCCACTAAGCATTACGACAGAAACAGTAAATGAACAAATATTTTATGAGGTCGTTAATGAGGGTGTACCAATCTACAAGTATAGAGTTCAAACTTTTGATGCACTTGAACTACGGTGGGCTAAAGCCCACCGAGTCCTTTTCAGCTGAACTGTAGCAGGGTTGTCTGTGGATTTGATGGCGCTTCTTTTTTTGTCCAATGTTTTTGTTGGGCTTCTGTAACGTACTTGTACATTGCTTCGCTGG
>DASRUN010000031.1:0-6904 GCA_035655435.1 archaeon | reverse complement strand
CGCCGCCTGTAACCAAGATATTTTTGCCCTCCAAATTCACGAAAAATCACCTGGCATACCCTACTTCGTTCACTTTTGTCTTTTAATGGTTTTGGTATGGGGGGCTTAGTTGAAAATGTTTCTGAACAACAAAATTCCAAAAACTTTGCCTGCCAGAAAGATATTAAATGACAATTATTGTCAATTCTAGCAATGGAACGGTTTCTGGTAACGGGCATGAATGGGGCTATTGCACCTTATGTTGCCGAATTTGCCCACCTGAATGGGGCACAGGTTATTGGAACAACGAGAAACGGAAAATTAGAAAACTGCATATTTAAAAAAGTCCCTTGTGTTGCATGCGATATTACAAATTTTGAATCCGTCAAAAAAACCGTAAAGAAAACAAAACCTGATGTGATTGTACAATTGGCAGGAATTTCAACTCTTGCTGAGAGTTGGAAAAATCCGCTGAAAACGCTTTTGACAAATGCGGGTGGGCCGGCCAATTTTTTGGAATCACTCAGGCAACTGAAATTGGACACGCGCCTAATTGTGGTTGGAAGCCGCGAAGAATATGGAAATGTTCCAAGGAATCGGATGCCAATAAATGAAAATGAAAATCTTAACCCTGTTAACCCATACGGCGTCACAAAAGCAGCAGCCGATTATTTGGCAAGGCAATATTTTGATAAATATGAAGTCCAAGTAATTTGTGCGAGGCCATTCAATCAAACCGGACCTATTTGGCCTGAACGATTTGTTGACTCAAATTGGTGCAAACAAATAGCCCAAATCGAGGCAGGGAAAATTAAGCCTGAATTAAAAGTCGGAAAACTGGACTCCGTCAGAGATTTTACTGATTGTCGTGATGTTGCCAGGGCATACTGGCTACTGGCACAAAAAGGGAAAATTGGAGAAGCATATAACATTTGTTCGGGAAAACCAGTCAAAATGGCCAGCATGCTAAAACAACTGCTTTCGAATTCGAATGTTAAAGTTAAAATAAAAAAAGACTCAACGCGGATTTTTAAAGAGCAGGTTCAGGTAGCCTGGGGAGACAATTCAAAGCTCCGCCAACACACTGGATGGAAACCCGAAATTCCACTGGAAAATACTCACAACGAATTATTGGCCTACTGGCGGGAACTAAACAGGGAATAGGGATCCGCATGGAACTATCTATTATTTTGCCAACTTACAATGAACGTGAAAATATAGAACACGTTATTTTAGAATTGGAGTCTTTTTTTTCAAAAAAAAATCCAAAAAAAAAATCTTTTGAAATAATTGTGATTGATGATTCCTCCCCAGATAAAACAGCACAGGAAGTAGAACGGATACAGTCCCGCTTTACCAACCTTGTTCTCATCAAAGACCGGCCAAAAGAAGGCATAGGAAAAGCCTTGGAGTGCGGATATAATATTGCAAAGGGAAAGTGGCTCCTTTCAATGGATGCCGACAGGGCTTTCTTGACCAATGATCTAGAACGCATCCTCATTGAACGGGAAAATGGGTTCGACTTTATTGTTGGCTCCAAATATGCAACTGGTTCACATTACATAAAAAATTCTTTCATTGACTTGCTCCGCAGCAAAATCAGCGAATATGGGAACACATACATAAGTTTGGTCAGCGGTGTGCCGCTGAAAGATTTTTCCATGAACTTTCGCCTGCTAAAAAAAGAAGTGTGGAAAAGCATCAATCCTAAAGACAACGAAAATTTTTTTCTCGTTGAGATGCTTGTGGAAGCACATTATAAAGGCTACAAGATAAAGGAACTTGGAGTCTCGCTCTTGCCACGCGATTTTGGAGTATCGAAAACCCGGGTATGGAAGCAGGCAGGAAAATTTTTGGTGAAGTCAACGGCTTTTTTGTGGACACGCCGCGCCAATTGACTATTTAATTATTTCCGAAGAGGCATGTTGTATATTCCCAATATTGGAAAACCAGTGATTTTCATGGACCCAAATGTAAAGAAAATTGAAATGTGCCGGGTTTGCAGCAACAAGCATATTCTCCCGATCCTCTCATTAGGCGAACAATTTTTTACTGATTTCATAACCGACAAGGAAAAACAAGGGATACGAGCGCCACTTGAGCTTGTTTTATGTGACCAATCTAAAGGAGGCTGTGGACTATTGCAATTGAAACACACAATTACAGCCAACGCAATGTACAGACAGTATTGGTATCAATCAGGGATAAATAAAAGCATGCAGGACGCATTAGCGGACATATCAAAAAAGGCTCAGAGTTTTGTGAAATTAAAGGAGAATGACATTGTACTGGACATTGGATGTAACGATGGAACACTGCTTCGATCTTATGGTAAAAAAAACTTGCGGTCGGTGGGTTTTGATCCGGCAGTCAACCTAATTCCGCTGGCCAGCAAGGGAACCACTAAAATTATAAATGATTTTTTCAATGCCGAATCATTCCAAAAAGAATTTGGTTCAACTCCGGCCAAAATCATTACGAGCATTGCAATGTTTTATGACCTGGATAATCCAAATATTTTTGTTGCGGATATTGCAAAGATCCTGGACAAAAACGGGGTTTGGATTATACAAATGAGTTACCTCCCCTCCATGATCAACAAGAACGCCTTTGATAACATTTGCCATGAGCACCTCGAATATTATTCGCTTTCTTCACTTGAAAATCTTTTGTCGCGTCATAAATTAGTTGTCATTGATGTGGAAACGAATGATGTGAATGGAGGCAGCTTCAGGGTGTACATTGCACATGAAAAGAGCGCAGCAAAGTTTACCAAAGGAAACTCTGAAAAAAACGTTTCAGCTATGCGCAAAAATGAAAAGAAAATCGGACTTGAAAAGCGCGAAGTTTACAATTCATTTGCAAATCGCATTCGCCACCTTAAAACCAAAACAGTTGCATTCATAAAAAAAGAAGTCAAAAACAAAAAGAAAGTTTTTGTGTACGGCGCCTCCACAAAGGGAAACGTCTTGCTGCAATATTACGGGTTGGACAGCACACTCATTGCAAGAGCAGCCGAACGAAACCAATCCAAATGGGGCAAAATGACAGTAGGAACGCTAATCCCGATTGTTTCAGAAGAGGAGGCCAGAAAACAAAAACCGGATTATTTTCTTGTTCTACCATGGCATTTCTTAAACGAATTCTTGCAGAGAGAACGTGCCTTTTTGAAATCAGGGGGCAAATTTATTGTCCCACTTCCAGAGGTAAAGGTTATAGATTCAAAAAAAGAAACATTTATTTAAAGCAAACCAAAAAAGCGATATGCTGACTGTCGTAAATGCAGGAAAACTTTCGCGACTAGCAATAGCCTAATTTTTCAATGTTCAAAAGAACAACTAACTGCATAGCCTATTATCACAAAGGCTTATCGTCAAATTCTTCCCTCGCCTTTCCAAGGCTTTCAAAAGAACCTATGTCAAACCATTTTTCCGTGAAAACAAATGCGAAAACCGGTTTGTGGTTTGAAAGCCATTTTATGAAATCTCCCGCATTGTCGGGTTTGTTGCCCGCTTCAATGTAATTTTTTATTGACCTAACATCTTCTTTTGCAAAAATATAACACGCGGTTGCGGCAACAGCACTTTTTGGATTTAATGGTTTTTCCTCAAAGCCCGTGATTTTGTTTGAATTATTCAATTCAACAACCCCAAATTTTTCTTTTACTTCATCCAAAGAAACCATGTCCTTGCATGCAACAATTGAGGATTTTTTTTTCTTAAAATAAGCGTAAAAATCGCTTAACTTGTACTCAAAAAGGTTGTCTCCGGCAATAACCAATAGGTCGTCATCGAGTTTTACCTCATCAATTACATATTTCATGTCCCCCACAGCACCCAACCTATCTTCATTGCTTGTTGTCATATCGTTGATTATTTTTATTGGAATTCCAAAATTCACTGATTCGGCCCATTGTTCGAATGCGAGAGAGAATTTTTCGTTTGTGACAACAAAAACTTCTGTAATTTCAGGAATTTCCTTGAAATGCCCAATAATGTGATCTATAATCGGTTTGTCCTTTACTTCAAGCAATGGCTTTGGCTTGTTTTTTGTAAGTGGCCAGAGCCTTGTGGCATAGCCTGCAGCGAGTATTAGTGCTTTCATTTTGTGCCCACTCCAAAAACACTGAACCCAAGTGATTTTAATTGTTCGCGGTTGAGAACATTTCTTCCATCAACAATTATTTTGGAATTCATTTCTTTTCCGATTTTTTCAAAATCAATTTCCAAAAATTCATTCCACTCAGTCATCAGAATAATAGCGTCTGCTTTTTTTGCAGCGATATACGGAGAGATTTCGAATTTTATTCCTGTTAAGATTTTTTTCGCATTTTCGTTTGCAACGGGGTCAACAGCAACAACTTCGGCGCCTTCTTTTTTCAGCGCATTTATTACTTCTATAGAGCTTGCTTCGCGCATATCATCCGTGTTTGGTTTGAACGCAAGGCCGAGAACAACTATTTTTTTTCCGCGTAAAGAAGAGAATTCTTTTTTGAGTTTTTCAATCGCAACGGTTTTTTGTTTTTTGTTCACGGATTCGGTTTGTGAAATAATTTTCATTTCAACTCCATTATCGGAACCGATTTTCCTTAGCGCTTGAACATCTTTTGGGAAGCAAGAGCCCCCATAACCTGAACCGGCGTGCAAAAAATGTTGCCCTATTCTTGGATCAAGGCCCATTCCTTTTGCAACTTCCATTACATCTGCATTTGTTTTTTCGCAGAGGTTTGCGATTTCGTTTATGAATGAAATTTTTGTTGCGAGGAAAGCGTTTGATGCGTATTTTATCATTTCCGCGCTTTCAGGACTTGTAATGAGGATTTCACATTCGAGCGGTTTGTAAAGCGATTCAATTGTTTTTGCCGCGTCTTTATTGTCCGCGCCGATTACAACTCTATCAGGTTGTAAAAAATCCTTGACCGCGCTTCCTTCTCTCAAAAATTCTGGATTCGAAACAACTTCTATTGGAAATTTTGATGTTTTCATTATAATCTCTTTTACTTTGCGTGAAGTTCCTATTGGAACGGTGCTTTTGTCAACAACAATTTTTTTTTCGTTTGCGTTTTTTCCTATTGTTTCGGCAACTGAATAAACGTATTTCAATTCCGCTGTGCCGTCATCTCCTTGCGGTGTTCCTACAGCAATGAAAATTATTTTTGATTCCTTAATTGCTTTTGCGGAATCAATGGAGAAAGAAATTCTTTTTTTTGAAAGATTTTTTTTCACTAATTCCTCGAGGCCTGGTTCGTAGATTGGAATTTTTCCGCTTTCGAGTTGTTTGATTTTTTCAGGGTTAATGTCAACGCAGATTACTTCGTTCCCTAAATCTGCTAGGCATGCTCCCGCCACTAACCCCACATAACCTGTTCCTATCACTGCTATTTTCATTAAAACAAACCTGTCTGTAAAATAAGAAATTGATACAAAAAGACTTGTCCGTCACGGTTTTAAAGCAAATTGGTGCAAACAGCACATTAAAGGCTGAAAAAACCATTAAATTAGGGTTTAGAGCCAGTATAATGATGGATAAATTGAGGGCCAGAATTTCGAAATGCATGAATTATGAAATTGACCTAAGGCTCCATGTTACTCATTTCAGAATGATTTCAGAGCAAATTAACGAGAACGACATATTGCAAAATTTGGAGGATTTAAAGAACCTCAAGTTTGATAAGTTGAAACAATGCGTCATCAAAGATGCGAATAAATATGCATTATATTTTTTGCACACTAAGCATATATACCATAAGTATGTCATAGATATTAGGGATAATGAAAAGAAGATCAGAGTAGTTACAGTACATAAAATACATGATAAATCACAAAAAAGGTTTGAAAAATATGTCAACAAATAGATTCAAAGTAAGCTACGACAAAGAATACGACAATTTGCTTATTTATAGCCAGAGCAAAAGAGGAACTTATGGAATTGAATGGGGCGACTTAGAACTCTCTTACGACAAAAACGGAACCCTTGTAAACTTGTTTCTGAACAGTGCATCAGAATTGCTTACCAATCTCACAAACTCAAAAGTCACAAAAAAAACTCTTGCACTGATAGACAATTGCAAACTAAACATAAAGGAAAAATCCGGAATTGTTTACATTAACTTTACCCTTTATTTTGAAGATAAAAAAATGCACCCTATAGAGGACACGCTCACGGTCAAGGCTTTCAACTACCAATCCCCAATTTCAGCCTAATTATAAAAAGTAAAATAATACTAATTATGCTCATGCAAATAAAACAGGCTTTTGTACTGGCCGGGGGAAAGGGAGAACGACTTAAACCCCTTACTGAAAAGATTCCAAAACCGCTTGTGAAAGTGAAGGGAAAACCGATTCTTGAGTACTCCGTGGAATTGTTGAAAAAGCACGGGGTTGAGGAAATCATTCTTTCGGTTGGGTATTTGCACGAAAAAATTGAGGAGCATTTCGGGAACGGAAAAAAATTCGGCGTAAAGATTTTGTATGCGATTGAAAATGAACCTCTTGGAACAGGAGGCGCATTGAAAGCTGCGGAATCAAAACTTCAAAAGAATTTTTTCATGCTCAACGGAGATAATATTGCAAACTATGATTTGACGGAGCTGGCAAAAGCACATTTTGCAAACAAAGCAATGGCAACGCTCACGCTTTCAAAAGTTGATGATGTTTCAAGCTACGGAGTTGCCAAATTGAGCGGAAACAAAATTGTTGAGTTTGTGGAGAAACCAAAACAAGAAGATGCGCCGAGCAATTTGGTGAACGCGGGAGCTTATGCTATTGACAAAAAAGCACTTGAATTTTTGCCTTCAGGATTTAATTTAATTGAAAGAACAATGTTTCCCACGCTCGCAAAAAAAGGAAAACTTTTTTCCTACAAACACAAGGGATTCTGGTTCACAACGGATACTTTTGAAAGGATAGAAAAAGCTGAGAGGGAA
>DASRUN010000030.1:0-2170 GCA_035655435.1 archaeon | reverse complement strand
CATAAAGAGCCAGCCGGAACACCACAACGTATCTGTTATTGAGGACGCAATGTAAAAATGAAATTGCACGATACCGCGCGGCTCGAAGAGCCCGCGGAGTAAAGTTCACGGGGTCATAGGGGCGGAGCCCCTATTTCATTTGGTACTTTTTGTTGAGTTCAAATGTTTATAAACTCTCTTCTGACTAATTTTTGCAGTGGGCTCGTGGTTCAGCACGGGGGATTGGTTCAGTGGTAGAACGCGTCCTTCACACGGACGAGGCCGCAGGTCCGATTCCTGCATCCCCCATCTCGCACTTTTATTCTCTTAAAAAAATTAGTCTTTAAACGCAGTAGCAGTTGTTCCAGCATCCCAGGAAAATCGCGGCCGGACTTTTACTAGCCAGAGTTTTTCGGTTTCATCATCTAATATTAGCGCGTATCCTTTTGCGCGCGGCATTTGTTGATAATATTTTGCAAAATCTTGGTGTAAATAACTTGGTCTTAATTGTGCAACTGCTTCAATGTCCGGTTGAGCTGTCATTCTGTGGGAAATGAAAATATCACATTGTGAAATAGCATCAGGGTGTAATTTATTCGGTCTTTGTGTTGCAAGTAATAGTGAAAGTCCGGGTTGTCTTCCAACCCTAACCCATTCAAGAAGAACTGATAGTGCGAAGCTTTCCTCATCTTTGGGCATGAACATGTGGGCTTCATCAATCATCATCCAAATTATCGGGAGTTCACTTTCTCGCGTCAATCCTTTTGTCAAACGAATTTCTTCTTCTTTCCTGTAAAGCATTCTTTCCTCAAACAATCTTTTTCCAATTAATCCAACGATTACATCGCGTGTTCCCTCCATTCCAACTGCCTGTCGATAGGATGAAACATCAATAACCGTTATTGTGGCGGGTTTTGCAATGTCCCTGATTTTTGTTCCTTCTTTTTCGAACAAACCCCAGGTTTTTGCCGCTTTCAATCTTCCTGCTACAGCATCTCTCACACTTTTTTCTGATTCGGTATCATTTTTTGCCGCGCTTACAAGTTCATCTATTCCGTATAAGTTTCCGAGTTTTTCTTTTACATTTTCAACAACCCTTGAAAGTAATACTCCTTCAGAATCTTTCCAACTAAGCTTGAACAGACTCATCCATTCTGTTGCATCGAGCTCTGAAACTTTTATTGTGAATGCTCCGTCAACCGGCATTTCTTTTTTCTTATAAAAATCGTATTTTCCTTTTGGCACTAAAACTTTTACATCTGTGGCATCCGGTTTCAAATCCCATTTTGTTAATTCATCTGCATCCGCTTTTGTGGGGAGTTTTAAACTCCAGAATATTCCAACGGTATCAATTACAATTACGCTTAACCTTTTTCGAATTTCAATCGGTTGGCGTGCGAACTCTTCTATAAGTACGGCCATGCTGAAACTTTTTCCGGCTCCGCGTTTGCCGCAAATGAGCATCAAGTGTGGTTTTGCAACATCAATCATTATTTTTCTTCCGAGAACCGGTTTTTCCCCGGAGCTCATTACGCTTTTTCCAAAATAAGCAGTTCCTTTATCCCCGTATTTTTCTATGTCGTGTTCCGATCTTCCAAGAACAGAGCTGTCTTCCATTCCCTTGAGCGCCATGCTACTAAAACTCGTTTCAAATATTTAAAGGTTTAAGTGTAATATTTGCTAAACAAGTGTCACTTTTTTTCAGAAACACTCCAAATCAGTTCAAAATATTTTCTATATGCATCGGCAATATCCTTATTGACCATTACAAAGCAGATTGGATAATTCCCTTTCCAAATAACATTAACGACTCTATCTCCATAGATGTTTATTACTGCCGGGTTTGAAATGTGCGACGGGAGAAATCGGGATTCCGCATGATGTTTCCTGATTGCCATAGGCAATTTACGTGCATCCGATTTATACAAAATTCTTAATTTTATTCCGAGCTTTTTTCTTTCGTTATTCCATTTCTCAAAGAATCCGGGCATGACACTGTCTTCTCTTGCAATTGCGCCTATCATGAGATGTTCTCCCTTTGCATGCTTAATTACGTCTCTGCGCATTGCCTTAAATCCTTCGACTCCTTGCAGGATGTATGCTTCTGCAGTGGGTTTGGTTTCTCGAAATTTGTTTAGTTCAGGAATGTGCTTCTTGATTTTTTGCATTTTCTTTTCAAGGTTCAATTTTT
>DASRUN010000029.1:0-13526 GCA_035655435.1 archaeon | reverse complement strand
TTCAGGCGGATCACGCTGGAATTCTTCTGATTCCGGAAGAAGCGATTCAGGAAGAAGCAGAGGCTCCGGAGATTTCTCCTCAAGAGGTGGAGATAGAAGGGGCAGAAGCGGTCCAAGCAGTAGAGGTAGTTTTAGGGGCAGAGGGCGTTCCGACGGCTACTGACGGGCTTTGCACCTTTAGTCCTTTCTGCACTTTTAGTGCAAATTCTGCACTTTAAGTCAATTTGCACCTTTTGAAGCATTACATGTTTTGTGAGTTATTTGAGCATTTACAAGTTCTGTTTTTCCACCTTTGGAATGGGCTTTTTTATGGTCAATTTCATAATCGCCCCATTTTACTTCTTTTCCGCAAATTGCACAGTTTTTTTGAGGAGAGATATTCCAAAATATTCTTCGTTCTTCTTCATTAAAACCACGTCGAATATCTTTTGCAATTAAAAATGGTATGAGTAATTGCCTTACTATTGCCACTCTTTTTTTCCTTTGACTTTGATTAGTTGTATGGGCAACAGAAGCTTCAGTATATTCTTTGACAGCCGATTGTTTTGATGAGTTCCCTTTCTGTTCAACTTCGTTTAAGAATGAGTTTAACGAATTACGAAGCTCATCATATCTTTCTGCAGGGAACTGATATTCTTTGAGAAGTTGGTTGACCAATTGCCATATACTGATTGGGATAGTTACTGTTTTAATCCTTTTTCGATGAGTTTCACAACTGCTTGATTGTTATTTTTCAAACCATAGTCAATTTTATATTTTAGAACATCCCGCCACAGCTTTTCTTCGACATCTAAAATCAATTTTTTAGCCATTAATAACCATTAGCAGTTATTAATAGAAATCTTTATAAAAACAATGGTTAATACTATTAATAGTTATTAATGATTATTAATAGGTGAACAAAATGGATTTCGGACAAGCAAAAGGAAAGTTAATAGCCAAAACAAGGCAAATCAAAGTTGTAGAAGGTGGTTTCGCTGTTCAAAGCCAAACAGCCAAAAGGTTCTACTTTGTTGATTTTGACAACAAATGCACCTGCCCTGACTTTGAAACAAGAAATGTCCAATGCAAACATATCCATGCTGTTTATTTCTACAAGGAGATAATCAAGAGAAAGGGCAAAAGCATACATATTGAGAAAACAAGAATTACATATAAGCAGGATTGGAGCAGCTACAATGAGGCACAAGAGAACGAATTGCTGTGCAAGCTGATTGCACATAATGTTATTGTTTTGATTCATGAGATGCATGAGTTGGGGGTTGGGGTGCAGTATTCCTTAAATTGCTAAAAAGTAGAGATTCAAGATTCTTAAAACAGTCTATCCCTAAATCAATTGCGTTTTCGACTGTGATTTTTGCTTCTTTTTGAAACTGTTCATCAGTTTTTCCTTGATAATTAATCAATGCGTAATGTCCTAAATTTGAATGAAGAATTTTATTCCTTTCTTCTTTAAATGTTCGGATTTTCCCCCGTAGTTCCGTATCTGGAAGGTTTACTTTTTTACCATTAACACTATGTTTAAGGACATCCAACTTGACCAACCCAGAAAGGAGTAAATAATTTGTTTTCATTGATTTTTCCATAGCAACTACAAGTTCTTCGCAATTTGGTTCTGGATACCTTTGACGCAAAAGAGAACTTAATTGTCTATCTATAAAAGCATCCAATCGAGCTAAAGCTTCCAGATAATAACCTTGTTTTGCAACTTCTTTGACTTCTTTTTCAATGTTAATAGATACTTCTAATTCCCCATCGGAATTAATTACAACTGCCAAGATTTATCCCCCTTTTTTTACTTTGGCTTTGAATACAATCCAACCATCTGAGGACTTAAATCGCACAGTTTTAAATTTTGCCATATTTTCAGAATCAATAAGTTCTTTCTCCCCTTTTAACTTTTCCCCGCTCCGTTCTCCGTTGTTTTCACCCCCTTTTGAGGTATTTGGAGCAGGGCTGCTCCGTTCAGAATTAGTGTAATCCTGCACCTTTAGTGCGTTTTCTGCATTTTTAGTAGTTGTTTTTTTAGACATAAAGTGCAAACCCCTACTGACGCATACCTTTATAATGGTCTGCGGGCGCTATTATGAGTGAAATCTACTGAAAAGAAATTTTTGGAACGATTTATATAGTATAAAAGGAGTGTAGAGGAAAATGGGTTACAACGACAGTAAGTTCGGCGGTCCAAGAGAAATGTACGACGCCGTTTGTTCTGATTGTGGTAAAGAAACCAAGGTTCCTTTTAAACCGTCCGAAGGAAGGCCGGTTTATTGTAGGGATTGCTATCAGAAACACAAACCTAAAAGAGACGACAGATATAATTAATGTCTTCTGAAAATCTTATTTTTGGAAAAATTTTAAAGGAAACTGACAGAATTTTTTTTCTGTCAGCCTAACTATTTTTTTTATTCAAATTTTTTATTTCACTAATCTTATTGCGAATTCGGATTTTGATTCTTTAATGACATAGTCATAATCCTGATAGTGTTCCGCAACCCTGGCCGTTCCCACAAAGTTTCCCGGTTCAGCGATTCTCGAAGGATAAATTGTTTCCTTCACCATTATTTTTTCATTCGGTTTTATGTGGTCAAATTGTTTTTCAAGCAATGTTGCCTGTCCAACATTTTTGAATGTTGCCTGCTCCGGAAGTTCGACTCTTAATGAGCCTTTTTTCGGTTTTGGGTCTGCGTTCTCTATTTCTATTTGCAGTTCCCATGTTTCTTTTCCTTGTAGGCTTATCCTAAAAGGAAAAATCGTTGTTTTGACTTTCAGTGTCATGTGAAATCACCCTCCCCTAAAATCCTTTTTTTTCACAGTATTTCAAAGTCATCAGATTTAATGCCTTTAAGTGTGTTCATTTTTTTCTTTGTGTCAGGAGCTGTTCCGGCTCCATATTCTTTCGATGGTTGTTTCCTGCTCATTCCTGCATTCAGCCTTATTTTGTATGAGTTGATCTCATCCATTGTGCCTGAATTCAGTGGGCCGTTGTATCCGCATTTGCATTTTGCGTCTTCCACAGAACCAAAGCCAACTGCAGCACAGTCTGGGCAATAATTAAACAGCATATTAAATTAGAATTCAACCTTGAATTTAAATCTGGCTCTTTCTCCATACATAACGAATTTTGCCCTTTGAAAGGCGTTTTTTGGGCTTTTTTGCTTTTTTTGAATCCCATTCAGTATTTTTCCAGGAATTCTTCGTGCGAAACAACTTTTGGTTCTTCCTCAAAGAATTTTTTGTAATACGGCTTATATCTGAATCTTCGCGGGAGATTCACAAGAAATACTGATACAATGTTTTTGTGAACCGCGCTCATTGGGGGTGCTTCTTCGCTTTTGTAAAATCCCGGTTCTTCTCCTTCCGCGAGCTGTGCGTAAATTTCTTCGGCAATTTCTTCCGTTGACGCAAGCTCCTGCTTTTCTTCCTGAATAAGAAGCCTTAATCTTTCCATCTTGTCTTTTTCCTCGATTTTTTCATGGAGCAATTGTAATCTTTTCAAGAGTTCTTTTATTTTCGCCAAAATTTTTTCAAGAACTAAAATGCATGAGTTTGACACGCGGTTGTATGTTTTTGCGCCGATTTTTTTTCTGATGTATTTGCTTCTATTCCTATGATATTCGCTTACAAAAATTTCTTTTTTGATCAAAAATGCATCAACCAGATCTTCTGCCTTTTCGCTTGCGCCTATTTTTGTTATTTCATTATCAATTTGCTTTTCAAGTTCCTCTATTTTTGAATCCCAAATAGGCGTTCTTGGATCGGTTGTGTTTGCGTATGTTTTTTCCTTTTGTTTTTCTTCTCTCAATGTTTGCCAAAATGTTTTTGCATTAAGTGTATCAGCACAAACCCCTAGAAGATGTGCTTTGAGCTCTTTCAATGGATCGTTGACTTTTTCCTTTAATTTTCCCCTGATTGATGCTTCGCTTACAAGGAGCATTCCTCCTAGGAAAACGTTTCTGTAGCGTGCAACCGCGAACATTGCCGCGCTATCATTGTCAATTGTAAACGCTTTGGATTCTATTATTTCCCTTGTTTTTCTGACTTTTGAGTAAGGAGAATCTGTTGTCCAGGTTAATCCTATTTTTGCGCTGAGCGAATTTTTCTTGAGCTCTTCTTTGAGTTTTTTTTCTATTTCGATGTTTCCAATAACCTGTTTTGCGGGTTTTAAATAATGGAAGCTTGTTCCTTCGTCTCTTATTGCGCGTGTGGGAAGAACAATGTTTCCTGCTTTAATATCATCGGCAATCGGTCTTGCAAGTGTGAGGAAAATAAAGTTTTCCCCGCCGTTTCCTATTAGATCTTCAAGGTTAACTGCGGCTGCGCTCGCGCCATAATAGTAATGGCTTAATCCAAATGTTTGAGTTCCAAGTTCGAATTTGTAAAGAGGAAAATTCTTTCCTTTCCATTCCTGGATTTTCTTTGCCTTGAATTTCGGGATCGCGCTTTTCAACAATCCCTTATCTCCAAGCAAAAGAACATTTTTTGGTATTTGCATGGAAGTTAAAAGTTAAAAGTAGTATTTATGCGTTTTGCGGGTTTTTTTTGGCAAAACTTAGCATTACGGTTGTGCTTCTTTTAGAAATACAAAAATCCCTCTTATTTGTCTATTTTTATTTAAAAATTCTATTTGTTCTTGTGGGTTGGCATTCTTTTTCATTCCATAGCCCTCAAGTATGCTGACTGCAAGTTTTGTGGGTCTGTATCCTTTATGAATTAATATTGCACCAACTTTTGGTTCACCGGTGTAATCGATATGTGTGGGTTTTACAAGTGTTTCAATCTCATCTAAAAATGGGGCGGCTATATGATTTTGTTTCATGCTTGCAAGCAGTTCCGATCTGTATTCATTAAATCTTCCGGATCTGAATATTTCTCTTTCCCTTTCCTCGTGCAGTTCAAGTGCTCGAGAAAAAATTTTTTGTCCGCGAACACCCAATTCTCTATGCCCTCGGTAAGCAAAACCTACTGTTTTTCCGCCAAGGGTTACATAGGTTCTCGGCACCAGTGCTTTCTCATCGCTTGGATATATGTGCTTTAGTTTTACTTCCTTATGTTGCGCCATTCATACAATTTTACTCTTTATTTAGTTAAATCTTTTCCGCTCTTTTCCTGGCTCAATTTAGATGCAAAATTCGTTTTTAAGGTCATTTGTAATTCGATTTAAGAATTAATTGTGGCATCCTTTAATTGCCATGAAAACCGTTGTTCCCGCGCAGAGAACATTGAATGTTCGCCACGCTAATAGGGATCTTGTGCCGGTTGCACAGGGAGTCGAAAAAGGCGGGAAGAAAGTATTGTACCTAAATACAGGAGATCCGATTCCTTTTGATTTTAGAGCTCCTTTTCATTTATGGGAACTTATTAATGAACGCAAAAGAGAGGCCGAATCATACACAAATGCACTTGGTTCTGATAATGCAAGAGCTGCAGTTGCTTCATATGCAAAAAAAGTTGGGGCAAAGAATGTTTCAAAAGAGGATGTTGTAAATTTTGTCGGCGGCGGGGAAGCAATAAAAATTTTGCTTGATTCTCTTCTTGATCGCGGCGAAAACATTTTACTCCCAAAACCGGGTTATTCTGTTTACAACGGCGAACTTGTTTTTTTGGAAGCAATTGCAAATGAATATGAATTGGATGAGGAAAACGATTGGCAGGTTAACGTTCCTGATTTGGAAAAAAAAATTAATTCAAAATCAAAGGCCATTGTTCTCATTAATCCGGGAAATCCAACCGGGGGTCTTCTCTCCAAATCCAATTTGAAAGATGTAGTTCAAGTTGCTGCTGAAAATAATTTGCCCATTATATGCGACGAAACCTACGATCAAATAATTTACGAAGGATCATTTTCTTCCATTGCTTCTGTTGCAAAAGAAGTTCCTGTTATCTCTTTGGGTTGCATTTCAAAGAATTATATGGCTCCGGGATTCAGGGGCGGTTGGATTTACAAACAGGATTCAGATGGAAAATTGGATGAATATTTTGAAGCAATTAAAAGATTATGCAGATTGCGCCTGACAAATTCCGGAATGGCGCAGATTGCAATAGAGGCTGCTTTGAACGGCCCCCAAGATCATATTCCAAAAATGATTTCAAAATTAAAGAAAAGAAGGGATTTTGCGTACAAGCGTATTTCGGAAATAAGGGGTTTATCAACCGTGAATGCAAAGGGTTCGTTTTATCTTTTTCCAAAAATTTCTCTGAAAATAAAATCCGACAAGGAATTTGTGCTTAAATTGCTACGCGAAACCGGGGTTCTTGTCACTCATGGAGAGGGTTTCGGCCAAAAGGAAGGAACTCATCACTTTAGAATGGTTTTTTTGCCTCCTGAAAAAACTTTGGATGAGGCATTTAACCTGATTGAGGGTTTCATTAAAAAGAACTATTGAAATTGAATTTTTCTGGTGAAAAAAATGAAAAAAATTCCAAAAACAATGAGCACTCAACATCCTGATAATGTTAGGCTGCCGTTTTTTGCGGAAAGCCCCGAACTTGGAGGAGAAGACGAAATCCAGGAAGCATACTATGCATTCTCGCATCTTGGGTGCACAGAACAGATGTGGGATTCTGAAGGAAAAGAAGTTGACAATTTTGTTGTTAAAAAACTTTTGACAAAATATGAATCTTTTTTCAAGGAAAAAGTTTTGGGAGAGGATGTTTTCCTCACAATGCGCGTTCCAAACCCTGATGTAGAAAAAGCGGAAGCGAAGATTTTGCTTGAAACATTGGAAAGCATTCCTCGTTCATTTGATGCGGCAAAGCTTGTTTATGGAAGAGATGTTAGCCCGATTTTTGAGGTTATTCTTCCTATGTGTCAAAGCGCGGAATCCGCGGATTTGGTTTACAAGTATTACAAAAATTTTGTTGCAGGAAAACAGAATAAGGAATTAAACGGTTCTGGAAAAAAGATTTCAGACTGGATTGGTGTTTTCAGGCCGGAAACAATTAATGTTATTCCGCTTTTCGAAGATAGAGAACAGTTTTTGAACGTGGATAATATCACAAAAGAGTATTTATCCGATAAAGATTTGGAATCGCAAAGAGTTTTCCTCGCACGTTCAGATCCGGCATTAAATTACGGTTCTTTGAGTGCGGTTTTGTTCAACAAAATTGCCTTGCAGAAGCTCCAAAATGTGGAGGAGGAAACCGGTGTAAAAATTTACCCGATTATTGGTGTTGGTTCGGCTCCTTTTAGAGGCAATATGCGCCCGCAAACCGCAGAGCGTGTTGCAAAAGGCTATTCGAGCGTTCACACTTTTTCCATTCAATCGTCTTTCAAGTATGACAATGAACCGCATGATGTTGAAAATGCGGTAAAAATTTTGAATGAAAGAACAAAGTCAAAGCAGAAAGAATTTGACCAAAAAAAAGCAATGAAGATTGTGGACAAGTATTCTGCGGAATACAGGAAGGAAATCGTAAAGCTTGCTCCTGTTATTAATGATCTTGCGAAGTTTGTTCCTGAAAGGAGAAAAAGAAAATTGCACATTGGCTTGTTTGGTTATTCGCGCGAATTAAAGGGAATTTTTTTGCCGCGTGCGATAAAGTTTGCGGCTGCACTTTATTCCATCGGCGTTCCGCCTGAAATCTTGGGGTTGAATGCTTTGAGCGCTTCAGAGTTTGAGGAATTAAGGGAATTTTATCCGAATATTGAATTGGATTTGAGGGACGCGCTTGTGTATTACAACGATTCAAGTCCTTTGCTTTCCGATGAATTGAAAAAGAAAGTCAAGGAATTGTTCAAGGACTTCGAAGTTAACATAGATCACAGAAAATTCACTTCAAATGCTTTCAAGGCGTTCAAGGAAAAAAATTACACTTCTCTCAAGGAAAACATAATGCGTGCCGCAGATAAAAGGGGATTTTTGGGTTAGTTTTGTTTAATCGGCTTTATGAGAAGATAAACTGCTTTATCTTTCAGCTTAGATTTATTGTCTATAATAAATTTGCTTATCTCGGCTTCCGCGGCGTTTCCTTTAAATCCCATTCTCCGAAGAAAATCAATTGTTGATTTGTGTGTCCTATAACCTTCTCCGATCATTCTTTCCCGTATTTCCGGAAGTGTGGTAAAATCAATGTGGGCTTTTTCAATTTGTGTGCTGATCGCGTTTCTTGCATTTCGTGTTTCAAATCTTGCATAAGGGGTGTTTGTTATTAATTCTTCAATAAGTATTTGTGTGTATTCTTCAAAGAACCCCTCTTCAAAAATATGTTTTTCTATTTCTTCCAAATGTGCGAGTGCCTGTTCAAAATATCCTTTGCCTCTGTGAGCCTGTGCAATCTTTCTATGTCCTCTAGTGCAAAAACCTATCCTTCGCCCTTTTGCAAATATTCCAACATACGGTAAATGCGGGTTATCATTAAATCCTCTTGTTGCTCGAAGGTTAACTAAAGGATTCCTGTCCTGAACTCGTTTTGTTTGTAAATGGCGCGGGATTCGTATTAGCATTTTTTATCAACAGAACCTTTTCCTGTGTAATTCTCTTTTTTTAAACTCTTTCATTTTTTCAAATAATCGTATGCGTTTTTGAATATCTTCAATCCTTCCCCAGTTTCGTTTATTTTTCCGAATGCAGAATTAGGTTTGTTGATTCCGAAAAGATTTCTTTCAGGGTGTGGCATTAATGCAAATACTCTTCCTGTTTCGTCGCAGATTGCCGCAATATCATCCTGCGATCCATTCGGGTTGTTTTCGTATTTGAATACAATTTGCTTGTGTTTGTAAAGCCTTTCAAGAACCTCTTTATTTTTGGTTATGAATCTTCCTTCTCCATGTGCTATTGGAACATCAAGTTCTGTTATTCCTTCGGTAAAAGCGCAGTTTGATTTCTGTGCCTTGAGTTTCACCCAAATGCATTTGAATCCAAGGGGTTCATTCAGGGTTACGCTGATTAATTGTTCATTGTAATTGTTTTGAAATCCCGGGAGTATTCCTGCTTTTGCAAGAACCTGAAAACCATTGCAAAGTCCAATGCAAAGATTTCCTCTTTCAACGAATTCCGGAACCTCGCTTTTGAGTTTGTACATTATTTTGTTTGCAAACACTTTTCCGGAACCCAAATAATCTCCGGCACTGAATCCACCCGGAACTGCTAACAATCTATAATCTTCAAGTTTTTTCATTCCGCTGATAAGTTCATTTATATGAACATTTTCCGCATCAAACCCGGCTTTTTTGAGCGCGAACACGGTTTCAGCATCGCAATTCGATCCGGCGGTTCTCAAAACAATTGCTTTCATTTTTTTCACCAATCCAAAGTTTTTTTCCATGCTTTTTTCAAATTTTCAATTGGTTCGTTTATTATTATTTTTCCATTCAGTCCATTAACTACAAGCGCTTTTCCTGTTGTAACAGTTCCTATTTCCGCAAATGCAACTCCTTGCATTTGCTTTTCAAATTCATTTTTTTTAGATGCATCAATTTCCACAATAATCCTGGAGTTTGATTCTGAAAAGAGAACAACATCATTTCTTTCAATTTTTTCTCCAAGAGGGATTTTTTCCAAGAATATTTCAGCGCCTTTATTTCCGGAAAAACACATTTCTGCTATTGTAACTCCTATTCCTGCTTCGCTGCAATCATGAGCGCTTACAATTACTTTGGAATCAGCATTTTGTTCTTTCATTGCTTTGCTTAATTTTGAAAACATTTTTTTTGCTTTTTCAAATCTTACTTTCGGAACATTCTTTCCAAGAGTGTTATTTATTTTCGCATAGTGTGATCCCCCAAGTTCCGCAAATGTTTCTCCTAAAATGTAAATCGCATTCCCTTCTTTTTTGAATGGCATTGAAATTTTTTTCCTCGAATCCTCTATTATTCCCATTGCGGAAATAAGCAGTGTTCCGGGAATTGCAATTGTTTTGCCTGCATTTGTATATTCATTGTAAAGCGAATCTTTTCCGGAAATGTACGGCGTTCCAAACTCAATTGAAGCATCATAACAGCCCTTGCATGCTCTTATCAATTCTCCGAGAACATTTTCTTTTTCAGGGTTTCCCCAGGAAAAATTATCAAGAATTGCTATTTTTTCAAAATCCGCTCCAACACAAATAGCGTTTCTCAATGCTTCATCTATTGCGGAGCATGCCATCCAGTAAGGATCAAGATCCGAGTAAAGCGGGTTTATTCCATTGCTGATTACTATTCCTTTCCAATCATCTAAAATCGGTCTTACAATTGCCGCATCTGCCGGCCCATCTTGATTTTCTCCCACAAGCGGTTTTCCAACAACTCCTCCTTGAACTTCGTGATCATATTGCCTTATTGTTTTTTCTTTCGAGGCAATGTTTGGCATTCCCAAAAGTTGTTTGAGTGTTTTTGCATAATCTTTTGTTTCTTCAATTTTTTCCGGGGTTTCTTTTGTTTTCCATTTTGCTTTCAAAGTTTTTATTGGAACGCCTTCGTGCAAAAATTTCATTGGAAGTTCTCCAACGGATTTTCCTTCATAAAATAATTCCAATTTCTTTGTATCTGTGAACTCTCCAATAACAGTTGCTTCTGTTCCCTCAATTTCACAGATTTCGAATAGTTTTTTCAAATTTTTTTCCGGCACGCTGATGATCATTCTTTCCTGTGCTTCGCTCACCCAAATTTCCCATGGAAGCAGTCCTTTGTATTTGAGCGGCGCCTTTTCAAGGTGTACTTTTGCTCCGATTTCAGATGCCATCTCCCCTATTGCACTTGAGAATCCTCCCGCTCCGCAATCCGTAACCGCATTGTAAAGTTTGAGGTCGCGCGCTTTGAGGAGCGCATCCATCATTTTTTTCTCCTCTATTGGATTTCCTATTTGGACCGCGCTGCTTGGAACGTTTGAATCAAGTTCCGCGCTTGAAAATGTGGCTCCGTGAATTCCGTCTCTTCCTGTTCTTCCGCCGATTGTTACAATTAAATCATTTGGTTTTGCTTCTTTTTTTTCCATTCCTTTTGGAATCAATCCTATTGTTCCGCAGTAAACAAGCGGGTTTCCCAAATAGCGATCATCAAAAAGTATTGCGCCGTTCACGGTTGGAATTCCTATTCTGTTTCCGTAATCGCGTACTCCCATTCTAACTCCTTTGAAAATTCTTTTCGGATGCAAAACTCCTTTTGGAATTTTTGAACTATCAATTTCCGGGTTTGCAAAGCAGAATACATCCGTGTTTGCTATCGGCTTTGCTCCCAATCCAACTCCTAAAATATCTCTTATCACGCCTCCGAGACCCGTGTTTGCGCCGCCGTATGGTTCGAGTGCGCTCGGATGATTGTGGGTTTCTGCTTTCATTGCAATATTGTATTCTTTGTTGAATTCAATGATTCCGGCATTGTCAGAGAAAACCGAGACAAGCCATTTTTTGTTTGTTTTTTCCGTTGCTTTTTTTATGAATGTTTTGAACAGCGAGTTTATTTCCTCCGGTTTTCCGTTTTCTTCGTAAATTATTTTTGCGGCAAAAGTTTTGTGCTTGCAATGTTCACTCCATGTTTGTGCGATTGTTTCAAGTTCAATTTGTGTCGGTTCTCTTCCTAAATTTTGATAGTGTTTTTGTATTTCCGTCATTTCATTCTCATCAAGCGAGAGAAGCATTTTTTTGCTGAGTAAATTCAATTCGTTTTTTGCGAGTTTGCACAATTTGATTTCGCTCATTTTACCTCGACCTCGAATGTTTCTATTACCGAATTCGCAAGAAGTTCTTTTGCAATTTTTTCCGCGGTTTGTTTTGTAATTTTTCCGAAAAAATAATATTTTCTCGAAACCCTGATTTTTCCTTCTAGTTTTTTTCCTAGAAAATCTTCCACAGCTTCCTGTGCCACAATTCCAACATTATCTGTTACATCTTCGTGCAATTTTATTTCCACGCTGCAGGAAAAATCCTTTATTGCATTTCCTTTCAAAGAGTATGTTTGCGTGAGCGGATCTGTAAGAACTTTTTCGGATATTTCGGCAAGTTTTTTTTCATCAATTTTTGAGTAGAAATAGTATATTTCGCTTGTTCTCACGGAATCTATTTCTTTTATGTGTAAATCTTCTATAATATCATTTTTAGTTGAAATTCCGCCGGAATCAAGTTTTTTGTCTGAAAAGGTTACCTCTACTCTCCGGTTAGGGGTCACAACAATTTTCAGGGAAGAAACGTTTAAATTCTCTCCTGCTTCCAATTCTATTGTTTTCAATGGCCGGTGAGATCAAGGAAGAGTGCGGGATTGCCGCAGTTTACCTGCCCAAGCCCATGTCAAAATATCCTATTGGCGGCTCTGCTTACTATCTTTACGAAATGCTTCTCCAAATGCAGAATAGAGGCCAATTGGCCGCAGGAATAACAACTTTTAACGAAAACAGGCCTCAATTAATTGATACTTTTAAAAAACAGGGAATGGTTGCGGAAGCCTTTTCCACAAAAATAAAACCAAAAGCTCAAGCCATAATGAAAAGGTATGAAGGCTCAAAAGGAATCGGACATTTGCGTTATAGTACTTCCGGGGGAGATGATCTTGGAGGAGCACAGCCTTTTGAAAGACATCATGGAAGGAAATGGAAATGGTTTTCATTTGCATTCAACGGAAATCTTGCGAATTTTGTTGAATTGAAGGAAGAGCTTCAGAAAAAAAATTATCATTTGGTTAGAAATCTTGATACTGAAGTTATTTTGCATCAATTGGAAAAAGAACAATTGGGCGATAAAAGAGTTCCAATGGAAGAGGTTTTTTCAAATCTTTCCGAAAAATTTGACGGCGCTTATAATATTGTTTACCTTGATGCTGAAGGAACAATGGCTGCAATGCGCGATCCTTTTGGAATAAGACCAATGTGTTACGCTCTTTCGGATGATTTTATCGGCGCTGCTTCTGAAAGTGTTGCGCTTGCAAATCTTAGTGACAATGGTTTCCAGTCAATGAAACCGGGAGAAATGCTTTTAGTAAAAGACGGAAACGTGGAAGTAAAGCGTTATGCTAAAAGCAAAAAAAATGCTCATTGCATGTTTGAATGGGTTTACTTTGCAAACGCAACTTCCGTTATTGATGGTCGTTCCGTGTATCAGACAAGGTGGCGTCTTGGTGTCGAGCTTGCAAAGCAGGAAAAATTAGAGGTTAAAGGAGACGATTGGATTGTTGTCCCTGTTCCTGATACAGCAAAACCGGCAGCTGATGCTTATGCTCACACTCTTGGTGTTGCCTCAATGGAAGGTTTGATAAGAAACAGATATGTGGGAAGAACTTTTATTGAAAGCAAAGACAGGTTGGCGAGGATAAAAGAAAAATTTAATTTGAACAAATCCGTTCTCAAGGATAAAAAAGTTATTTTGGTTGATGATTCGATTGTTAGAGGTTCTACTTCTCACGCGCTTGTTAATTATATTAAAACAAAAGCCAAGCCAAAAGAATTGCACATGCGTGTTTCCTGCCCCCCGATAAGGAGCCCGTGCTTTTACGGTATTGATATGTCAACTATTGGAGAACTTATTGCAAATAGGCATGCGAGCAAAGAAGAACTTCATAGAGAGGGCTTTGAGGATGTTGATGAGGAAACAATTGAGGGAATTAGAAAAGAAATCGG
>DASRUN010000028.1:0-11863 GCA_035655435.1 archaeon | reverse complement strand
CCGATGGTTCGGCTGACTGTGAAAAAGGTTATTTTGAAACAACGGATTTAACCGGTTTTGCCGATCAAACAAAGGTTGATCCGGAAGGACAAACTTCCTCGATTTACCTTTTTGTTTATGATAACCAGAGTACAACAAGCTCGGATTTGAACATTACTCTTGATTTGAATGCCGCGCTTCCCGCAACCCTCAAGCTCAAGGTTTCACAAGCATACACGGGCTGGTCATCCGTTTGTTCCGGCGCCTCTGATGTTAACTGCGTTGAAATAACCACAAGTGCCCCAAGTATTGGAAAAGCAACTTATTCTACCGGAACAAAGGATTTGAACATGTTCCTTTGGGCGGATTTTGTAACTGCAGGAGTTCTAACAGAATCAAGGGATGTGAATTCCGCCAGCGTCAGTCCGACATGATACTTTTTTGATTTTTTGATTTTGTGATTCTAATGGACAAAAAAATTGTTATTCCTGCAATATTTGCCGCATTAATTTTATTTGCATTATTTTTTTTCTTTTTCATCCAAGCAGAAAACAATTTTTCCGGAGAAAATTTTCTTGACAATAATTCGAATGAAAATTCACAAAACCAACTTGTTTTGCAGCGCTCCTCTTATGGAGTTTCTTCCGGAGTATTTTCAGAGCTTCCTTCTCCCCCTAATGATTTCAATGTGATTGTTTCGCTTTTTCACAATGGGGGTTTTCGCGATGAATTCTTTTTTTCCGAAAAATATTTTCTCCAACCCGAATTCTATCCCTCATTTCTTGAAACAGGTCTTCCTCAGTGGACAAATCCCTCAACAACACATTATGCGGCATATGGGTATGGTTCCTATCCATTGAGAAAAACAATTTACCTAAAATCGGGGGAAACAGCAAAAACAAAGTTTTTTTTCCACTCGGGTTATGGAGTACGATCTTATCAAGGTGTGAAACTTGTAATCGAACCGGAAAACAATGGTGCAAAATCTTTTTTTGCTGCCAAAGTTTCTCCAAATGTTTTTTTGCTTGAACCGAATTTCCCAAAATTCGAAAAAAATTGGGCAAAAGGAATTGAAATAATCGTTGATTCGCAAACAGAAACTCCAAGCGGATCATACAAATTTTTTGTAAAGGTTGTTAATCCCGAAAAAGAATTGAGCGACAAGTGGAAAAACGAGGTAATTGGAAAATATTTTGATGCGGGTTTTGTGAGTGCGAACAAACCTGTTTTTGAATTGGAAATAATTGTTGATTAAGAAATTTGTTTTTTAAGCGAAAAGAATATTAATGGGTTTATTGTTATTTATTGCATAGTTTTTTTTGAAAAGGGATTGTATAATGAAAATTGGTTTGAAGATTTTAGTTGTTTATCTCACAATTTTTTGTGCGTTTTTTGTTTATGCGGCTACTGAGGTTAATACTACTATGACTTGGGTTGTTCCTTCTAGTGTGAGTCATACTCTTGCTTATGGAGGTGCGTGTAGTTCCAGTAACTTTTTCTTTGTTGAAACAAATTGTGTGTTTGATTCTGATATAGATGGTAATGGCTCTAAGTGCCTTCCTTATGATGCGGCTTCTGCCGGATCAGCTTGCCAGGCTGCCGGTACTGCAGGAGCAACTGTTACGAATAATGGGAATGTTGCATTCAATTTGGATGGGAATTTTACTGCAGGTTTTTCCGGTGTTGATACTAATCTTGTTTTGAAGGTTTGGATGGGTACTGGTTCTGGTTGTGGTACAAGTGGTTTGGGCGGTTGGGCACAGGATTGTACTGTTACGGTTGCTACAAATCCGGTTACTGCGACTACTTGTAGGAATTATAATGTGAATAATGAAACTAGTGCTGGAAGGCTTGTTAGTTCTCTTGCGGCAAGCGATACCAATCAATTGTGTTTTTCCGGAGATTTTAATGCGGGCTTTGGTAATGGGGTTTCACAGGGTTCGCACGCCGTAACATATCAAACAACTTCAATCGCGAGTTAATGCCGAAATTCTTTCGCATGGGCTCTCATTTAAATACTTTATCAAGTTCAATTTTATTATTCAGAATGTGATTGAATGGATGCGGAAAAGGAAAAACAAGACTCTCCCATTACAAAAAATAATGGTTTTAATCCTGTTCTTCTGATTGTTGTCGTAGTTCTTGTTGGTGCGATTACTTTTTTGCTTATTAATAATTCTAATTCAACCCAGGGTTTGGCAATCCTTCCCGGCGAAACGCAAACTATTGCTGATTCCGAAATCCAAACAGATGCAACACAAATCGATTCAGTTGAAACAACCGCAAGTTCAGAGGATCTCACGGTTTCCCCGTCTTCTTTTCCTGTTAGACAGAGATACTTCGAGGAAACTTTCAAACCCAAAAGAGAATCTTATGATTTGTTTAAGAAAGCCGCAGAGCATTTGAATATTCCGATAGAAAAGGTTCCGGAATATTTTTCCTTGAATTCAGAATCCGAGGTTTTCAATGAATTGCCTCCAATTCCAACTGATTTCAGTGAAATCGCATTCCTTCTCGCTACAGGAAGAACCTATTCAATCGGCCTCCTGTCCGAGGGATATTATATGCAACCTGAATTTTACCCGGGCTTTAAAGAAAGCGGGATAAAGTATTGGACTGAACCCGATCCAAAGTATTGGGCAACAAACGGTTATGGTTCTTATCCCGCAGATCAAGCTGATATTCTCAGCAAATCCGGGAGAGATGAGTTTACCGCGGTTGTTTTCTTTTACACGGGTTATGGTGTTCAAACATATCAAGGAACAACAATAATTCCAACAAGCGAATCTCTTGAGCATTTTGACATTCAAGTTACTCCGGATACTTTCCTTTTAACGCCGACCTTTCCAAAATTTACTTCAGATTGGGTACAGCAAATAATAATAACGGGAAAGCTCAAGCCAAACACCCCTCCCGGAGATTATTCAATAGGCTTCCTAATCACAACGCCTCCAATTGACAAAAAACAGGAGTGGGAGTTTAAGTATAGAAATCTCTACTTTGACACCGTGAACTCGATTGCTCCTTCAAGGTTTCCGTTTGCGTTTAACATAACTGTTCAAAAGTAAAATTCTTTCCTCTGCAGTCTATAAATCTAACTATTTTTTCTTGTTTCAAATTCCATTTACTATTTTTCGTGCATTTTTAGCAAAAGCTTCAGTAAATAAGGTTTATTTCTCCGGAGGAAAATCCAAATATTAATATTAATAGTATCCGTACTATTAACAATGAAAAAAATACTTTTGCTTTTGTTTTTGCTCTGGGTTTTTCCTGTTTTCATGATTGCCGGAACGCAGAACAACCACACTCTAACCTGGGTTAATCCTGCCGATACAAGTATTTCCGCGGTTTTTTCGACACCAAGGTGTTTGGATTCTTTGGGGCAACAAGCGTTGAATGTGAAAGTGTACAGCCATCCAAGCGGTATTGCGGATTCAAACGCAACTGTTACGGCTATTGTGAATGAGCCTGTAGACACCAACAATATTACTTTTGTAAACCAGAATGACGGCAATTATAATTTCACTTACACTTTTGATGTAAATGGAACTTATAAGTTTCAAATACATGCAAGCGATACAAATAATGTCAACGACACTTATGATATGAACGAGTATGTTTACGCGGTTGATTTCAATATTGTAATTTCTTTTCTCAACAACAATGCCAGTTATGATGCCGGAAATACAGTAACTATTAGGAATAATGTTACAAATTCAGACGGAAATGCTTTCGTGGATTTGAACGGAACCATTGATGTTTTCAAACCTGATTCCGGCTCGCTTTACTCCGACCAAAACATGACGGATTTGGGAACGGGAGAATACACCTTTTCCTTTGCCGCGCCGAGTACTTCAGGAAGTTATTCCGCCACATCAACCTTTGAATGCAACTCCAACAATGATTCGAATAGTTTGGGGAGGTTCTCCGTGAACGCAGCCGGTTCAGGGGGAGGCGATTCCGGAGGCGGTGGAAGTGGAGGATCAGGAGGTTCAGGTGGTGGAAGTGGAGGATCAGGAGGTTCAGGAGGAGGTTCCGGTTTTGGTAGTGAGGGTCTAAAGGCCGCTACAAGAAACTTTGAATTTGACAAGTTGGAGATTGGTTTTCCTGCTTCTGCAACCTTGCTAATGTCCCACGGCATTCCAATTGCAACAAGCTTTCTTGTACAATTGCAGGTTGTAAGAGGAAACCAGGTTGTGGCTTATTCTGAAGAAAAAGTTTTGTTTCTTGTTTCAGGCAAAACCACTCGCGTTGATTTTCCGGAAGTCTGGACGCCTGATGCGGCCGGAACTTACCTTGTTACAATAACCCTTGCCTCTTTGGACAAGCGAGTAGTATATGATATTCAGACAAAGCGCTTTGACATTGTGGGAGACCTAAGGTATGATTTAGAGGTTGTTTGCGATCAGATTGTGGCGCGCTCGGGAAAGCCGTTTAATTTTGCAATCAAGGCAATGAACTTTGGAGATTATTATGAGGATGTTGATTTGAGTTGGTGGATACAAAACAGCACCGGAGAAAAATTCGGCTTTTCCTCATCCCCATATGCCGTAATTCCAAATGGAAGCTTTGACAAAAATGCTTCTGTATTCATTCCGGATTCGCTTCCATTCGGCACTTACACTGCGCGCGCAAGACTTATTTTCAAGGACGTTGAAAAGGAATCCTTCTGCACTTTTACTCTTACAAGCCCGCAAACATATTATGTGGAAATAATAACCCAATTGGATAAAGAGCTCCAGCAGTATGAGGCATTAGCCGGTCAAAATATTAATATTGGTTCTGCGGGAAATTTCCTTTCGGAGAGAATGAAATTCCTAAGAGAGAAAATAGAATTGATGAGAAACCATGCCTCCAACTTTGATTTCGAGGGCCTTGACAATGAGATTGTGGAAGCCAACACTGAAATGTCCAGGGTTAGATCTCTTGTTGAGATAACCCAAAACCAGTCAGCACTGGATCTTTCAAATGCGGTGAACATCCTATGGGGCGCTGTCGGGGTAATCCTTTTAATATTTATAGGTCAAACTATATTGCCGAGATTGAAAGGCGGGAAAAAACCGGGGAAAATCTCGCACGAACACTTCCTGGAAAAAATATTGGGTTTGGAGGATTGAAATGGTTTTCGAAAACATTGTTTTGTCGCAGGACACGCTCCTGATAATCGGGAGCTACCTTTTCTTCACCGCTATTCTAGTTTATTTTTACAGGTTTTCGAATTTGAAATTAATGGACAAAATAAAAGAATTGAAAAAAAAAGACACGGATCTCTATAAACTTATTGATAAGATGAATGAAATAAGAGCAAAAGAGCATCGCGAGGCAAAAAAGCGCATTGAAGAATTGGAAAAGCACATTGATTTTCTCATGAAGCCTGAGGGCGCGGAAAAGGAATACGAGAGAGAAAAAATTTTGCTTCGGAGAAGATGATCACACTTTTTCTCTGAACACATTGGAATTAACTATAATCCAGCCGATCGTAACCACAAACTGTATGAAATAAGCTATTTCTTCGTTTGCGGATTCTAAAGGTCCAAGGCAGCACACACTTATAAGATTTTGTGATTCGCCAAAATGAAGTGTAATTGTTGTAGCTTTTTTTATCAAAGCAACATGGACAAGTTCGTGCACAATAAAACCCAATAAGACTGCCGCAAGCAACACAGAGATAAATGCGGCAATGTTTATTCTTTCAAATTTTTTTGATACCGCCATTAGCACACCAATTTTTTTACCTCGAATAATAATACCAAACTATTACCGTCAACAAAATTATTACAAGAATTATTTGTGTGAATTCAAACTTGTAAACCTCGTGTATTTCCTCTCCAGCAGCTTCGCCGTTTTCAAGAACAACATTTCCGGTTAGTGAGCTTACATTCGAAAGAAAAAATAAGAGTAGAATAAAAATTGCAAAGCCGGCTATTAAAGATTCTTTGTTCAAATTTTTCCCTCCTTTAATTTTAATTGCAAGTTGAATTTATAGATTCCGTACAAGGCCAAAAGTCCCCCAACAAGCGTGATGCCCGTTCCTATATACCTCAGCTTTGGCTCGAACTCAAGGGCAATGTCATCAGGCATCAGCGAAACCTGCAAAAAAGCAAATGTCAAATAAACGAAACTAAGGCCTCCAATGGTTATAAGGAGCGGGTACATTGGGAGCATTGTTCCGGGAAAACAAACGCTTTCAACCTCGGTTTGCGAAAACTTTTTCACAATAAGAGCCATTTCAATAAATGCCAGCGTCATTAAAACCATTCCCGCAAAATGGAACAAAACACTTGCAATGCTTTCAGCGGTTAGAGTCATTCATACCAACTCCAAGCAAGGTATTTGTTTTAGTGATAACCGAATAAATCAAAAAGGCGCCTATCAAAAGAAGGAAATTCGGCATAAAACCGGAACTAAAAAAAGTCTGGACTTGTTTTGTGTAAATTATCCAAATCCATGTAATCTTATAGATACAATAAATGACGAAGCCAAGAACAAGCAATCGCGTGTCAACATTCAAAGAGTATTTTTTTTTATATCTGCGTATAATGTTTATTAAAATAAATATTACAAAACTCAGGACAATAACATCAAAAAATGCAAGAATGTTTGTTATTGCCCAAAAATAATCTATTGCCATCCAAAAATAAGGCTTTTTCCCATTATTAATTTATTCTTCCCGGGTTTAAACATAATTTGAAATTTTTCCGCAGCTCTGTTCCAAATTTTTCCATTTTTGCATCTATTTTAAACATGTTTTTTTGCCCTTTCCTTTATTTTCGAACTCTTGTACTCATTCTCTTTGTAAGGTTTCATCCTCACAATTCTTGCCTTAATTCCTCTTTCCTCAAAAATTTTTCTTATTTTTTCATCACTTGGATTTTGATCATAGCCCAATGCAACAATATCCGGATTTACTTTTTCCACGCTCTTAATCATGTCATCCTCAAATCCCACAAAAACCTCATCCACAATTTTCAATTCTGCGACCAATTCTTTTCTATGTTTCTGATCGTTAACCGGTTTTTTTCCCTTAATCCTTTTCACATTCGCATCGGTGGCAACAATAACAACAAGCCTATCCCCAAGCTTTTTCGCCTGCTTCAAATAGCTCAAGTGTCCGGGGTGCAATAAATCAAATGTTCCGAATGCCAACACTGTTGTCATAGAAACCTTCTTTGCAGGCAACCATTTAATTTGCTTTCCATTGCCACTAATCAGTTTTTTAAACTTGAAAGCATTTAATTTACTTGGTTTTTGCGCATGGATACAGAAAAAAGAATGGAACTCATAAAACAGGTTGGAGAAGAAATTGTAACCGAAGAAGAACTCAAAACCCTTCTTGAAACAAATTCAAAGCCGATTGCTTACGATGGTTTTGAACCATCCGGAAAGATTCACATTGCGCAGGGAATCTTGCGCGCAATCAACGTAAACAAAATGACCAAAGCTGGATGTAAGTTCAATCTTCTTGTGGCTGATTGGCATGCTTGGGCGAACAACAAACTTGGGGGGGATCTTTCAAAAATCCAGCAAGCCGGTCATTATATGGAAGAAGTTTGGAGCGCTGCAGGAATGGACATGAAAAACGTAAAATTTCTTTGGGCTTCGGATTTTGTAAAAGATGAAAACTATTGGGCAAAAGTAATGAAAGTTGCCACTATCTCAACCTTGAAAAGAATTATCCGTACAGGGCAAATAATGGGGCGTTCGGAATCAGATGTACAGCAAGCCTCGCAGATTTTGTATCCTTGCATGCAAACCGCGGACATTTTCCAAATGGACATTGATATCGCTCAATTGGGAATGGATCAAAGAAAAGTAAATGTTCTTTGCCGCGAACTCGCTCCAAAATTGGGTTACAAAAAACCCGTAGCTGTTCATCATCACATGCTTTTGGGTTTAACACAAATAAATTCCGCTGCGGAGGGAGTTGACAGAGTAATAGAAATGAAAATGTCCAAATCAAATCCGCAAAGCGCTATCTTTATGACTGATTCTTCCAAAGAAGTTGAACAAAAAATCAACAAAGCTTATTGTCCGGAAAAACAAATAATTGATAATCCGATTCTTGAGTACAACAAGTACATTATTTTCGAAAAATTCAAGGAAGTTAAAATAGAAAGGCCTCCAAAATTCGGAGGAAACGTTTCTTATTCTTCTTATTCAGAATTAGAAGCGGATTTTTCTTTTGGAAAATTACATCCAATGGATTTGAAACAATCAACCGCAAAAAACATCAATGAACTATTGGAGCCTGTTCGCAAGCACTTTGAAAAAAATGCGAAAGCCAAAAAATTGCTTGCGGAAATTGATTCTTTTTCCAAATGAATTTTATTCAACCGCGGTTATAAGATTTTTGCCGTTCACCTGAGACAGCGACTTACGTGGAATTCTCTTGCTGGCATTAAGGAACTCTATTCCGAGCAAGTTTCCGCCCTTATCCAGGTCTATTATTGTAAAGTCATCTATTTTCTTGTTTTTATGAAAGTCTCCTTTTCTAAATTTTATATACATTGCGTCCGCATTTTTGTCGTAGCTTATATCCATACTATAACCAATACACAGTAATTACTTTTAAATAATCCGTTTTTTTCTCGCATATAAACTCTATTTTTCCCCTCTGTAGGCCTTTTTGGAAATAAAGCTTCCCGTGTTTTTTATACGCATGATCAGGCGATTCAATTCCTTCAAAAACTTCGTTTTTTGAAATTCCCCTTTCCCTAAGTCGGATGCGCGCATGCTTTGAAAAAAATACCTTCATTAACTTAGTGGAACAAACAAAAAGTTAAATTGTTCTTCGGCAAAAATCAATTCTTTCAAATAAAGTCAGGGTGATGTTCGAGTTTATATTTATTAACTGCCAACCTAAAAAAATATGTTTTGAATTCATCTATTGTCATTGGTTCATTGTGCTCTGAATTTAACAATTTATTTATTTCCGCCAAGGTTTTTGTCCCACGGTTTTCTTTCATGTACCTTTCAAATAACGTGTTTGCTCTTTCTAACTTTCCCAAAAAAGCGCCTACTACGTTAGTCTCGGTTGCAATGTCAATTATAAAAAATGGCATATCTGCCATTTTTCTTTTTCCTTGTTGCCTTTGCCATGCAAATTCGACTTTTTGGATTTTATTTATTGCACTTTGTAAAAGCTTTGGATTAATCAACTTTTCTAAAGCTTCAGAATGTTGCCTGACAGCGGTTTCGATTCTGCCCTTTTCAGCATCTGCTTTTTTCTTTTCAATTTCTTTTCCTGCAGGTTCCCGCTTTCCGTGTCTTTCCATGAAGAATTGTTGTTTCCGCCACTTTTAAATACTTCTTTTTCCTTATTCTCACCGGTTTTTTATGAATTTTATCAGAGGAATAGTTGATTCGCAATACAATAAAGCCAATATGGGCTTGGGCTTGGTTTTCTTTCTATTCCCTTTCCTCCTGCTTGTATTGCTTTCTGTTTTCATAGGGCTTACAATAAATTTCGGCGGGCTTCTCCTCGCGGTTGCGAAAGAGCTTGTTTATTGGATTTTGGCAACACTTCTCCTTATTGTACTTTTAATTGTGTTCAAGGGAAAGGACGCGAGCATTAGTTTTCCCGCAACATTTTCCGCATTCTCGGTAATTTATCTAATAAATGCAATTGCCGGCTTTTTCGTTTTCCTTCTAATAAATATCTTCATTCCGGGCTTTTTCCAGAGAATCGCATCATTGCAGGGGCAGAACATTACTTTCGAGCAAATGCTTTCGGTTGTTAGCTCCATTGCGCTTCCATCGCAGGAAATACAGATTATTCTCTTTGGTCTTCTCATCCTAATTGGAATAGTTGCGTTCTTTGCCGGATTGCACGTTTACTATAGAATAGGAACTTTATCCAAAAAAACATCCGGTTTTTCGAATCTCATAATGTTAGTTCTTTTTGTAGGAATAGCCTTTGTTCTCAACAATTTTTTGAGTTTTGTATTCAGCTTATTCTAATTTCCCAGCCTTATTTTTCGGCAGATTCCCACTAAAAACCTTTATAAGCGTTTTGATGAAGGCGTCTATTAGGTTTTTTCATGGGTGTTTCAAAATTAAAATGCGCTTGTCCGGTTTGCAAATCACAGATAGAGCTTGACATCAATCAATACGATCAAGGAGACTTTGTCAAATGCGACGAATGCAATGAACTCCTGGAAGTTGAGATCAAAAACGGCAATTTTAGGCTCGTAACAGATCAGGAAAAAAAATTCGAAGAAATGGAAGAACTGGACGAAGAACTAGATAGCGACGAAGATGAATAAAGTCAATAAAATTCAATTCCTCCTTTTTACGCTCAATTAATATTAATATTTCCGGCTTCTCATTATAAGTGGTTCAAATGCTCAAAATCTACAATACTATCTCAAAACAAATCGAAGACTTCAAACCCATAAAAAAGGGCGAAATCGGAATGTACGTATGCGGTCCAACAGTTTACGGACCCGGGCACATTGGGCATGCGCGAACTTACACTGCTTTTGATTTTATTCGCAAATATTTCGAATTCAAAGGCTTCAAAGTGAAATATATTGTCAATATTACAGATGTTCATGATGACATGATAAAAGAAGCAAACAAGCAAGGAATAACAATTTTCGAATTGGCTGATAAGAACATTAAACTGTTCATGAAGGACCTTGAGGAATTGGGAATAAAAAAACCAAATGTAATGCCACGCGTCACAGAACACATAAAAGAAATCATTTCCATAATTGAAACTCTTTTGAAAAAGAAAATCGCTTACGAAACCGAGGATGGGGTTTATTTTTCGATTTCAAAATTCTCAGATTACGGAAAACTCTCAAACATTAAAGTTAAAACATCCAAAACAGGAACGCGCGTTGAAACCGATAAGTATGATAAAGAAAATCCAATGGATTTTGCTCTTTGGAAAAAAGCAAAAGAGGGAGAACCGGCTTGGGATGCTCCATTTGGAAAAGGAAGGCCGGGTTGGCACATAGAATGCTCTGCTATGTCCACAAAATATTTAGGGAAAAAATTTGACATTCATGGAGGAGCGGTAGATTTGGTTTTCCCGCATCATGAAAATGAAATTGCACAGAGCGAAGCATGCTTTGGAGAAAAACCATTTGTAAAATACTGGGTGCACGCAGGTTTTTTGAATGTGCGCGGGGAAAAAATGTCCAAAAGCCTTGGGAACTTCATTACAATTCCTGAACTGCTTGCAAATTACAATCCAAAAGATTTCCGTTTTTTTATTGCTTCACTCCATTATCGCTCGCGCATTGATTTCAATGATGACGCAATCGCTTCCGCGAAAAAAAATCGTGAAAAGTGGAACAATTTTATCCAAGAATTGCTTGAAGCAAATGGAAAAGAAAATTCCGCAGTTGAAAAACTTGTTGCAAATGCACGCAATGATTTTGAAAAAGAAATGGATGAAGATTTCAACCTTCCAAATGCTTGGGCTTCACTTTATGATTTCCTTTCAAAAATGAATTCGCTTCTCTCGCAAAAAAATGTTTCAAAAAAGAACTCACAAACAGTTTTGAAATTCCTGCAGGAACTGGATTCGATTTTTGGAATATTTGAATTTGAAAAAAAAGAAACCTCAGTTCCTAAAGATGTTCTTGCTCTTGTTGAAAAAAGATCAAAATTTAAAAAAGAAAAGAATTTTGCGGAAGCGGACAAATTGCGCGAAGAAATCCGCAAAAAAGGTTTTGAACTATTTGATTCTTCAGATGGGGTTAAAGTGAAGAAAGCATAAATTATGTATAATTAATCATTCTTTTTTAACGCCTTCAGTAACATTGGAGCCGAGAATTCTGCGTTGGGGCGCCTTTGCGCCCGCAGATGAATCGGCAGTATAGGATTTCAAACTATTTTCGTATTATATTCTCTTGTCGCGCGCGGCGCCCCT
>DASRUN010000027.1:0-11783 GCA_035655435.1 archaeon | reverse complement strand
AACCACTTTTTTTGGCTCCCAATTGTTTTCACTCAATAATTTTGCCGTTCCTAAAAGAGTTTGCAACGCCAGTTCGTAAGATTCTTTTGCCTCCAAACCGTTTTTTTCCCCGGCTTCAGCAAGTGCCTCAACAAAATATGCCACAAATGCTGGCCCTGAACCGCTAACTGCTGTAATCGCATCGAATTTTTCTTCCGGTAACTCAAGAGAGACCCCGCATTTGTTCAGCAGCTCCAAGATTTTTTTCTTCTCCATGGCACTCAGGTTTTGAGTAGTAAAAACATTCATTGAGGCTTCAGCAAGTGCATTGATGTTCGGCATAACCCTGACAATTTTGGATTCGCCGAGTACAGTTTTCATTGCCGACATTTTTTTTCCTGCAGCAATTGAAACAATTATTTTTCCATTGGAAACTGTCTTGATTTCCATGAGTGCAGAATCAATATCCTGCGGTTTCACGCAGACAAAAATAACATCAGACTTTTCAGCAACGTCTTTCTCAGAACTCGCGATGTTGAAACCGGTTTTTTTTGCTTCAGCGAGAACATCATTGTTCGTGTCAAAGCAGGTTATTTCGTTTTTCCCAGATTTTTTCAGGGATTTTGCAATCGAAGATCCCATTTTGCCGAATCCGATAAATCCTATTTTCATGCAAAAGAACCTACTTTCAAAGTATTAAAATATTCATTGATGCAGGGGGGAGGATTCGAACCTCCGAAGGCGCTGGGCCACTGCCTCCTAAGGGCAGCCCCTTAGACCGGGCTTGGGTACCCCTGCATTAAAACTCTGAAATTATTCGAATAATTTCAATAGAATTTCTTCCCTAACAAGAATTTTAAATACGGGCTTTTTCAAGGATTAATATTTATCTGCTGGCTTTTGGCAACATCAAATCCCATTGGAATGTCAAGTTTTGCGCGCAGATCCCAAGTTGTCCTTCTGGCTCCTCCACCGAGCATTTTGGCAAAATCCGCTATCTGGTTTATGGTTTCATTGTTAAACCTTTTTCCGGCAATGATGTCATTTGGTATAACCATTTTGAAATCATATTCCCGTGTTCCGGAATATTCCTTTTCTCCGTCAAGGATTTGCTCTAGGCTGAATATTATTCTAGTGGTGTTCCGGTTCTTTGCATCGCGAAATTTTTCAGTTCCGGTAAGAACAACCTTCACTCCTTTTGCCTTCATCGGCTTGTTCAGAGTTAGTGCTACGTGTCCCTCAATCGTATCTCCGGGTCGGAAATTAAACCCGTTTATTTTCAAATCAATTTTTCCCGCACCAAAACCTAGCATTTAGATCACTTAACATCCCAATCTTTTGTTATATCAGGGTAAAGTTCTCTTGCGCATGTTCCACAGATGCTATGTGATATTGTTGGCATTTTTCCCTTTTCTGTAACCCTTGAAGAAATAGTGTTCCACCATTTTTTTGTTTTATCTACATCAAAGAAAATTCCCCTATATTTTGCCGCCCCACAACCAGAACAAACAGATATCATTTTCCCAAGTTTTAGTCTGTTTAATATGTAGTCCTTCAACCTGTCTTTGTTTTTGCGGGTAAGGGGATCATCTCTACGTCTTCTGTCCAGGGTTGATGTGTCTGCTGCTTTTCGTCTTCCCGGGTCTGTTCTTTCCGCTCTTTGATCTTTCCCTTGTCTTTTATCAAGTCTTCTTTTTCCGAATCTTCCACTAAAAAGTGTATCAATTCTTTTGCTTGTTCCGGGTTCTCTCATTCTATCAATGTAAGTTTACTTTACTATAAATTACTTTTGAATTTACAATTCGCCCCTGCTGGGATTCGAACCCAGATCTCAGGCTCCGCAAGCCAGCATTCTATCCAGGTTATACTACAAGGGCTTAACCTTTTTTCTTTTCTTGATAGCAAAGAAAAAAGCTTAACTAAAAAAGAAAAGAACCATATTAATTGGCTATGAAAACGATTAAAATCACATATTTCTCTTTCTTTTTGGTCAATTTTTATTTTTCTTGGAAAGAGAAAGAAAAAGGTTGCTTTCAAATCAAACGCGTTACTTTTCCATCATGCAAAACAAGAGTAGTTTCAGCTTGAGTCACAATAGAACCTTCTTTTTCATGCAATAAAGGAAATGCGGTAATACATTTTTTTTGCATCAATTCTCTTAACCCGACTTTGCGTGCAAATTCAGGCATTTTCAATTCTCTTTGAATCCAGCGTTCTGCAAAAGGAAGTGTTTTGTAATTCTTATCCACAAAATCCATTATTTGTCGCGCCTCTTTTGTGCGAACACCTTTTTTCTCAATCAATTGGAATATTTCCGCCTGATTTCCTTCTCTAACAAAACCGGCTCCGTTAGTGGCAAATGGTTCTATTGCAATAACCATTCCATCTTCAAGTTTTTTTGAATCATTATTGGAAATGTTAGGAATTGTGGGATATGTGTGCGCATCATTTTGCTTCACTCCATGCCCTGAAAGATTTTCAATTACTTTGAATCCTTTTCCTTTAATTGTTGATTCTATTTTGGAACCGATTTTTCCCAAAACCATTCCCTCTTTTGCAAGCTTCACAGCTTCTTCCAATGCTTCTTCCGAAGCGGAAACCATTGTTTTGTATTTTCCCGAAAAATCAATTGTTCTAGCGGAATCGCAAATAAACCCATCAACATGAACACCTATGTCAACCTTAATCACAGCTCCGTCAGGAAGTTCATCTTTTGATTCAAATGAAGGAGTATAATGCGCTGCCACTTCATTTACGGAAAGATTTATCGGAAAAGCAGGAAACCCGCCTTTCTTTTTGATAGCTTCTTCTATTTTCTCTGCAAAATCAAAAAGATTCGCACCCTCTTTAAGAGTTTTTTTCGCCAATTCCTGCGCTTCGAGAGTTATTTCACCGGCCTTTTTGTAAGAGTTCAATTCTTCTTTTTCCATGAAAAAATTCTCCTTGAAGAGGAGTTTTAAATTTATCCAATAGGTTTAAATGGCACTAAATCCTTATTTTTTATATGGGAACAAAAAGGATTTCAAGTAAAACAAAAAGCCTGCAACGAGATCAGAAGAGAGAAACTCAGCTTGCAAGAAAAAAATTAGATGCTGCCAGAACTGCACTTAGGGAACGCTTAGGAGTTATTGACACACTTGATACTAGTATATTTTCCCATATGGTTGATACTGCCATAAAGAAATCTAAAACTCAACTAGGAGTTATAACCAAAACTGATATTCCTCTGTTAATGGATCTGGCAAAACGAGAACTCAGGATGGAAGTTGCATTTAGAACCCCTGAGGAACATGGGTTTGAAAGTGAAAGCAAGTATAAACTTCCAAAACAAACAGCACGCGAAATACAAAAAATTGCTGATGTTCATCCTATAGCCATGCGGAATTTTTTGGACAGGAACGGACAAAAAGCGAACCTTCGAGAATTTCAAAGACTTTATGGGCCGGTTCTCCTTGCTCTTTCTGACGAAGTTCACGAATTTGCAATACAAAAAAGATTAGTAAAAAGAAGTTAATCAACTTCACGTGCTCTGCTTCTCGCTATTCATTAAATGCTGCATTCTCATTTAACTGCCATAATTACAGATGCATATGAATATGGTTTTCCATTCTTGAACTCTATTCTGATTTGGCCTTTTTTTGCCAACCTGTATGCATGCTCTAGCATTTCCTTCTCCGGATTGCCGGTTGTTGCTGGAAAAAATTCAATGCGTTTCTCCGCCAATTTTGAAACGTTTTTATAATTTGCATAAAGCTCCTTGAATGCCTTTTTCGTATTGCACCAATGCGGCAGCAAAAGTAAAAGCCGCCCGTTTTTCTTGAGGCACCTTTTTGCTTCTAGTATAGAACGAATCACTAATTCGGAACCGTCAATCCCGCCGTTGGTTGCAACTCCCATTCCATTTGACATGCCCCAGTTTTTTCCGGGCAAATATGGAACTGCCGGAGGATGTATTGTAATTAAGTCAAATTCACAATCAGAAAATTCCGCAAAAAGGTCACTTTGAATTGCCAATACGTTTGCCCGATTTTTTTTCGCATTTTTTTTCGTTGTTAAAATTGCCTCTGAGTTAATATCGGATGCAATCACATTGCTCTTCGGAACAAACTTTGCCACTGCAATGGCCACTATGCCGGAACCGCAGCACGCATCCAGAATTTTTTGATTAGGTGCCGCGATTTTTGCGGCTATTCTTGCAAGCAACAGGCTTGCAGGTTTTGGAGGATAAACTTCGCTTCCGGATTCTATTTTCAATCTCTTCCAAATCATTTTTCCACGATTCGCAATCTTTCCGGATCTGTTAATGATTTCGAGTCACAGCTTATGGCAAGCATATCCGCGCCTGAAGAATAAGCCCCAACTTGGTGTGGCACATTTGCCGGAACAAAAAAAACATCGCCAGACCGTAAATCACAAGAATGTTGTTTATTATTTTTCCAGAGCTTCATCCAACCGGTTCCGTTCAGCAACAGGATAATATGCTCGCTCGGGTGTTCGTGAATCGGATACTCCTCTTTGGGCGGGATACGGATTTTATGGCAGCTTAATCTGCTGTCATTTTCTTCCCGGCTTATAATCTCCTTTGCCATAATTTTTTCGGTTAAATTTACATCCAATTCAACATTATCTAGATTTTTTGGTTTCATAAAAAGCCTCTGTTTTCCCTTTTCTTATTGCTTTGTAGTAGCACCAGCTACTACTTTAAACATTTTGCAATTTGATTTTAGCATGGAAGAAGTATTCAAGGATCTTGGCCTTTCAAAAAACGAGTCTGAAATTTACTCGTTTCTGCTTCGCAGCGGTCAGAATACCGCCGGACAAATAATCGAAAAAACAGGGATACACCGAAGGAATGTTTATGATGCTCTTTCAAGGCTTGCGGACAAAGGTTTTGTTTCCCAAGTGACAAAAGATAGAAAAAAATTTTACGAATCAACGAGCCCTGATTACATAGTTTCGTTGCTTCAGGAAAAACTTGACACAGCAAAAGAAGAGCTCCCGCGAATGTTAGCCAGTTACGAAAAAACGAAATCAGAACAACATGTGATGGTGTTTCAGGGGCTGAGGGGAATGAGAGTGTGTTGGGAGGACATGTTGAGAAACACAAATTATATCTATTTGCTTGGCGCGACCGGACTTCAATATGATTTTCTAAAAACCTATACTCCAAAATGGATTAAAACATTGAATGAAAAAAAAATTGATGCCAAAGTTCTTTGGAATGCAGATGCAAAGCACTTGGAGTATTTCCTGAAAGAGTGGAATGCCAAAAGCAGAAAACTTCCGTCCAAATTCATAACCAAAACGCAAATTTTTCTGTATGCGGATAAATCAGTTATAGTTATTTGGGCAGATGAACCGATTGCAATTCAAATAAGAAGCAAAAAAATCAATGAGGGTTTCATAAAATATTTTGATTTCTTGTGGCGCCTGTCAAGACATATTTCAAAGAAATGAATATTCTTTCCCTGTCCGCTTCAGCCCCTTTACCCTGTCGAAGCTCGTGTCGGTTGATGCAATGTGCTTGTCATGCAAAAGCGCAGTTGCCACGTGGACAGAATCGAAAACCCCCAAATCAAACTCCTGCCTTAATGACTGGCTTTTTGCGTGGACTTTTTGCGTAAAATCAACTATTTCCGTATTTGGAAATTTTTTCAGGAAAAGTGAAACAACTTGTTTGCTCAGCTCATCGCTTATTTCTCTTCTTATGACTATTTCAAGCTCAAGAAGGGTAATTGCGGATGTGTAAAGGCCTTTTTCTCTCATTATTTTTTCCGCGAATTCCGCGTGCCTATCACCGGTTTTTATGAGTGCGTAAAAGATGTCCGTATCAACGTACATCCAATCACTTGGCCTTGGATTCAACATACGCGTACGCTTCCGCTCTTGCATGGAGCTTAGGTCTTATGAGATCCATCTGCCTCCCAAAATCCACGAGTGCCATCCTCACAACTTCTGCCTTGGTTTTTGCGTACCCCTTTTTTATCGCGTTTTTTATTACCTCTTCCTGAACCCCTTTAAACTCCATTGTCAAATTCGACACAAAATCACCCTATAGTAAAATACTATTAAAATACTATTTAAACTTTTGCAACTCACACAAAACTCGAAAGCGAACTCTGTTTTCCGCCGTGCATCAAATCTTCTTCCGAATAACCGAGTTCGCGCATGATTTTGATTACAGCGGGAATGATTTGATGTGTAATGTAATAATCAGCATCATAATTTCCTTCAGCAACATATTCCTCTAATTCCGCACGATCGGAAATACTTTTTCCGTTCTTTGTAACAATGAAACCCAAAACAGATCCGACATCAATATCTTTTCCCCTTTCAATAGCCTTTTTTGCAGCGGCAACATGCGGTCCAATCGAATCATAATTTTCCGGCTTTCTTTTCAATTGCGTCATTATAACCAAATCTTTTTTCGGAACCTTTCCGGATTTTACCTCATTAATAACTTTCCTCACAAAAATAATTGCTTTCTCAGGTTTTCCTTCCTCCAAAACATTTTGAATAACCTCTCTTTGCGTGTTCTTTGCAACCCAAGACCAATCCCTTCTCACATATTCAAAACCAACAATTTTCAAATTATTTTGGAAATCAATGAGCGCGTATCTTTTCTTTGCCGCTCCTCCTTCTTTTTTTGTAACAAAAATTCCGCGTTTAAAGAGGCCTTCAAATTCAAGCTCCATTGCTCCCGGAAGATCCTCGTTAACCGATTTTGCAAATTCTTTCGCCTCTTTCTCGCCCTGATCTTTTGGCATGAGCAAAAAACAGCTGTCCGTATCTGAATATAATGCAGTATAACCTTTTTCCTCTGCTTTGCGCATTGTGTCTCTAATGTAGTGCCTGCTCCAAGCCGTAACCGCTCTAGCGCTTTCTCGCGAATACCATCTTGCGCGGGCATAACCCAAATAACCATAATGCGAATTCAAAAGAATTTTCAACGCATGCTGTCGTGCATTCAAACTCTTATATTCATGGGATTTTTTTTCGAGCGATTTCATTTTTTCCTTTATTTCAATCCTATTTGCTAAAATCTCCTCGAGAATTCCGGCCAAAAATCCTTTCTTTTTTTCACAAAACCAATCCTTATCGGGAGAAAGGTTTTTTCCAACTTTACATTCCGCATGATCACATTTGAGTGTTTCCGGGGAAATATTATGTGAAATCATTATTGTTGGATGCAAACTTCGAAAATCAAGAACGGCAATATTCTCGTGCAAACCCGGCAAGGGCTCTTTCACAAAACCGCCTTCATATGTTTGCAATGTTCTTTGCTTTGTTTCTCCTTCGCTTGGTTTATTTGGTGCCAAAAAATTCTTTTCAAAACTTTTTATGATAAGTAATTGTTCAACCATTTGCGAAGAAGAAGCGCGTGAAGTATCAAAAATAGTCTGTCTCAGCATTGATGCAAGTTGTAATTGCAGTGGAAGAAATTCTTCCGCAAGCCTTAGTGTAACGTCTCCATCTTCGCGATTGTATTCAATTACGCGGTCAATTGTTCCCGCATCCCAAAGTTTGTTGATATCTTCAGCTTTTACTTTTTCTTTTGGCTTGTCAAAAAGTTTTTCTGAAACATTTTCCAAATCAAATTTGAGCAAACTCACAGCGCCAATCCTTGCCATGAATTTTACTAATTGGAACGCATCCAAATGCTGTGTTCCCTTCATGCTCGCGGAATTGTAAAGCCCTCTTTTCACAATTCTGATTCCGCCGAAACCGATGTTAAAATTTATTTTGAGTTTTTCGCATCGCGTTTTAATGTAAGGAAGATCAAAAGAATCTCCATTGTATGTTACAAGTAAATCCGGTTGAAAATTTTTCATTTCCTCTATAATTTTTTCCACAAGTTCTTTCTCATCTTTAACAATAACCGTGTTTTTGAGAGTTGATTTTTTGTAAGTGTAAACCTTTGACCAATGCTTTGTAGAGAGAACCGCCATGAGTATTGGATCTTTATTGGGGTCTGAAAATCTTCCAGGGCTATATGTTTCAAGGTCGATTGCCATTGAGCGGATTTCATGTTCAATTTTTTTTGTAAGAACTTTTTTTATTGCTCCGTTCTCTTCCTCAATTTCAACTCCTTGCATCGGGGTTAATTTATTATCAATAAGATAACGATTTGCAAATGGAATATCGTACTCTCGCTTTTCAATAACCCCTGAAATATTTCCAATAGTTTCCCTTGCCTTTACAAGATCCTGTGGGTTTTTGAAAAAAACTTTGAGCGCATTACGAATTCCCTCTTTTTCGGCTTTCTCAACTTTGAGAACTTTAATTCCTTCTCCAAAATCCGCTTTTTCTAATTCCTTTATAGTGTTAGCGGAATCATTCGCTATTATGTAGAAGTATGGTCTGAATTGTGTGTCTTCGAAAACGCGTATTTCCTTTTCCCCGCTCACATAAAGCTGTATTGAGGCTTCTCCGCTTTCATTTACTTTGTACTGCGAGTCCAGGAGAATTCCCGAAAACTTATTAACCGGCATAGGTATTATTCTAGCGGATAAAAGGTTATATTCTATTGGTGTTTTCATGCCCCCGCATCACAGACGAAGCAGAGACGAAATGGATTCAGGTTCAGATTCCGGTCAAGAGCAAATGGAACCGGAAAGAAGAATTTCCGGGAAAGCCGAGGGCGTTATTTCAAAAATATCATCGGATATTCGCGCGCTTAACAGCAGCATCCTTGTTATTTCACAGAAAATAAAATATCTTGTTAGAAACGAAAAAATTTTGGGGAGAAACCTCCTTGTTCTCAACAAAAAAATAAAAGTGATGCAGGAGTCTCACGGTGAAACTCAATCAGGAAATGCTGGTTCATTCCAAAATGAGCTCGCACAAATAAACAAACGTCTTGAAGAAAACGCCGAAGCCATTGCGGAATTGCAGAGCGATGTGGAAAATATAAAACAAAATTACGCCAAAGCCGAACAAGTGAGTGAAATAAAATATGTGATTGATTCGATTAACCCGCTTGAATTTGCAACAATAAAAGACATGAAAGAACTTGTCGGGGCAAAGTCGTCCGCGAAAAGCAAAAAATAATTATGCTTCCTGGCTCAACGCAGGCCTGATTAAAACTCTATAGCCTTTTCTTGCCTTCAACTGAACACTAACATCATTTGCACTCACAATATTAATGTTGACCTCCGCGGAGTCGCGCGTGCCTTTTTCAATGTCAATTGTTTTGCCGGCGGATATGCAAAAATAGCTGCCTTGTTCAGCGATTTTGTTTAAATAATCATAAATTTCCGAAGAAATAATTTCGGTTTTCTCATTTGCCTGCATGAATTCAACGTTTGGCAGAACAATCATTACGCTTTTCCCGTTTTTTGCCTCCAAAAAAATTCCCCGTACAAGCGAATGCGCAAGCAGCAATGTACTTCTCTCATCCAATGATTCCGCATCAATAATGGATGCGCGCGCAATGTTCGCATTCCCTTTTTTCATCATTTCATCTATCTCGTTTTTTCCGCCAAACAGCTTTGGATAAATTATTTCAGCAAGCTTCAATATACGCGCGGCCTTGTACATTTCAAATTCGCTGAACTCATCGGTCTGGCCTTTTTTTGAAATCCTTTCGCAAAGCTCATCAATTGTTTTCACTTCGCCCTCGCGCAATGCAATTTCTATTATCCTCGAAAAATCTTTATCCCCAACACCGAAAATTTCCGCAAAACCCTTTGGGCTTATCAGATTCAAATTCACTTTTATGTTGTCCCTCGGAACATAGGTTTTTACCGGAAAACCAATCGGATCAACATCAACCTCGTATTTTTCCAGCTCGGAGTGTTGCTTGCTCGCCTGACCCAAACCAAAAAATCCCCTATTATGATCCAAAAAAATTACAGGCGCGTTTGAAAGCAATGCGCTCTCTCCAATAATGTGAAGCACCTTTCTCCTATCCTTTTCCTCTCCATCTGTTACAATAACCCGCTTGAAAAGCGCAAGCGGTTCCACAACCCTTTTCTTGTCGCGCGTCAAACCAAGGATTATATCCCCTTTTGTAATGGCTTTCATTACTGCTTCGGAGTTGTCCCCCTGAGAAAAATGCGAAGAAGTGGCCATGAGTGGAACAAGCATTGTCTGCGTGAAGAAAGCAGTCTGCACCTCTTTACTTGATTCAGATATTTCCTTCAGCGTAAGCTCATAAGCCTTTGAAACATCCTTTATCATTACAGCGGAATTCATAAGTCGTTTCACAAGCGTGTCCACTTCGCGCGTAAACTCATCTTCTGTCCATCGAACATAAGCCGGCTTGCTTCCAAGCATGAAAAATTTCATGGTTTGCTTTTCATCGTGCTTTGTAACAATGAGAACTTCTCTAGGGAGACTTTCCGTGAAATGTTCCACATCTCCGGTTGCGTGCATTACTTTGTACAATTCAACTATTGCCCCCTCAACCCTATCAAGTTTTTTTTCAAAAACAAGAATCATGAGTATTTTTTGGGGATTTGAGTAAAGCTCCACTTCATGGCCCTGAAATGCGCCTTTGAACAGTTTTTCCCACGGGCCGTTGGCAATCTTGAAAATATCCATTTTATTACTAATGCACTAAATTAATATATATAAATTTGCACTATATATCAAAAAAACTCTCCGGATTGATGAAAAATGGTTTCAAACGACGTTGTAATGCAGACCGTAAAAAGAATGATTTCCTCCGGTGTTGATGATAATACCGTTAGAGTGACCCTTAGAGGCATCGGTTTGAGTGATGCCGAAATCGACAATATAATGGCGCAGGCAAAGGGAATAACTCCGAAAGAGGAAAAGGAAGTACGGAAATCTCCGGCGGACAGCATTCCGGAATATTCCAAAAACAAAGAGAATGATTCTGAGGAGGGCGCAGATGAGGATTTGGAAGAGGACGATTCCGACAGCGATGATGAGTATGCGGAAGATCTGGAGGAAACCCCTGAAGCAATGGGAAAGCGCCTTGACCAGGTTTCGCAGGAACAGAGCGCACAGCATACAACAACCCATGATATTTTGGAAGAGCATGGGGACAAGTTAGGGGATGTTCATAAAAGCATTAACGAGTTGCACGACAAATTTGATTCCTCGCCAAAACTTTCATCCGAATCAATTGGAAAATTGAATGCGCTCGACAAAAGAATTTCCGGGTTGGAAAAAGAAGTTGCGGAAACAAAGGCAAACACAATTGCGCTGCAGGAACTCCTGCAAAAAATATTGGAAACAAACAGAAAAACTCTTTTGGAACTGCAAAAAAAGAAATGATTTTATTAAAAACTAATTTTTTTTATTGCACGGTTATTTTACAAATTCCACGCCCGGAATTTCCCTGAACTGTTCGTCGCCCGTAAGGAACAGGAGTTTTTTTTCCATGGAGTTGATATAGCTTATGCAGTCAATATATGAGAATTTTTTGCTTTTGTGCAGGTGCCTGAATTCCATTGCTTTCCTGATTGTTTCGTGGTTTTCCTGTATTGTCATATTGGCGAGCTTGTTGAATAATTCCGCCCCTATTTTTTTCTTCCCTTCTTTGAGAAAGCCGTAGTAAAGTTCTCCAAGGTTAAGGTTGCCTGTTACTATGTCTTCGTCAAGAAATTTTTTGTATGCCTCATTTTTTCTGTATATTTCAAATAATGCGTATGTGTCGAAAAAGTATTTCATGTGCTCAACTCTATTCTAAGTCCGCATCTATCTGTTTCATTAGCTGTTTAGTGGGTGTTTTGAGCTTTCCTTTTCCAAAAATGTCCCTTACTTTAACCGATTCTATGGGCTTGATTATCGCCCTTACCATTTGCTTGGGTTTGAGAGACTCTTTTTCCAAA
>DASRUN010000026.1:0-8567 GCA_035655435.1 archaeon | reverse complement strand
AACGAATACCTTGGAAGTTCAAGTGAAACAGATACCCCTAACAATAGCGGAATTGGAAACACTCCTCAATTTGCGCTTGGCCCCGGCGGGTGTTTAGGGGGAGAAGATTGTGTAATATATTGCCAAGAAAATTTGCAAGAGTGCATTGAATGGTGCGAAAGCAATGAACACGCGCTTTGCGAAATATTGACAAACCAATATATTGACGGCAATTAACTTTCAAGGAAATTGAAATGAAAAAAACAAAATTTTTTGTTCTATTGATAATTTTTTTGAGTGCGTGCATTCAAACCAATGAAAAAGGCAGTTTTAATATAGAAGATGATGTAGTGAATAATGAGGAATATGAGCGTACTGACGTGGCGGATGAAAACACGGAAATTGTTCAGGCTTCGGAGATAAATGAATATAATTGTGATATCACACCGAGAGAAAGAGAGTTTGATGTAGCGACTTATTACGAAGGTTCCTTAATTGATGATCACCTTCACATGCCGAGTTTGTTCTCCGTCCCGGAACAATTCAAAGCAGTATTGCCTTGGAACGTTCCGGTTCTTGAAAAAGATGTTGCCATTGACGAAATAATTTGTTTAATGGACAAGGAAGGCATTACACAGGCAATAGGTTTTTACCCTATCCTTCAATCATTGGCAAAACCTTCAATTGCAACAATAAAACGAATCGAAGAGCGCCATCCAAATAGAATAATTGCATTTCTACAGCCCGCTCCAATTTCGATGCCAATTTTTGAACCTGAAGTGCTTGATGAAGTAATGACATCCAACCAAGACGTGTTCAAGGGTTATGGAGAGCTTGGAACATATTTGGGTGTGTTTCAAGGAACCAATCCGGATGATCCTAAGTTCCTTGAGAGTTATAGAATTGCCGGCAAACACAAGCTGATTGTAATGATCCATCCTATGCCGTATAACATTGATGCGGTTGAAAGGGCAATAAAACAAAATCCTAATGTAACTTTCCTATTGCATGGAGATGAGGCGGAAGTACAAATGATGTCGGTCATTGAAAACAATGATAATGCATACTATAGTTTGGATGCTGCACTCTTTCCAAAAAGTGTGTATTACTTTAAAAGCAAAGAAGAATTTGTTGACCATTTTAAAAAAAATTTTTACAATGACTTAAATGAAAGTATTGCCGAATGGAAGCCGCGCATTGAATCAAACCCCGACAAAATAATGTGGGGAACGGATAGGCTTGAAAAATGGCACTTTGATGATGAAGTTAGCGGAATTATAGAAGAGTTTTCAAGATCATTCATTGGAAGCCTTGATCCAAGAGTTCAGGAAAAATTTGCTTACAAAAACGCAGAAAGAATGCTGGAGGACGTGAAAAAATGACCTCGCATCTTTTATCTCCTTTAACAATCCTTTCAACATTATTAACGGCTTTTATCGCATTTCTTTTTTGGTATCGCGTTCATATGATTGCACGTTCACTTGACATTTCGAAAAGCAGGAAAAATTCTATCAGTATTATTTCAGGGTTTTTGCTGGCAGGCTGGTTTGTTTTGGTATTGTTGTTTGCATTGGCTGATATTTATCATGTTAGCGAAGATTTTCTTTCTCCCTTAGTTCCAATTGGGTTTGCATTGCCGTTTATAATTGGATGGCATTTAATGAAAACTTCCGCAAGCTTTCAAATGGTTCTTGATAAGCTTACACAGGAATGGTTGATTGCCCTACAATTCTACAGAACCGGGGGAATTATTTTTATTTTGCTTTATTTTCAGGGACTGCTTCCTGCATTGTTCGCATTTTCCGCAGGAATAGGGGATTTGATAGTTGGTTTAAGCGCGCCGATTGTGGCTTATTTTTGCTGGAAAAAAACTTCGTTTTCCAGAAATCTCGTAATTGCTTGGAATGTAATTGGAATAATTGATTTGATACTTGCAATAACATTTGGCATACTGCTTGTTCTCCCCGAGCAATTTACTCCGATAACATCAACTCCGTCAACCGAATTGATGACAATTTTTCCGCTGGTGCTTGTTCCTGTTTTTGCAGTGCCGTTTGGCATATTATTGCATATTTTTTCGCTCAGGCTTTTGTTCAAAAAAAAATAATTATAGTGAAATAAACCTGAGCGCACACAAAGAACTTGAAACTACTACATAACCGGTATTTAAATACCTTTTTAAATGTTTTTAAAGGGTTTAAATATAGCGCCTTTTTAAACGGGCTTGGACGGGGGTCTTTAACTTGAAATATACTATAGTTAACATTGTTGCATCGGCTAATCTGAACGCTACCATTGATTTGTACAATCTCGCGATTACAATTCCGAACATCGAATATGAGCCGGAGCAATTTCCCGGAGCAATTCTCAAGTTGAAGGAACCTAAGGTTTCAATGCTTTTGTTCAAGAACGGAAAGGTCATTTGTTCCGGGGCTTCGAGCGAAGCACAAATTCCAATGGCAATTTATAAAGCCTCAAAAATGATCCATGAAATTCAGAAGAATGTGAAGGTTCAAAAGAATGCGGATTACACTGTTGTTAACCTTGTTACAACCGCAAACCTGAATATGACGCTTGACCTCTTTAAGACGGCAATGGAATCGGATAACGTTGAATACGAACCTGAACAGTTTCCGGGAGCGATACTAAGGATACATGACCCTAAGTTAACGCTTCTTTTGTTCAAGAACGGAAAACTCATCTGCGCGGGCGCTAAAAACGAGACTTTGCTCAAAAAAGGCTTGAAAAAAGCAGCCATTATGATTAGGGAAATAAATGGCCCGGCAAAGCCGGAGAAGAAGGAAAAAGCCCCTAAAACCGGAGTAAAAGCAGTTCTAAAAGCCGCCAAAAAATAAAGGTTTATAAATCTTCCAATAGGCAATTGTTATTGATTAGCGGTCATAGCGGTGGGGAAACACCTGTTCCCTTTTCGAACACAGAAGTTAAGCCCACTAGCGACGTGGTTTGCACTGTTCTAAGAATGGAGCGGCCAAGACGCTGCTAATCACTTAATTTTTTATCTTATTAATCACCTTTTATTCGTTGTTTAATGACGACTATTTTCTATAACCCCATAAATTTGAGCACGCCCCATAAACTCTTGAATTAATAATATTTCAAGATACACTTGTATTTTCCATCAACGTCAATTTGAATGTGAGAGTCACATATGTTTCTTAGTTCACTGGAACTCCCCGCATAACAATGGACATTAATTATTTCCTTGTTTAATGTTTGTGCCAATTCTACTGCCGGTACAAAATCTGCATCCCCAGTCACTAATAATGCTATTTCATATTTATTTTGAAACGCACCTTTAATCAAATCAGTTACGAGCAATATATCTATGCCTTTTTCTTTTGATAATTTTTGCAACCCTGATTCTATTAAAAAACTTTCAAGCAGGGTTTTGTGTTCTTTATATTTTGGTTTTTCTTTTATTTTTTCAATTCTAATATCAACTTTAATATACCGAAGTTTTCTTTGCCTAATCGTTAAAGGCGAAATTTTTTTCTTTAAACTCTCAAGAAATTTTTGTTGTCGGGCATATTGCTCCGGCTCAATAATTCGGTCTTTGATCGCATCATAAAAGAACACTCTTTGAATATCGAATTTTTTTGAGAGTTCTTCAAATAGCCATTTATAATCAAAATAAGTATATAGTTTATTGACTTTCAAACCATGGTAAAGATTTGAACTGTCTATAAAAACAAATGTTTTCTTTAGCATAAAAATAAGCCCGAGGTTGCCGAAGCAAACTCGGGGATGCAATAGTACTAAATATGCAAAATCATGTATTTAAACCTTATGATTTTCTACATAATAAAAAGTCAGCAAACTTGTGCAACGCTGCTAATCACTTTTACTCTTGTGCCAATAATCTGTGAACTTTTGGCGCTTTTTTATTGGTTTACGGGAACGGTTTTCAAAATCAGAAATTTTTCAGATTTTTCTGGTGTTCGTCAAATTTTCTTAGTGTTGTAAAAGAATTGCACACAACAATATCACCGATTTTCAAATCAGCAATTGAATTCTGTATTTCACAGACAGCGTGGCTGCGCGCAATTTGCGCTCTCTTCCCGCCGTCCAGAATCAGCCTGACTTTCCCTTTGAATTCATCGTAAGCTGACATGACATCACATTTATCTTATTCATATTCCAATTTCTTAATTGCCATTTTCAGGTTCTCCAACACAATCACTTTCATTAAGAGCGCAAACTTTTTGTCGTCGCGCTTTTGGCTCAGTTTTGCCATATTCATGCATATTTCATTTTCCGGTTCGTGTTCTTTAATGAATGCAGAACCAGTTGTTTCATGAAAATCGTGAAATGCCTGTCATTCCTGCTTTTTGATAGTTTTGTCAGTTCCATGTATTGTTGCACAAATCCTGCGGGAAATGTTATGAGGGGAAAACCTTTGAGCATTAGTGTATGGGCAAATATTGCTCTGGAGGTCCTTGAGTTTCCATCTATGAAAGGGTGTATTCTCTGGAATTCGCTATGAAGGTATGCCGCAAAATCAACAATTTCGTGCGGCTTCATTTTTTTCTGAATGTTTTGCCTATAATATTCGAATAAATCTTCAAGTCTTCTTGGCAAATCTTTCCAATCGGCAGTCTTGAATTCTGGGTTTCCTTTTATCGCGACATTTTGTATCCTCAGCTCTCCGGCTCCGGCTTCAATCCAGTTCATTGCCTTTGCATGGAACTCAAGAATTTTCTGCAAGTCGAGGTGGTTTTTGACCTTAATTAGCATATCAAGCGCCTTCTTGTAATCTGTTGTTTCCTGCATTTCCTGGAAAGTCCTGTTTTTTGGAGGGATATTTTGCTTTATGAGCTTCGCGGTTTCTGACAAGGTCATTGTATTGCCTTCAAGCGACAAGCTGCGGTGGATAAACTGTATTTCATCGTCAATGCTTATGTGCTTTGGTGACTTCCTGAATTTTGCAAACTCAGAATCTATTTTGATATTCAGGTTTTCCTCATCCACACCTTCAAATATATTTTTGCGATTTATTTGGGCTTCTCCTTTGGACAATTCTACGACATTCTTTAGGAAATCCGAGTATATGAGTGTTCCGGAAAACGGTTTCCGGGAATCTAGTAGAAGAAAGCCGTGTTTTGATAGGAAGCTTGAAATTCTCGCGATTGTTTTGCTGTTGAAATGTTCACCACTGACATGTTTTTTTTTCAGCCCTATCTTGATGAATTCAACAGTTTTGTCCAAAAATAGCTCATTGCAATCAATCGCATTTCTCACACAGAAATCAAGCACCCGTATAAGCTTCATTGATTTTTCAGTTTTTTGTAAAAAGTACTTTTTTTCTTCAACATTAAGAAACCCCTCCTTTGCAAGCTGCTTGAGCCGCTTATAAAAGGCATCATATTCATACGGCGTTTTGCCAAGTTTTTTGAGCAATTCCGAGGCGGCCAAGCCATCATTTAGAAAAACCGAATAAAGCAAATCATACTTTGAAACCATGTTGAAATTTACCACCAAAAACTATAAAAAGAGTGCTATTTAGCATCAAAATTCATCAAAAAATAGAAATTTACTACTAAATAGCCCTAAATAAGAGCCTTGATAAACGCTGCTAGTCACTTTTTCTAATTTTTTAAAAATTTAATATTATATACTACTTCTTCACTACAATTAATTTTATGAAGAAAAGCAACCCGACTCTTGCCGAACGTGCTAAAGCAAATTCAATAAAATCGTTTGGCAGTTCAGAAGCTGAAAAAAGATTTGCCTTAAATGATCAATTGCGGAGTGCAAGAGAACGCGACAGAAGAATAGCTAACCCAACCTTAACAGAGCCGAGCTATGGAGTTAGTTCCAACGCGCATTTGAATCAACTTATAGTGGCTTATTACAACAGAGACTTTATTAGAGACATAGAATATCACCGACAAAAGAGAGAGAATAATTACGTTGTATTGGAAGTAGGATGCGGAGGAGGAACTGCTGCAAATGATCTTGCATTGAATAGATTACAAAAAATAGGCGGGAAAATAAAAGTTATGGCAACGGGAACAAAATGGATTTCTGATTGGGAAAAATATCGTGATAACGTTGAATTCCATGTTGCCCATGCAGAACAGCTATCACGAGTATTCAAACCTGAATCAGTTGACTTTATTCATTCGAATCTAGGAATCGGAAATACCAATGATAAAACAAGAGCACTTAACGAAGCACACAGAATACTCAGAAAAGGAGGTCGGCTTCTTTTTACGTCTGAAACAGATGTTGAAATACCAGAATCCCTTTTCAAAATAATTGATGTCAAAAAGCACAAACTCAAAAGTCAACCATTGGTCGATTTAAGAGTATACTATTTTGAGAAAGTATAGATCTAAACTTTTTGATATTAAAATAAATAATAGCAGATCACATATTTGTAAAAAAATCACAACAACGGCGAAATCAAAATTATTGAAGCAATCAAACCTATTACTTCGAGAACGAGGATGATTTTCATCACGAGTTTTGTGGAGGATGTTTCTTCATCCGCAATTCCGAGGATGAGCGGAGCTATGGAGAGATTTATTTGCACAAAGAAAAAGAAAAGCAGCATTACAATATTCAATGCTGAAATCGCGAGGCTGATGAAATAAAACACGGTGAAAATCATTATGAGGAAAACCACTTTTATGAAATTGAAAACTTTGAGATTAATGTTCTTTGCTCTGAACATGAATAAAAATGGGATCAGGAGCACAAAAGCATAGAGGAAAAAAAGCTGGATTGAAACATTATCCCCTGAGTTTTCTTTTGAAACAAATTTGTTGAGAACCACAAGGCATGCAAGGTTTTTGTTGGCTGGGTTTATCTGCGGGCAATTGGACGCATATTCAGGCTTGATTTTGTTGTTCGGAAAAAAGGATATTGCGGAACCGAGCTTGTTTCCGACTTCACAGATCACAAAAAAATCCAGTTCTTGTGGATCAACCCCAAAATAAGTTATTGATTGGCCGTTAATGCTTTGTTGCCAATCCGGATTGTTTTTGAATTCGCCCAAAGAAACGCAAACCTGATCCCCTTGGATATTTCCTGCAATGTCCTGCACGGATTTTAATTGCGAAAGTTCCTGTGAGGTTATAACTTCCGCGGAGGCCACTTCTTTTGAAAGACCGAAAAATTCATTGGCTTGGTTTGAAACGTTGTCAAAGGATATTTCGGATTGGGCAAAGGCCGCGAGGAGAATAATTGAAAGAAAGATTAAACCGGTTTTCATGGCTTTTTAGTTTATTGCTTTGACAAATATAAACCTATTATTCGATTAGAAAAGCGCAAAGGAGAACAGCAGCAGAACTGTTATGGAGATTAATGTCTGAATGCTGAGGAAAACCAACACCAATTGTTTTTCGGTGAAAGAGTGTAGGCGCATTACAAAATGCGTGAGAGAGCCCCCTCTTGGATCGGGTTTTAGTGTGCCGTCCTTTTGCGGAATCCCAAAATTTTCGCTTTGGAATTTGTGCTTTGCCTTGAACAATAATTCAATCCAATGTAACGCTATAAGAGTTATTCCTATTTTTTCCATGTTTCCTATAATTGAAATTACCGCAATGCTTGCCCCGATCATTAGAGTTAAGGAATCGCCGCCGAAAACCTTTGCGGGAAACCAATTGTAAAAAATGAATGCAATGAGCGCGCCTATAATGCTCAACCCCAATATTGTTGCTTCGGTTTGGCCGGTTAAAAAGGCAATCAAAGTAAGAGTTGAAATAATTATTATTCCAAGGCCTGCTTCTAATCCGTTGAATCCGGCAAGCATGTTGAATGCATTTGATGCGCCGGTAACTCCTATCGGAACTAAAATAAGCGAATAGAAAATTCCAATTGAAACCGGGCCAAAGAACGGAAGAACAAGATAATCAGTTCCCGCTTGAATTGCCATGAGCGGGAGAGCTGCAAATATTGGAAAGAGCGCGTGCTGCCATTGGCGAATTCCTTTTTTCCAACCGATGAGATCGTCTATAACTCCTATAAATCCTACAAAAAAAATTGTGAGGAAAGAAGCCAACAGGATTGTGAGGTCGAGGTTTAAAAAATTTGAATAAGTTGTTAGGAATAAAGCAGTTATAACTCCAAGAGAAACTCCTAGGAGGATTGAAATTCCGCCGAGTTCCGCAACCTCCGGCTTTTGGAGTTTGTTCATGTCCTTTCCAATGAGCCCGCGCTCGGACATTTTTCTTATTAGGATTGGAGTGATAAAATAAGTTAATCCAAAAGCGGCAAAAAAAATTCCCGCAAAAGAAAGAAGTTCTTTTTCCTGCACAATAACACCAATTTTTTAGTTCAGGAAAGTGGGTTTGAAAATCCTGACTTCCTTGTTTGAATAAACTAACTCATAATCGGGTGTATTTTCTATATCAAAGAACAGTTTTACGATCATGGAGTTGTTTGCTGCATCGTTCATTATGAACAGTGTTGTGTTGTCAACATTCCTGTAAATATAAACTGGAACGTTGCCCTGCAAAATCTGATTTGGTTGTGCTGCTCTTTTTGTTGGAAGAGCAAAATACTGCTGTTCGCTGATGTTGTTGCCGCCGCACTGATATTTTTTTTCTCCGGTTAAAGAATCT
>DASRUN010000025.1:0-4395 GCA_035655435.1 archaeon | reverse complement strand
TTGTGAAAAGTAACCGCTATTTTGAGAGAGTTGAATCCGTAAAAGAGTTTGAGGCAACCGGTTCAAAATTGTTTGAACAATTTCCAACTCAAGAGTGGGAGTTTTTGGTTGCAAAAACCCGTCCTTTGGGTGTTTTCAGTGAAACTTTTATTCGCCGAGCAACGTTTCCCCCTTCTCCGGGCACTAAAGTTCGTGTTGCTTCAAAAAAAACTTTGGAACGTTTTTTGGGTTTGGATTTGGAAAAAGGTTTGATGCTGGGCGAAATAGAACACCACGATGTTTCCGTTCGCTTAAATCTTTCTCGCTTATTTCAAAAGCATTTGGCTATTCTTGCAATGTCAGGAGCCGGAAAATCTTATTTGGTTTCAGTTCTTTTGGAAGAATTGTTGCAAAGAAAAAAGAAAGACGGACGCTTAGCAGTTTTGGTTATGGATGCACACGGTGAATATAGAAATTTTGCCGATCCGGCCTCAGATCCAAAGTACAAAGATTTTTCTTCGAACACAAAATATGTAAAAGCTTCTGAAATTAAAATCGGGGTTCCAAAGCTTTCCGCTTCAATGATTGCTTCTATAGTTTCTTCGATGAGCGGTCCCCAGAAAAGAGATTTGGACAAAATTTTTTCCAAACTGCAGGGTGAAATGAAAGATGGTTTGGGTCCTTTTGATTTCAATGCTGTGAAATCCGAGATTATAAAAAGTCAGGATATTAAGGACGTTACAAAGCAGGCTCTTATTGGTTGGATTATTTCTTTGGAACAATTGAATTTGTTCGGAAAAACCGATAACCCCAGCATTAATGATTTGGTTCGCCCGGGCGAATTAACTATTATTGATTTGAGCGATATTGTTGATTTGAAAAAGAAGCAGATTATTGTTGCTTATTTTGCGAGAAAACTTTTCAACGAAAGAAGGAACAATCGTGTTGCTCCTTTCACAATGGTTGTGGAAGAAGCGCATCAATTTTGTCCTGAAGGCGCGTCAAGAGAAGCCGCGATTAGTAGGAGCATTATTGAAACAATTGCGCGTGAGGGGAGAAAGTTCGGTGCTTCAATTTGTTTGATCTCGCAGCGTCCAATTAACCTTTCTACTACCGCCCTTAGTCAATGCAACACGCATATTATCATGCGCGTTACAAACCCTTATGATTTGAAGCACATTGGAGAAACAAGTGAGGGCCTTGATTCGCGTTCTTTGGACATGATTACTACAATGCGAACTGGAGAAGCTTTGCTTGTTGGAGAAGCGGTTAATTACCCGGTTTTTTTCAAAGTTCGAAAACGCTTTTCCCAGGATTCGAGGCACGAAAAATCTTTGGAGCAATCTTCTTTGGAATTTGAGGAATTGAAAGCGGAAGCAAAGAAAGAGATTGAGGATTTGCTCTAGTGCCATTAAATGTTTTACTCTGCATGTATAATTTATGTTTGATTTAATTGCACTTATTGAGGGAGTACTTTTTGGTTTTGGTTATTTTGCACTTTTTGCAATAGTGTTCGCCGAATCCGGTTTGTTTTTCGGTTTTTTTCTTCCCGGGGATTCTTTGCTTTTTACTGCAGGAGTATTGGCATCAAAGGGTTTTTTTGATTTGAATTTGGTTTTGATTGGCGTTGCTTTTTTTGCAATTGCAGGAGATCAGGTTGGTTATTGGACCGGTTCAAAATTCGGAAAAAGTTTTTTCAATAAACCGGGTTCTTTTTTTCGCAATCCAAAGCACATAGAAGAGGCGCAGGATTTTTATGAAAAGCACGGGAAAAAAACAATTGTTCTTGCGCGTTTTGTTCCTGTGATAAGAACATTTGCCCCCATTGTTGCGGGCATTGGAAAAATGAATTACAAAGAATTTTTGTTTTACAATATTGCCGGCGGAATTCTTTGGACATTTATTTTTGTTTTAGCGGGATATTTTTTGGGCAGCACAATCCCAAATTCTGGCGAAGCAATCACTCTTGTGATCCTTGCAATAATTGTAATTTCTTTTATTCCTATCATCTATGAGCTTCTTAAGAAAAAAAAATAATTCATTTTGTAGCCCAAAATCCGTTTTTCAAAATCCGCACCGGCACTGACCCCCCCTTCAAAATGCTTTTTAAAGCTGGAACAAAGTTCCTTCTATGCGCCCCAATACGCAGTCATTTCTGACCAGTGTAAACTACATTCCGGAAAAAAGACAGGTTACGGTTGAGTTTTCCAATAAAGAGGGAAAGTTTTCGAGGAGATATTCCTTTTTTCCAAAAATGCATTTTTCCCAAGAAAAAATTTCAAAAGAGAATTTTTTTGCTGTTCTTCCAAAGGATTGCGTTCAAAAAATTAGGGTTACTTTTAATGAAAAAAATGCCACGGTTTTTGCCGCAACTTTTTCCGATTTGAAAAGAATCAATAATTTGTTGAGAAAGTGTTTCGGTGTTGAGTATAATCTTATTGAACCTGAGCGCCAGTTTTTGATTGAAAAGGGTTGGGGTTACTTTGATTGCTTTGATGTAAAAGATGAACCGATTTTGGTTGATTCCTCTTTTTTCCCGGATGTTACTTTTGATTTTTTGAGTGATTCCCTAAGAGAAACAATCAACGATCTTTTAGTAAACAATAAGGCGCTTGCGCGCGAGCTTGTTTATAGAATTGTTTCTTCGCGTTTGTTGAAAATTCCTTTAGTGGGGCGAGAAGATTCAAGAGATTTGGATGATGCTTTTTTGGAGAACATTTTTTTCGAAAGCGGAAAACCTGTTTCCCTTGAATCCAAACAAGCGAAAACTTTTGAAAAGTATTTTTTCGGCAAATCAAAAATAGATTTTTCGAAATTGGTAATGCTTCTTTCTGCGCGCCCTTTCAGCAATCTTGGTTTCGAATCATTGAATTGTAATTGCTGCAAACCCGTTTCCGTTGATTCGGAGAATGTTCTTCCTTCTTCGTTGGTTAAAGTTAAATTTTTGCGCGATGGTTTTTACTTTGATTCTATTTCCAAAACCTGGGCGGAGTCATTCCACGATTCTCATGATTTTAATGAAGAGCGTTCCGCGAGAAAGAGGGAGTATTTTTCACAGCATTTTCCAACAGGTCCTTTTTTCAGAAATAAAGAAGAATTCATTCTTTTGGGTGATGCATTGGGTTTGAGCAGAAATGGTTTTGTTGAAATTCTTTCGGAAAATGATTTTGAGTGGTTTTGTGTTGAGAAAGAAAGTGCTCTTTCCAAGCGCGTTAATTATTTGAAAAACACTCTTGTGGTTTTGGATGCTTCTTTGAAAAAAGAAAGCGATCTTGTTGTTGCTTCAAAAGGATTATTTTATTCCCAGTCTTTGGATTTGAATCCTGATTTTTTTTACAAAAAAACTTTGGAGAAAATTGTTTCCAAAATTTTTTCTTCTCTTCCAATCAGTTTTTCAAATCTTAATTCCAGGTTTTTTGACAAAAAGTTAGCTGTTTGTTTTGAGTCTGTTTTGGGTAATATTTTCAGGGATTTTGAGGAGGTTGTTGCAAGTTCTTCGAATTCAAGGGTTTCTTTTGCGGATTCAAGTGCTTTGCTTGATTCAAGCGAGCTTCTTTCGGTTTCAAGGAAGTTTGCCGAGCTCTATAGTGTGGATCGCCAGTTTTTGGGCTTAAAACCCTCTTAGAGTGGCTTTTTTAATCTTTGTATGGAAAAATTATTAGGGTTTATCCCAATCTTATTTTCTATTGTAAAAGAGGTTTTTTGGTGAGTCGTTTAACAAGGTTTGAGGTAACAAGGCTTATTAGCGCGAGGGCTTTGCAGCTTTCTTTGGGAGCGCCTTCAATGGTTAAGGCTAAAGGTTCGAATTTGATTGATATTGCAAAGCAGGAATTTGATGAGAAAGTTATTCCTTTGAGCGTTCTGAGGGAGTTTCCGGACGGCAGGGTTGAAATCGTGGATGTGGTTTAATGGGCAAAGCGGTTCCTCAACAGATTAAGAGCAAGGCAAATTTGTTGCTTCAAACATATCCAAATGAGATTCCTAAAGATTTTGATTCGGTTAAAAAGTTTGTCGATTCTTTTAAAATGCCTTTGAGCAAGTCGCAGAGGAATTTGATTGCGGGCTTTATTGCCAGAAAAAAGGCAAAAGCAGCTTCATCCTAAAATTTTTGTGGGACCGTCTTTTTCCTTTTCTCTTTCCAATACATATAATTTTCCGGATGCGGCATTTTCCAATTCTTTGTCGTGTGTTATCAAAAATATTTGTTCTATTAGTTCCGGCAAATGCATTCTCATTACTTCGCTCAACACATTGATGGAATTTGCATCCAAATTGTGTGTTGGCTCATCGAGTATTATCCATCCTAAATTTTGTGTGAGGACAAGTGATACTGCTATTCTGAGTGTTAATGCTACTGCGCTTCTTTCCCCTCCCGATAATATTCCTTCAACCCTGACCCATTCGTTGTTTCTGTTT
>DASRUN010000024.1:0-7061 GCA_035655435.1 archaeon | reverse complement strand
TCATTCGGGAGTTGTTCTACTTGTTGTGGGAACCGGTTATACAGTGAAGCAGGCACAGCAACAGGTTTACAATAGGATCAAGAACATCAATATCCCGCACATGTATTATAGAACTGATATTGGAGATCGTTGGTTTGAGGACTCTGATAAACTTCACAATTGGGGTTATTTAAGAGAAATATAATTTTTCTTTTTTTTGGCGGGATTTTTTTTGGAATTTTTTAAAGTAACTGGACACGGTTTTGAGTATTGGGTTTGGCTTGATGAAGATTATCTTCCTTATATTCGGCCGACAGAAAAAGACATTAAGGATGCTCCGAAGCCATTGCTTTTGAGGGATATTCCCCCTGAATGGCCGATTGGTTTTGAAACAACCGATCCTGATTCTTTTACAAACGTTATTCCGTTGAAAAATTCTTTTGATGAACTCAAAATTGATTCTGACTTGAAAAAAGATTTGAAGCGCGTGGAAAAGAAAAATGAGAATACAAAAATAATTTTGAACGAACCAAATGCTTTGGAGAAAAGCAAAGAGTGGTTTTTGGAGCAGTGGAAGGAAAATGCCGCTGATTTTAAACAGAGAACTGATTTGTGGAAAAAAAATGCTTACACTCTCAGTGCTTATTCCGGGAACACACTTTTAGCTGTTCATATTGCAATTGCGGAGAAGGATTCTGTTTACTATTTGGGGTGCTGGTGGGATAGGAATTACAAAAATCTTTCCGTTCCCACATTTCTTTTGAAAAAGGACATTGAAAATGCTATTGAAAAGAAACTTAAATTCTATGATCTTGGCGTTGGAACAGAACCTTACAAAAAAAAGTGGGGCGTAATTTCAAAACCGGCAAAATACTATGCTGTTCTCACAAAGGAAATTGCAAAAAAGCTTGAAATTGAAAAATTCGTGGAAATAAAATAATTTGCCGCGGAATCAACGTAAATTATTTCAAATTTTTTTAATAGGCAGGATTATTAAGTTGTTAAATTTTAGTTAATAAGTGAGTGCATTGTTTTTTCCTCTGCTGATTATTTTAGTTGGAATGGTTGTTCTCCTTAAAAGTTCAGAATTTACGGTTGTTAGAGTACTGCGGCTTGCAAAACATTTTGACATGCCGGAATATGTTACCAGCTTTATTGCCGTTGGTGTAATAGCGATTCTTCCGGAGCTTTCAATTGGAATAAATTCCGCGCTTTCAGGAGAATCAAATTTTGGTCTTGGAATTGTTTTTGGATCCAATGTTGCGGACCTTACACTCATTATAGGTTTGGTTGCATTGCTTGCACCAAAAATAACACTTCATTCCGAGGTTATAAAAAAAATTTGGCTTCTGATCGGAGTTGTATTTCTTCCTATTATTCTTCTTTTGGATGGAGAAATATCCAGGATTGATGGCATAATTCTTTTAGCGGGTTTTTTTGTTTATGTTTTCAGTATTACACGAACAGAACATGTGCATCATTTTGAAGATAAAAAAGACCCTTTGTTTCTTGATGCAATTGTTCTCTTGTTTGCGCTTGCGATAATGTTTGTTTCCGGGCACTTTATTACCGAGGCTGCACACGACCTTAGTGTTGGACTTGCGCTCCCGATTTTTTTTGTCGGAGTTATTTTGGCGATTGGAACATGCATGCCGGAATTGATGTTTGCACTCCAGGCTGCGAAAAGAAAACACAGCGAACTTGGTTTTGGCGATATTTTGGGGAATGTGTTTGCGGATTGTACACTCACAATTGGAATTATTGCACTTATTGCGCCCATAAAAGTAGAAAATTCCGTGCTTGTGCTTTCAAGCGGAACATCAATGATAATTGCTTTGTTCATTCTTTCGCTCATGTTTTTGCACAAAAAAAGCATTGGAAAAAAACACGGTTTGGTGCTTATCGCACTGTACATTATTTTCCTGATAGTGCAATTTAGCATTGAAAATGGAAATATTTTTAGATAACTGCCTTGAAAGGCCAAATTTTAACAAATTGAAATAAACTCATTCACTCAACAAGTGTAAAACGCTTATAACTTGTTTAATTCGAGAAATGAACCATTATAAGAAATTTTATTTTGAAAATTCAATAAATCAGAATTTTTTAGTTTACTTTCCTTATAACCGGTTGGATTCGTGTTCATCCACTTTAAACCAAGGGGTTATGCAAACGGGCTTGATTAAGGTTAAAGAAACTCAAAGGAACAGGTTAAACCATGCCCAAAAAATAGGGCTCATTTTAAACCTTTCTGGCAAAATAAGGTTCATTTTAAACTTCTTAAAACCAAAAATGGACGTTTATAGCTTCTTTAAACCAAAGGAATCCATTTAAAACTCCATAAACCCAATTAAAACAGCTATAAACTCCACAATCTCACCGCAAAGTATTTAAATAACGGGAAACACTATATAGTTCTGCACTTTAAAGGTGTATTTCAAAAAAAGTTTGGATTGGAAGGGTGATGGGAAGAATGGAAAACAACGAATCTATCAGATTAGACGGAACGCACTTGATGCTCGATACTTTCGGTTGCGACAAGAAAGCGTTAGCCAATACTGAATTGATTCAGAAATTCCTAAACGAACTTCCTGAAGCACTCGGAATGAAAAAACTAATAGCCCCTTATTTGATTTCATATCCCGGCGGAGACTCTTGGGATAGGGGCGGAATTACCGCTATAATGCTCATTGCAGAATCGCACATCAGCATTCACACATTCCCGCAGGACGGATTTTTCACGGCGGATGTTTACTCATGTAAACCTTTTGATGTTGAAAAAGCGCTTGAATTGTTTAGAGAATACTTCAAGGGAAAGGATGAGAAAATAAAGCTTGCAAAAAGGGAACTTGAATTTGTAAGAACCAAGAACCTTGCAATGCTCATGAACAAAGCTCCAATAAAAACAAAGGCAAGGGCAAAGTTCAAATAAATAAAATAATTTTTTTTCTTAAAATCTCCTTTTTACGCAAACAATTGGGTGGGTTATAATGAAATATACAAGAAAAACATTGCTCAAAGATACAATAAAACACGTGGACATCAAGTCGTTTGATTCAACAAAAATAATCGAATCAATGAAAAACATGTCTTTTACCGCACGCGACACTTATAGGGCGGCTGAAATTTTTGAAAGAATGATTTCCGATAAAGGAAGCACCAATATTTTGACACTTGCGGGTTCAACAAGTGCCGGGGGTTGCATGCAAATCTATGTTGAAATGGTTAAGAATAACATGATTGATGCCATTGTTGCAACAGGCGCATCAATAGTTGACATGGATTTTTTCGAAGCACTTGGTTTCAAACATTATCAAGGAAGCCAGTTTGTGGATGACAACAAATTAAGGGATTTGTACATCGACAGAATTTACGACACTTATATTGATGAACAGCAATTGCAACATTGTGATATGGCAATTAGAAAAATTGCCGATTCGCTTGAACCAAGACCGTATTCTTCGCGCGAATTCATAATGGAAATGGGAAAATACCTCAAGAAACATTCTAAGAAAAAAGATTCTCTTGTGCAGGTTGCTTACGAAAAAAATGTTCCGATTTTTTGTCCCGCATTTTCGGATTCAAGCGCGGGATTTGGATTAGTTGTCCATCAGGTTGAAAGAATGAAAAAAAACCTTCCTTATCTTACAATTGATTCGGTTGCGGATTTTAGAGAACTTACGGAAATTAAAATGAAGAGCCCCACAAGCGGTTTGTTCATGATTGGAGGAGGAGTTCCAAAGAATTTTGCACAGGACACTGTTGTGTGCGCGGAAATTTTGGGAAAAGATGTTCCGATGCATAGGTACGCGGTTCAAATTACTGTTGCGGATGTTAGAGATGGAGCCTGCTCTAGTTCCACTTTGAAAGAAGCAAGTTCTTGGGGAAAAGTTGATACTACTTATGAGCAAATGGTTTTTGCCGAAGCAACATCTGTTTTGCCTCTTATAGCAAGCTATGTTTATCATAAAGGTTCCTGGAAAAAGAGGAAAGCCAGGAATTGGTCAAAAATATACAAATAAATTCTTTTTCTCCCTGGAGTTCTAAATGCAGAAACTTAGAATCGGCGTAGTTCAAATGCAAATGTCCAAAAACAAGGACAAAAATATTTCCAAAGCAATTTCTCTTATAAAAAAAGCTGCAAAACAGCGCGCGGATATTATTTGCTTGCCTGAACTTTTCAATACTCTTTATTTTCCGCAGGATGAACAAAGTAGTGCAAAAAAATTTGCCGAACCTATTCCGGGAAAAACAACAAATAAAATGCGCTCGCTTTCCAAAGAATTAGAAGTTGCAATTATTGTTCCATTGTATGAAAAAAGTGGTTCGAAATATTACAATTCTATAGTTGTTGTAGAAGATGGAAAAATTTTGGGAAAATATAGGAAAACTCACATTCCGCATGATCCTCTTTTTTACGAAAAGAATTATTTTGAGAAAGGAAATACCGGTTTTAAGATTTTCAAAACCAAAAAAGCAAAAATTTCAATTCTTATTTGCTTCGATCAATGGTTTCCTGAAGCTGCGCGCGCAAGCACTTTGAAAGGCGCGGATATTCTCTTTTACCCAACCGCAATTGGCTGGATTAAGGGTTACAAAGCCCCTGATAATTGGCTCGAATCCTGGTTAACAATACAAAAAAGCCATTCTATCGCAAATGGAATTCATGTTGTTGGCGTAAATAGAGTTGGTTTGGAAGGAAAATTAGATTTTTGGGGAAATTCTTTTGTTACTGATGCATTTGGAAAATTTGTGAAAAAAGCCGGCGGAAAAGAAGGAGTTTTTGTTGCGGAAATAGATTTGAGCAATAATGAAAGAATCCGAAAAGGCTGGGGGTTTTTGAGAAACCGTGTTCCTGATTCCTATAAAGCGCTTGTGAAGAAAAAAACTTCGCAAAAAGTTTCGGAAACAAGCCCGCTTTCATTGAATTATTCTTTTCCCGCGGAATGGGAAAAACACTCTGCAGTTTACCTTGCTTGGCCGCATGATAAAATAACTTTTCCGCAGCTTGCAAAGGTTGAACATGATTTTGCAAAAATAATCAAAGCCCTGCAAGTTACAAAAAGCGAAAAAGTAAAATTATTTGTTACAGGAAAACCAATGCTTTTGCGCGCAAAGAAAATTCTTTCACAAAACAAAGTTGATCTTAAAAAAATTGTTTTTTTCGAACATAAGTATGCTGATGTTTGGTTCCGCGATTATGGGCCCACATTTTTGGTTAACCGCGAAAAGAAGAAACTCGCTTTCACGCAATGGATTTTCAATTCCTGGGGAAATAAATACAAAGAACTTTTGAAAGACAAAATAATGCCTTCGATTGTAAACCGAAAAATGAAAGTGCCTGTTTTCAATGCAGGTTTTGTGAATGAAGGCGGCGCAATTGAAACAAATGGAAACGGAGTTATTCTAACAACCGAATCCTGCTTATTGAACAAAAATAGAAACCCTTCACTTTCAAAGGATTTGATTGAGGAGAACTTAAAACACTTTTTAGGCGCGGAAAAAGTTATTTGGTTGAAAATCGGTTTTCCAACAGATCACACTGATGGCCACATAGATAATTTGGCACGCTTTGTGGATGAAAATACAATTCTTTTTTCGCACGAAACCAAAAAAAATGATGAGAATTATTCCAGCCTTGCAAAAAATTATCAAATTTTAAAAAGTGCAACAAATGCAGATGGAAAAAAGTTCAATTTGGTTAAGCTTCCTGTTCCGAAAGTGTTTGATTCGGAAAGAAACAGAATGGCTGCGAGTTATACTAATTTTTACATTGCAAATAATTGCGTTTTACAGCCGGTTTTTAACGTCCCTCAGGATAAAACCGCTCTTAAAATTATTTCAAAGCATTTCCGCGGAAGAAACGTAATTCCGATTGATTGTTCTAATATTATTTCCGGCGGCGGAACAATACATTGTATTACTCAACAGGAGCCGAAGGTTTGAAGCATGGTTTCCAGCAATGCCAAAACAGTTGAACAGTATCTAAAGGAACTTCCTCAAGAACGAAGAGAGGCAATTTCAGCTGTTCGAAAAGTGATTCTTAAGAACTTGCCAAAAGGTTATGAAGAATGCATGATGTTTGGAATGATTGGTTACGCTATTCCATTGAGCAAATATCCAAACACTTACAATAATCAGCCCCTTGGAATTGCTGCACTTGCTTCGCAGAAAAATTATATGAGTATTTATTTGATGAACGTTTATGGAAATAAGGAAACCGAAAAATGGTTCAAAGATGCTTATAAGAAATCCGGAAAAAAGCTTGACATGGGAAAATCATGCGTGCATTTCAAAAAATTAGATGATCTTCCATTGGATGTAATTGGAAAGACCATTACCTTGACTTCGGTCGATGAATTGATTAAAGTGTATGAAAAATCGCGAAGATTCACGAAAGCAAAGAAATGATTTTTTAGTATTCTTCAAATATTATTTCCGCATTGCTCATTTTTGAATAGAATTCAAGTTCGTGTTTTTTTTCTTTTGAAGCATAAAACAATTGATCAAGCGCGAACCAGAGGCTAAACCATCCTGCCGGTTCTAAAATGACAAGCAGAACAGTATAAAATATTTCATGCAACTCATTCACTCTTATTAGCGTTGCGCCTATCATCATTGCAAAGCCCGCGCCTGCCAGTAGTATCGAGTTGCGCTTAGTTGTTTGATTTTCATCAGCAAGAATTTTGTGCTGCTTTTTGAAGTGTTCCTTGAGCCTTCTTTTAATTATTTTTTCATCCTCTTGATTTCTGACAGTTTTTGGAATGAGGAATCTGAGTTCCGCTGCTCCCTCAATTTCTTTTGAAATTTTTTTTGATTCGCTCAAAAAGTCATCGGAAAGCGCCCTTTTGTGGTATTCTCTTGAATCAAAATCTGAAAAGATTTCAGTATAGGAATCTATTATGAGGCTGACTCTCCCTTTTGAAAGCAATTCCTGCTTTTCCTTTTCTTCAAGGGTTAATTTGAAATCTTCTTTCCTATCAGCGCCTTGTTTTTGCGCAATTTGATCTTCAGGCATGGTTAAAGTTACAGCATTTGAAAATAAAAAACCACTATTTTGCACGAATGAATAAAAAAGCCAA
>DASRUN010000023.1:0-102337 GCA_035655435.1 archaeon | reverse complement strand
GGAAAATTTTTTGCATGGCATCAGAAGTTTCTTTATTTTCATACAGTATTATAGTGAGCCCCCTCTTGTCCATATACTTAAACAAATTTGGAAATACCAAATAAGTAAAACCGCATTTTGAGCATTTTTTCTCATTTAACTTTGAATCAAGCAAATCAAGTTTTCTCCCGGGCTGCAAATCCGGAATAACAGTTTCAACAAGATTTCGATCCAGTTCATTTGCGCAAAAAACACAACAAGGGAACTCAGACTCTTTTAGCACCAACACTCTTGGAAATAGTTTTGTTTTATTTAAGAGTTTTGCAACTTTATTAGTAACCACCTTATCACGAGGTTTAGAAATTATTTGTTGCAATCCAGAAATTAGGTTTTTCCAGAACCATGCCAAAAATAATCTTTTTAAGCGATAATTTCCATTTGTCGCATCAAATAGAAGTTCAAAACCCGTTTTCTGAAAATCAATATTAAAATAAAATTCATTATCTACTGTAAAATCCCAACAAAAATAGCCGCCCTCGGTTGACTCTTTCGGATCGCCAAAGTCCTGCACCAGATAATAAAATAATGCCTTCTCATTTCTGACATTACTAAAAATGGCTTCGACTCTCTCCAACAAACGTACCCATTGTTTTTTCTCCGAAATGAAATCTCCGGGTGCAAGTACGATACTAGAATCCAGCCTTTTAGACACCCTTTCAAATTGCATAATAAACAATTCCTTATTTCAAAAATTCCTCTATCTCTTCGTATTAACTAAATGAACTAGGGCTTCTTAATTTTGCTTTGTATCTTTTCTTTTAATTTAATGATTTCAGATATGTGCTTTTCATTTTCAAGTTTTGGATTTATTTCCACTATTTTTTCAACAAATTCTTGTGCACTTCTCACTGCCTCTCTAACGAATTGATCCAAACTTATGCGAAAGTTTTTGATATTAGATTCTTCCGAAGTTAGGTCATAATAGAATGTAATCAAAATTTTATCGTTTTCAGGTTTTAAAATAAAACAGTTACCTGAATCTGTCATTCCGATTTCTACTTTTTTTCCTTTTATTACTTTTGGAATTGAATTGAGCAATCGTAAATAAAAATCACTTAAGTACTCATTAAGACAGTTATCGTCAGAAATGCTTATGGAATGTTTTAGTTTCTTAAGTTTGTTTCCATCAAAATCAAAATAAAGCTTGCCAAAAAAACTGGTAAAAAAAATGGATTGGTCATAAAAAGGAACATCTGGATATTTGAGCAAATCATCATCAATACTCACTTTTCTAATTCTCGGCTCTATTCTAAATGTTGACATTGTTCACCACCAAAAAAGTATTTATCCGCCACATTTAAAGTTACTTTGCGGATTAGCTGTTAAAACAAACCCGTTACTTGCAACAACTACTCTCACATAATTAGCTGTGCCTTCAATAAGTTTAAAGTAACACCATCCACCTCTATAATCCTTTGAGGGTTGTATTTTTATTGGTTGTTTAAGCGCATTATAAATAGCATTTGGAATGTCGTCTGTCGCTATCCCGTTATCTAAAAACTGGCTAGCATGTCTTTCCTCAATATGAATTAGGCCTTTTGAAGAATTCCCGTTTTCAAGCCACGCAACATTAAGTTTACTCTGTGGCTTTACAATATTTAGAGTTTCATCCAAATTAGCATTATTTTTTATCGCGACTTCCATAAGTTCGTTTGTAACTCCAACGCCCTTCAGCCTTACAATAGCATCATCCCCAAATTTGACTGCATATTCTGCTAGATTCTCGAATACAATTGTTATTTTTCCCTCGGTTGTATCAAGCTTTGCAATACCTAGATCAACCCACGTTTTGATTCTTGACCCTATTATTTTGTACTTCGTTTGATTGAGTATTAGCTTAAATTGTCTGGTGCTTACAGCAAGCTTATCCAAACTACCAGTAAAAATAATATACTTTCTGGAGGAATTGAGCGCATCAAGACCTTTGACAATCTTAGCCCCTTTGGCCAATTTTACCGGAGCAAAGACAGGAACCATGGTGCCGACGTCCAATGCGCAACCCCAACTGACCCACCCTTCATCCAAACAACTGCCTATTGTAACAAACTTAACTACTTCAATTCCGACCTCAGGAGTAAAATATTCACTGGGAACAATTAGAGGCGGACCTGTAACCAAAGGAGGATCATTGCCGCCTTTTCCATTACCGCCGCTTGCGGAAGCATAGCTGTCAATACTTGAAGCGGTTGTGCCACAAGTAAGCGTACTCCCCATATCCGGATGGGGAATCATATCTATCATTTGCCAATCACTGTACTTGTCGACCACACCATCCGAATAATGTATTCTGAAATAAATGGAATCGGCACAAACATTTGGTGCGATCAGCATTATACCCTGCTCTTCTTCAGTAATAAACGCATCCGAAACATTGTGCGGCTCCGGAACATTATAAGCCCACTCAACACTGGAAAATTGAGTTCCTGTTTCACTATTCCACACAATATGCCCAATAAATTCTTCTTCAATCTCAGGGGAAAAGGAAATTATTTCGAAATTTTGATCTGGTTGAGGCGGACTGGAATTTAGCCAGCCATTTTGGATCACAAAAGGATAATTGTCCCCATGATGAGGCAACAAAGTATCTCCAATATTATCCCCATCTAAATCCTGGCCTGGATAATCACTCCAATAGTTTTCAAAAATATTAGAAAACGATGGGGAATAGATTTGTATTGGGTTAGCAGAAAAATTATTATTAAAAATATTTATATTAGAATTGTTTTCTTCATAAACAGAATAATTTTCTGACTGAACATTATTTCTAAAAAAATTAATATCACCACTCGACTGTAAAAAGATATCTTGATTTACATTTGAAAAAAAGTTATTGTCATACAAATTTATTTTAGTAGACCGGTAGGATTTTACTCCCGTATGAGAATTTGAAAAAAATTGAGAATTAGAAATAGCAACATTTACAGAATTAGCTATATACACCCCGGTATAAAAATCATAAATTTGACAGTTTTTTATAGCAAAATTAGTAACATACGATAGGGAGATGTCCCCCTGACCAAGATAATATCCATGGATAGAATAGCCATTACAATCGAGAGTATAATTCGATAAACCTTCTCCCCAAAGACCAGTCACATGCATATTATTGGTCAAAGTACAGGTTCGTGAACTTTCATCCCAAACACCTGAACCGCTGGCACAACTACCATCAACAGCAGCCGAAGAAATTGAATCCGCAGCAAATACAAAATTAACCATTAAAATTATCGAAATTACCAGGAAAAAATACTGCGCTTCCAAAATCAAAAATCTCTGTCGCATAGAAATAACGAAGCGCGAGTACTAATATACCTGCGGTTGATGTGCAATCAACTATTTGGTTGATTTGTTTTCGCACCGGCACTGAGGTCCGCTTCAGATTGTTTTTATGCGAAGCAAACACAAGTGTGAAGGGATTCCTATGGAAAGATTTGAATCAACAGTTATGAAAACCAAGAGAGGCGCATATTACTTCGACATTCCGCAAAAAATAATGAAAGAATTCAATCTGAGGCCTTTCATGGCCGGAAGAATGAGAGCAGGCAAAAAAGGGCTAATCATTTCCGATTTTGAAAAAACCGTGAAAATAAAGGCTGACCTCAAAAAAAAGGACATTGAAATGATAAGGAAAATAATGAAAGAGGAAGGATACGGCTCTATTGATGAAACAATATCGAACGTACTCCACAGGATTTTTGAGCCGAAAAAAGAGGACAGCGTGGTTTACATTTACCCTGAAGGATTCCTCAATTCAAAATTCACCCTTATTAATGACTATCAAAAGTACGTGAAGAAGAAAAAATCCGGAAGCAAAAATTCCGAGAAAAAACAGAAAAAACGCAAAAAGAGGGGAAAGGCGAAATGGACAACAATTTAAATTGTTCGGTAATAATGAACATATGTTCAGTTTTATTGGACGGTAATTTTATGGACATCATATTGAGCCTTGTTGACTCAAAATCCAAGAAGACACTTATGTCAAAAATTTTCGGGCACAGAAACCATGATTTTACCGTGTCCGAACTCGGGAGACTCGCAGATCTGCCAAAATCAACGGTATCCACAATAACAACAGATTGGGAAAAGACAGGATTGATAAAATCTGTAATTCAGGGGAGAAACAAAATCATATCACTCAACAAAAAATTTTACCTGCTTCCGGAACTCGAAAGGATATTTGAAAAGACACGGGATTTTCAGAAGCCGCTAGTTGATGCACTGCTTTCACTTCCATCCCTCAAAAAAAAAGGCGTGAAAGCAGTGGTTCTTTTTGGTTCCCGCACCAGAAACGATTTTACGCATGCATCAGATCTTGATGTGCTAATAGCTGCTGAAGACAAAAGCGACGACGTTGTTGAAAGCATCTTCGAGGATTTTGGAAAGGCAAGTGAAAAAACAGGAGTTAGGTTTTCCCCAATAATAATGCAAAAAAAAGACATCAAAACCAGATGGAAGGAACAAGATCTGTTCATCAAAAACGTGCTGAACAAAGGAAAAATCTTAAAGGGAGGGAAATGGATTGAGCACATACAAACAGCACCTTGACCTTGCAGCCGAACGATTTCTTGCCGGAGAAGAACAATACAGGGAAGAAAAATTTCATACAGCCGCCCATTTGTTCATCAATTCCGCAATAAATTACAACAACGCATTATGCCAAAAATTCCTTAAAAAAATACCAAGCAGAAAATCACACTACGACAATTTTCCGGAGTTAGCAGAGTTCCTGGAAGAAGACAGAATAAAATACCAAAAAGCATATGAATTTCTTATATCCCACAAGAGTGAAGCCGATTACGGAGTGGACTTCCCCGAAAGACTGGCCCAACAGGTCTACAGAAGAGCAAATACACTCAAGGAAATTGCGGAAGAAAAATTGTAAAAACATAGACGGCAGAAGCTCATTCATGATTCAATTGTTCGCGCGTCATTTTATTGTCAAAATTAAAATCCTTCAAGGGTTTAACCACAAATTCACAATTATTGTCATTTAATGCGGTGCAGCGAACCTCCACGCAATCAACATCCTTTTTGAAATAAATTGAAAAAATCCCCGCAAGAAAACCCCGGAGAAAAGTGTCAACGGCAACATCCGAGTTCTTGCAATTGATCGCAACAGGAGAATTTGTAACATTAATAATTGCACGCGCTTCCTCAAATTTTAAATCAGCTTTTTCAAGTTTTCCCCACCCGGAAGCAGTGAAATAAGTTTCCATGAACTCCAAACCTTTATCTCCTTGAACACCAAAATCAACCTGGAATTCTTTTTTCAAAGAATCTTTTACCGCATTTTTTATTGCATAATATATTTCCCGCTTTGAATCAGCATTAGTGTGATTTGCAATTCCTATGAGCGCTTCAACCGGAAGAATCACAAACGGAAGATTAATCAAATAAAAATTATTGTGCGTGTACTTCAAACCATTTGTGAAAATGAATTTATCATAAAAAGAATTTAGCATTAATGCTCACCCCTAATAATTTTGTGTATCGCGCGGTACGCTTCCGCCTCAAGAGGCCAAACAACCAAAGAATTCCCCATTCGCTTTGAAAGAACCAACCTTTTCTCAACAAGCTTTTTCAAATAATAAGCGTAATTTGTTGAATGCTTTTTTTTGTGCTCACGCGAACTTATTGATTCATTAAAATGCTCCGCAATTTCTAAAGCGCTTATCGGCCAGTATTCTCTTACAAGCTCAAGGACTTTTGATTCCTTTTCCCCTAAACCTGCAATGCCAGAATTAACCATAAAGAAACGCCAAAATAAGGCGTTTTAGATATAAAAACTTAAGCAATACTCTGGCTTGCCAGAACAAGTTGTTTGAGCTGGTTCCGGCTAAAAAAATAGGGTTATACAGGACCGAAGCACCAAAATGTAGTGTATAAATGATAAGTTTAAATGAATGTAGTGTATAATTAGTTTATGGTTTTTGTAAGAAAAATAAAAGAGTACTATGTGTTGGTGCATCCCGTGAGAAAAGGAAAAAAAATAACCCAGAAAACAAAATATCTGGGGAAAAAGCTTCCGCACAAACAAAGATTGGATCAACTGAAAAAAGAATTCCTCCGAGAAATCACGGAAGGAAAATACAAATATTTTTCAAAAGATGAAGCGGAGTCAATTGAAAATAAGAAAGAAAAATATCGGGAGGAAATCAAAAAACTAAGCCATTTGGAAAGAGAAAAGCATTTTGAAAACTTTATGATACGCTTCACTTATGACAGCAGCAAACTTTCAGGGGTCAAAGTAACTTTGAGGCAAACCGCCCTCATCCTGAAAGACGGAATTATCCCCAAAGAATTCAAAAATTTGAAAACCGTAAAGGAACTCGAGAACCACGAAAGAGGGGTTGTCGCAATAACAAAGTTCAGGGGAAAACTTAGCACGGGCTTTTTAAAAAATCTCCACAAAATTTTGTTTTCGGGCGTTGATGACACGATTGCAGGAAAACTCAGAAGCGAACTTGAAAGAAACGTCGAAATTGCCGGAACGCCCTATGTGCCGCCCAAATGGAACGAACTGGACAAAGAACTCGACGAATTTTTTAAATGGCACAAGGCCAACAACAGAAAGTTTCATCCATTGGAACTGGCAGCCCTCATGCACATGAAAATAATATCTTTACAGCCTTTTACGGACGGAAACAGCAGGCTGTCAAGGCTTTTAATGAACTGGGTTTTGTGGAAAAAAAACTATCCAATGATCGACATAAAAGTTTCCGACATTGAGAATTATTATGATGCCCTTGATAAGTACCAAATCGAACATGATGAAAAACCGTTTGTAAAGTATATAAAGGAACAGTACCTGGAAACATAAGTCTCTCCGCCGAGTTAGTGCTTCCTGCGCAAATGCAGCAAATATTCAAAGTCCTCAATATCGGATTTTCTGAGAATTATTATCAAACCGGAAACAAAAATCAAAATATAACCGACAAACTCATTCTGCATTGGAATTTCCGAAAAAATAAAATACGCAAGAATCGATCCGAAAAAAAGCTCCGCAAGGCTTACTATCGCAACAGTGGAGGCCTCAAGTCTTTCAAGTGCGTAGTAATAAATGTCACTTGAAACACCCCTGAAAAGCCCAAGAACAGCGAGAGGCCAGAGAGTAAAAATATTAAAATCCAAACTCGGAATGCTGAAAAAAAACGGAATGGCAATTGCGAGAGAAAGCAATTGAACAGCGTTCGAATAGAGCGCAACAGTATGATACGAATAATCCTTCAATTCCCGCCCCGTAATAATATCCCCGGAAAAGCTCAAAGCAGCAAGGAAAGCAAAACCGATTCCCGCATCAATCGAAAAAATTTTTTCCGGATTTGAAATGAAAAAAATTCCCAACATAGTGAGGAACAAACCCAGGATTTTTTTTGTTGTTAACTTTTCCCCCAAAAAGAAAACCGCGCCAACCAAAACCCAAGCGGGAGCTGTAAAGGCAATGAAGTAAGCATTTGAAAGAGTTGTGTGCGAAATTGCAAGAATGAAAAAAACCGGAGTTCCGAGACTGAACAAACCATTCAGAATAACAAATTTGAGTTCTCTTTTGTCCTTAACCCACTCGTGCTTAACTTTTTTATAATCCGCAATAAACCAAACTGTAATGAATCTGAAAAAAATTCCCGCAAAAAGAATAACCGCAATCGAAACACCAAGCTCTGTAAAAATTTTAAAAGTAACTCCTGTAATGGCCCACACAAAGCAGGCAAAAAGCAATCCAAGGATAGCAATTTTTTGTTCCATGCAATTAGAAAATTGTTCCAGAATTAAAATGTTTGGTTAGAGCGAATGCCCCATTTTTGAGCGTTTTGTGTCCAAATATTTTTTATTAAACCTATTTGGAAGCGATTTTATCGGAACCTGCTCTGTTATCCTCAAACCAAAACCCTGCAAGGCTTTGAGCTTCTTAGGATTATTTGTGAGAATTCTAATCGAGGTTAACCCCAAATCGCGCAAAATCTGTGCCCCTGTTCCATAATCGCGTTTGTCTTCCGGAAACCCAAGCGCGGTATTTGCTTCAATAGTATCTTTCCCCTGCTCCTGCAATTCATAGGCTTTCAATTTATTCAACAAACCAATACCTCTTCCTTCGTGATGAGGAATGTAAAGCAAAACACCAAGACCTTCTTTTTCAATTATTTTTAAAGCGGCATGCAACTGTTCATTGCAATCGCATTTTTTGCTGTGGAAAACATCCCCCGTTAAACAACCGGAATGAACTCTCACAAGAACATTTTCTTTCCCTCTAACATCTCCTTTTACAAGAGCAACAAATTCAGTATTATTCACAAGATCAAGATAACCAACTGCTTTGAATTCCCCAAATTCTGTTGGAAGTGTTGGTTCTGCAATTTTCCTAACCTGCAAACCGTTTTTGAGTTTGTATTCAATCAAATCTTTTATTGCAACAATTTTCAAAGAATGCTTTTCAGCAAACTCAATCAATTGAGGCAACCTTGCCATTGAACCGTCATCATTCAAAATCTCACAAATAACTCCCACTTGTTTTAATCCCGCAATTTCTAACAAATCGGTTGTTCCTTCGGTATGTCCGGCTCTATGGAGAACACCTCCCTCTCTTGCAACCAAAGGAAAAACATGCCCCGGCCTATGTAATGATTCCGGTTTTGAAGAATCATCCAAAATTGTATTAATTGTTCTTAACCTATCGGAAACACTTATTCCTGTTCCACCATCAGCAGCATCAACAGAAACCGTGAACGGAGTATCGAACTTGTCAACTGAAAAAGCCATTTTTGGAAGTTGTAATTGAACTGCTTTTTTTTGTGTAATAGGAACGCACACCAAACCTCTGGCTTCCTTAACCATAAAATTGATTTTTTCAATAGTTGCCTTTTCTCCGGCTAAAACTAAATCGCCCTCATTCTCGCGCTGCTCATCATCTACAAGTACGATTAAGTCTCCTTTCCGCAAAGAATCTGCAGCCTCCTCAATAGAATTAAATTTAAAAGCCATGAAAGCGTCACTGTATACAAACAAAACGCGCCAACAATTACTTAAAAACGTTACGCGTACCAAAAACGAGTTGGTTATGATTAAACAAAGCGAACAACATGAGCAAAACCTATTGAGGCTAAAAGCCGAAAATAGGATACCTCTCATCGGGGAGGTGTCCCCGAATGGATAAGATACATTTTGCACGAGCACCGAAATTAAAGGAAATTGAAAAAGCCTTGAAAAGCGGAGCTAAACAAATTTTCATGCCAAAAAGCGCGGAACAAAGAATGAGCAAAAAAGCAAAAAAACTCATCCAAAGTTCGGGCGCAACAATTTCCATTGAAACTGCACGCGGCCGACCGCTTGATTTGGATTTAAACAAAATGCGCGAAATCGTAGAACTGCACAAAGACAATAGAACCTTTCGCGAAATAGAAAAAATAACCGGAATTTCAAAAAGCACCGCACACTACTTGATACGATATGCGGAAAGGCTCAAATTCAGAACCGGGAATAAAATAGTGTATATTTGAAAAAAAACTGATTTTTTTAAAAATCACAACAAATAAATATGGAAAAACCCTTTTCTTTTAGATGGATTTATGGGAACAGAGAAGATTGGAGTTTGTTAAGCGCGGTCAAAATGACAGAATCAAATTCCTTGAAAACCTTACAAACACAATTCTTCCCGTGCAATTGAAAAGAATACAACAGAACGACAAAACCGTTCTCAAAGAACTTGTTCTTCCAAACTGGGTTGAATGGGAATTACTCCACGAATGGAGCAACAGACACAGAGCATTGGAAAACGCAAGGGAATGCATTCTTTGCAACGAACAACAAGAAGCGGGAATGGATTTCAAAGAAAAATTTATTTGCGAAAATTGCTTTTTGAGATTGAAGAATATATAACCATGGAACTAAACAACCAGACCCGTAGATAAATAAGCACTTTTAAGAGGCATTATAGATTAATTTGTATTATTTAGCTAGGCTTTTACTAGAAAGTAGATTTTATGAATCAGAATGGGAATTTGCTCTAAACCAAGTATTAACGTTTATATTCTTCTATAAATGTACTCAAACTATAAAGAAGAAAGTGTTGAATACTTTGATTTTGAATTGCTCTATAATATTCTTGTTTTGTTTTCTGTAAAATTGTAACGGGCAAAAAACCATTTTGTTGCATTATGTGATTAGAAACAAGCCTACCTACTCTTCCATTCCCATCAGAAAAAGGATGAATTATTTCAAACTGCATATGGAAAATAGATGCCAAAACAAATGGGTTCATAGTTTTATTTTCTTTATACCACTGCACTAATTTTTCAAGCCCTTCTTTTACAAATTGAGGCGGAGTTGTAGGATTATTAGAAACGCAATTGTAACTAGTTTTAAATCTGCCAGCATCTGGTTTAATGTCTTTTTGTATTTGAAAATGAATTTCTTTCATTAATTCAATATTAATTTCTTCATTTTTTTTTAATTCCAAATATTCTAGAGCATGTCGCATGTTATTAGTTTCGTGGATTTCTCTAGCAGTTGCATTGACTGGTTGCAATCCAGTTTTTAGAAGAGTTTCAACTTCTTCTTCAGTCAAAGTGTTTCCTTCAATTTGATTAGTATTGTATATATACCTACTTTTCCAACGACTTATTATTTCAGTTCTAGTTGGCAAATCTAATGAGTTTAGAAAAAGGACATATTCTTTATTCGCTAAATTTACTTTATCCAGTAATATAGTGCTGCGTTCATCTAGAATAAATGTCTTAATCTTACTTAAAATATCATCATAGCCAGAAATATGAAATTTATCGCATGCTATTTTTACTTCAGGATCACTTTCAGTTGTTTTTATTGTAGTTCTTTCTTTTCTCGGAGGTATTTTTTCTAGCAATTTATTAAATTCTATTTCTGAAAAAGAAGGATAAATATCAAAATATTTAATTAATTCTTTAGTTAATGCTTCATTCAACTTAAGAATATAAATTCCGGGCCTTTTAGATATCTGAAGTATAATTCTTCTTGGAATCCCTATTTTTTTGATTCTAAGATTTTCCATTTGACTTAATGAGTTATGCTTTACAGTTAAGGATTGTGATAATTTATTCAATAGTATGCCAAATTTGGGGGAAATAAGTTGATCAAAATTATCGTGTGCCATCGATTGGATATTTAATATCGTCAAAACTTTTTGGTTTTTTTGATTAGGTATTATTTGCCCATTAGATTTTGTAATAATGAGATTATCTCTTCTAAGTTCTCTAAGATACCCGTATACATTAGATTTAGTTGTTTCGGCTTTTTTTGAGATATCTTTTGGATATAGTCCGTCTGATGTCTCGGTTAAAAATTTTAATATAGTAAACTTTTTCATATACTATTTAACATGAATTAGATATAAAAAGTTAACTAATACGTTAAAAAACCTAAAATATGTATCATAATTTAATTTTATATCTCAAAATATAGTTAATAAATTAATTTATATGCATTAGATAGTTAATGACCAATAAAAAGTTAAAAATATAGCTATTTATTTAAGCGTATAGTTGAATTGCTTCTAAACTACTTATGCCATTGTTTTAGAACTTGCTCTTATTGTAATCCTAATCATATCATAAAGGGCGGAATTGGCGATCCAAAAAAGAAGACCCTTATTGACGTTTAATTCCTGTTTAAAGTCTAACTCCCATATGGCCTAATCTTTTTTTATAAATCTCTAATTCACTTACAGTATCAACAACACCTACATTGCAAAGCCAATGTATTGCAATTTCATAATCCTCAGAATTTTGCAAATCCAATTGTTCATTTTCTATAAGCGACCTAACAATCTCTGCGACATTATGGAGAATAGTTAACCTAACTTTAGTATCGTTTTTATTTCCCCATTTATCCATGTCAAACACGTGCAATGTACTTAGTGAAAGAATTGTTTTCACTTCTTCAAGATTGTTAAGATCCATAAGTCTAATTCTTAAATCAAAGATTGGCCGTTTTTCTATTAGCTTTGCATTTTGATCGTAAGATTTTGGATGTGATAAAAAGTGATATTTTTCAATCAATCCTTTTTGAGTTAATTTGTCTAAAAATGGTAAAACTTTGTTTTTAAGCAATACAGAATAGTTTTGTTTATAGTAGGCAACATAGTCTTCAAAGCTATCAAGTCCGTTTGGAGCCTCATCAATTCGTATTTGATAGTAATTTGTTGGCCCAGTATATTCTTGAGACATAAGATTCACTACCAATAAAACCTGATGTTATTAACTCTTTTTATGGTTTGTCGAATTAACCTACAAGGCTCAAACAACCGCTTTCTTTAAATATTTCAAAAGCGCAATATTGTTTGGTGGGATTAAATAATGCTGGGAACAGCGACTGAGGAACTTACAAGGCAGCTCCTTGAGCAGGAGCAAAAGCTCAGAAAAAAACAGCCGGAACACTGGGCAAAAACAAAGTACAGAAAATACGCCAAACCGTTTACGAAACAGGAACTTGAACAAATAAAGAAATTAGAAGTTAAGAAAAAATCCTGGCGCTGAATTAAGTATATTCCTTCAAATTTCCTTTTTCTTTTTTAGCCAAAAAATCCTTTGTTAATTCAACACACTTTTCCAAATGCTTTGAAACATCATCCCCCGAACCATTAAAACCTGCAGCCCCGGCATGACCGCCGCCTTTCCCGGGAAAATGTTTTCCCAAATTATTCAAAACATCCTTTGCCAAATCAAATTTTGTTTTCTGCCTCCAAGCATTGTTAACGCGCGCACTAATTCTAATAAGATTTTTTTCAGAAAAACCGCAAAAAGCAACATCGGCACCCAATCTAATAAGAGCGGAAGCACTCTCCGCTTCAAAAGAACCAACATCGGAAATTGCAATAATAACATCATTGAATTTGAAAATCCTCGCGCGCTTCGCAGCTTTTAGAGAAGCAATTTTTTCAGAAAAATCCTTCCGAACCTTAATCAAATCAATAAGATAACTGTAAGGAATATTATCTTTTTCCATAACCTCGCTCATTATTCCAAAGGTTTTGTGATCGGCAATAAGAAAAGAGGATGAATCTGTGATTATTCCGGCGCCGATGCAGGCATAACTTTCTTTTGGAATTTTTTGCTTTGATTTTTTCAACAATTCATAAACAAGTTCGGTTGCGGAAACAGCTTTTGTCGAGGTAAAAGAATTGTTCTTTGAAACAATTTTTTCTTCATCCTCAACATGATGATCAATCAAAAATTTTTCTCCTTCAAAAGCAAGGAAATCATTTTGCTTCGAACCAATCATAGAACTCTTATTGAAATCCAGGCAAACGATTGCATCAAAATCTTTGAAAGGAGGATTGATTTGATAGGGAACATTCAGTTTTTCTGCAAGGGCTTTTGCATTCAAATTCATGTGATCCGGAACACCAATAGTTAAAGTAGATTTTTTATTTAAACAAAAGTAGATTGCTGCAGCGCTTGCAAATGAATCAACATCTGCCGCTGTATGCGTAAGAAGAAGGGTTTTTTTATTATAAATCCGGGAAAGATCAAAGGGCATTTACTTTGCCTCTTTAACCCCTTTTCCTTTTTCTTTCTGAGAAGCCTCAATTTCGGTTTTAAGTTTATTCAACTTATCCGTAATTGTTTGCTCCTGTTTTTTCACTGTCTTAGCTCTAAGATCAAGAGTTTCTTTTTGCTCTTTAAGATCTTTTGCAACTTCTTTTGCATCAGCTTGAATCAGAATATTTCCAACAGCCTTGTAAACTTTATCCTGCTTTGATTTATCCAATTCTTTTATGGCTTCATCAAGGACTTGGCTTTGTATTTCAAGATTTCTAGCCTGACTTTCTATTCCGGCCAATTGCATCCTGCTTCTTTCAAACTCTTGAATTGTCTTGTTCATGTCATCCATTTCAAATCAACCTCTCAAATTTCAGAAACATTTTTTCCCAACTCCAACAAACCCTTGAAAGAGGTTAGTGAAGCGCGAAGAGAATGTTCATCCTCGGCAACAATCTTAAGTAAAACAACATTTTTATTGGTTTTTATTAAGGTTTTTGAACGCTTTTGATAAGATTTATTGAGTTCAGGGAGAATTGCTCTTGCAACAGCAATTGCTTTTGCTTCGCTTGGAAAAACAAATTCCTTTATTACTTCAGGCATAAAAAAAATCCGGAAATTATAAAGCCTTAATTGTTTTTGTAATCGGATCCCTCATTTTTGAAAAGATCTTGTTACCGCAACTAGGGCATCTAACAGCACCCATTGGAAGCGAATCAACTGTCTTATGGCATTTTAAACAAAGATACATTTTTACTCACCCTCCTGAGTTTTAGTTTTTTTATCAACTTTTTTTGGTTTGGATTCTTTCTTGGATTCCTTTGATTCCTTCTTTGAATCCTTCACTTCTTCACTAACAGGTTCTGATTTTTCCTTATGTTTTTCCAATGCAGTTATTGATTCAGGAGCAAATTTCTTCTGGGAAACCATTTGATAAATAAGCCCGCCCGTAAGGGTTTTTGGAAGATAAGCTCCGCCGACAAATTTATAGTCGCATTTCCTGCATTTGAAAATACCCTTGCTGAGCCTTTTTAAGACCAAAGAACCGCAATTAGGACACTTTTGCTTTTGCAATTGCAATGGCTCTACTTTCAAGAGTTTTTTCCTAATGCCAACCCCGTATCTTGCGCCGAAACGGCCTGTACTTCCGACTTTTTTGGTGTCACCCATACTAAAAACTCCTACAATAACTTTCTTATTTGTTTGCTGTTCTTGAAACTCAGGTCTATTGCAGCGTTTATTTCCTCTATTTTAAACGAACCGCCCAATCCTTTCTGGAAAGCGGTTATATCATCGTTTTCCGTAACCGCAACCGAAAACCTTGATGTCATTGCCTTTTCCTCCAAAAGAGTAGGATCGGCAACAACAGTGTTTCCTATTTTTGCAAAAGTATTGAGAATAGGTTTTGCATTCAACTTCAATTTTCCTGAATATTCTCCTTTCACAATTTTGTGGTCTTCAAGCTTTGGCAATTTTGTATTCAAAAGTGCTTTCAAAGCGGCAATTCCGCATGCATCAAAGAGATTCCCATCATTGTTCAGGATATAAATATCCACAAAACCAATCCAAGATTTTTCTCCCGAAACAATTGAGAGATCCTCAAAATTAATTGCCCCGGATTCTCTAATACCCCTATCAACAACTCTTGAGAGTTCGATTGCTTCCTCTCTCGGGGGACCGCTTTCGTATTCAGGATCGGCAAGCGGCAATAATTCCGCGCCAACGCTAATACTCCCCTGATTAGGGGAATCAGGATATGGTTCTCCTACAATCATTTTTACTCCGGCAATTACATCTGTTTCACCAAGCTTTACTCTTGCTTGTCCGTCAGCGTTTTCGCTGACATCCTCTGTTATTATCGGTTTTCTTATTTCATCAACTTTTCTCGCGTCAAGTCTTTTTCCTTGTTTTAATTCCGCGATCAACTTATCAGTTCTAAGATCCCAAAGTTCCGTAAAACTCATTTCTTATCATCTCCGTTCAAATACTTGTCCTTCAACGCTTGCTTCTGCACCTCATAAACTTTCATGGATGCATCAACGGCCATTTCATAGGCTTTTTCCCATTCTTTCTTCGGCATTACACCGTCAAGTTGCAAAAGAACTATTTCTTTTGAATTCGGCAAAATTGCGATCGGAATATCAACCGCGTCCGGAGCATCTTCCTCATCCTTAGTGAGGTCGACAATTATTTTTCCCCCGGCTCTTCCAACTCCTGTACCGCAAACCATGTCCCTCATAGGAAGACCGGCATCAGCGCATGCAACAGAAGCTGCTGTCAAAGCCGCAATTCTGCTTCCGGCATTACTATCAACTATTTCAACATTCACATCAATCTGAGTGTTTGGAAATTTCTCCAAAAAAATTGCTCTTTCAAGCGCTTCTCCGGAAACCTTGCTGATTTCAATTTCCCTTCTCCCGGGCTTAGGATTTTTTCTATCAGGAACACTGAAAGACGCCATCCTATAATTGAATTTCACAACCGCTTTGTAAGGGTTAGCAGTATGCTTTGGCAAGCATTCTCTCGGACCGTGAACAGAAGCATAAACTTTATTCTGTCCCCACTCCAAATAAGCCGAACCATCAGCCCTTGGAATTACGCCAACCTTAATTTTTATCGGCCTTAACTCATCAACTTTTCTTCCGTCCAAACGTTTTCCTTTTGAATCAACGTAGGTTATTTCCTGAACTTTTTTACCCATTTAGTTTTCACCTTCTTCCATGTCTTCTTCCATTACTTCTTTTTTAACACCATTCTTAGGAGCGTTTTTTTCCAAAAACTCTTCCATCCTATTCGTCAAATTTTCCATGTGAGCTTCTTTATCAATTTTTTTCACTGCCTTTTTCAACAAATCAGTGTCTCCGCCCTTAGCCCAAATTCTGCCGTTTCTTCCGACAACAATATTTGATTTTGTCCAATCTTTTATCAAATTAAGCATTGAAGCTTCTCTTCCAATAAAGCGAGGAATTTTTACGGGAGAAAGTTCTATAATTTCTCCGCCGAAAAACGCCCTAGGATTTTCCAAATCAACTTCATTGAGTTCGTTAACTCTTGAAACCTTTGCGGAAATAACCGCGCCGGGTTTTAACATTTCCCTCAATTCTTTTTTCGAAATCGCGGTTTGATAGAAACTATTCACATCCACCATGTAAACCGAAAATTTTTCGTCTCCAATAACTCCGATAATAAGGTCTCCTTGTTCAGGCATGTACTTTCCTTCAAGCGGAACAACAGAAGCAAAATCAGCCTCATCATTCACTAAACCCATTGAATCGGAATAAATTTTTCCCTCGCTCACAAAAACATGCGAACCCAATTTTTTTCTCTCCTCGGTTACCAGTTCTCCCGGAATAACTATTCTTTTTGTCATTTCACATCACTCCTTTTTATCAAGAATCTTTGTTTCAACGTCCCCATGCGTCAGATGGTTGAGCTCGTTGAAAAGCCCCTGCTTCAAACCCGCGGGAATTTCAAGAACCGCTATCAAAGAACCATTATTCTGCCACTCCTCTTTTATGAGAGTGTACTTGTGCAAAATCGGAGAAGCTTTCCCCGCATGCAAAGCCGGAACCTTAACTGCTATTCTCAAATTTTCAAGCGAAATCGGCAACAATTTTCTTAACTGCTTTATCAAATCCGCTATAATTTCCTTGTTGGGTTTGTTAATGTCAATATTAAATTTCAATTCAGTCAAAGCATTCTCAATTCTCTGTGTGGGATGCGGAGCATTGGTTTGCGGATTGATTGCATTGGTTGTAATAAAATTAATTATCTCCTTTCTCTTTTTTTCAACAATGCCCCTTCTTTGCTCGGTTGTTAACTGCACTTCTCCCTCTATAATTATTCTCTTTGCTATCTCAATTGCGCTTTTTGTGCCGAAAACTTTTTGCAGCGAATCTTCCCCTTTTTCCTCTCCCTTTTTTGCGTCCTTGAAAATAATGTCAACGGCCAGCATATCATCTATGTTCACGTTTTTTCCGTGTTTAAAATCCATGGCTAGGTCAGGGTCTACGAGAATCTCGAACTTTTCTCCCGAATGTTCCAACCGTGCTATGACGGCATCTTCCGTTCTAACCATTCAAAATTTCCTTTGTAAATTTAATTTGATTTTGACAAGTAACTCTTTAATTCGTCCTGAGAAATTGGCGTGAATTTTCGGTTCTCATTTTCAACAAACATAAATTCTAATTTACTGTTATCCATTTTCTCCTTATCTTCCAAACTATGTTCGAGAGCTTTAGCCAAAAGTCTCACAGAAGCCTCTTTGTTCATGTTTTCTTTCCAATCTTTTTCGAAAATTTCCATTGCCTTGTTCCTGTTCTTTCCAACTGCAATAGCATGATACTCAGCCAATGCGCCGGAAGGTTCGGTTTCGAACAATCTTTTGCCCGTATTGTCAACTCCCCCTATAATGAAGGAAACTCCAAACGGCCTCATGCCCCCATATTGGGTGTATAATTGCATTAAATTTGAAACTTCCTTTGCAAGGTTTTCCGTTTGAATTGCTTCCTCGTAATAAACCCTGTTTTCCTGTGCCTTCTGCCTTGCAATCCCCACTAACCTTCTTGCATCTCCAACCAAACCGGCTGAAACCGCCACAATGTGATCATCTATGGCAAAAATCTTTTCAACCGAGCCCGGAATAAGCAATTTTGAGGTTATTTTCTTGTAAGCACCGAACAAAACACCCTGATTGTACTTGCACGCAACCCCCATAGTTCCTTGAGAAACGATTTTGGAAGCGTACTCAACCTGATATAATCTGCCGTCAGGACTAAACATTGTTGCTGCCCTATCGTAGTTTGCCGGTTGAGAAGTTGGGTACAAAAAAAATCCCTCTTTATATACTACTATTCTTAATCAGTTAATTATAAAAAGGCACCTTCAATCTTTCAACTTTTTCAAAGAACCCGAAACACTCAGGATTACAGGCAAAACCGGTTCATTTGCAATGGTTTGAATGAAAAGCAGGCCGGCTTTCACATTCTCCTCTTCTTTCAGGTTGCAGCGCAAAATGCCGGTATTGTTGTTTTGAGACCATTTAATGAGCCAGAGCTTCTGATCCGCGATTCCTCTTTCTCCGAAAATGTTTTGGAACACATTCCAAATTGTTCTTTTCACATCATTCTCATTCAAAGAACTTTTGGAAACAAATTCAAATTTCACGTAACGCTTTTTTCCCCTCAAAGTTGGAGGAATAGGTTTCAAAGATTTCTTTTTCTCAGTCATTTCAATCACCAAACAAATAATCATTATCCATTCCGGCCAATTCCAACAATCCCTGTTCTATTTTCAAAGCATTTTTCCAAGTTGAATTTATTTCACGCATCCTTTTTTCACTCACGGAACCGTACTTACTCCTGAAATATTCATAACGTTCTTCCATTGTAACAACCGAATCATGCGAAACTCTTTTGTCGGCGTACCAAACAACTTTTGCTTCAATCGAGGTTTTTGCATCAAAAGAATTAACCTCGTCCAAACCATGTAATTTTACAATTTTTCCGAACTCCGGAAAACCTTTTTGCGAGAGAACATTCCCCGCTTCTTCCGCGTGCCTGCACTTGTTTTTTATGCAATGCATTTTCAAAAAATCATGCATCAAAGAAGCCCTATCAACTAAATCCAAATCAATTTTTGTTTTATTTTTCGAAATCTTTTCCGCGAGCTCGTTCGCAATCCTTCTCACAGCCTCGGAATGCTTTCTTATCTGAACAGGCATTTCATAAGCCGCAATCAATTTCTCGCATTGCTTCAAAGAAGGGATTTTCACTTTTTTCACTTTTTTCATTTCAATCTCTCCAAAAATAATTCAGGGTTTCTTTTAACACAATCAATTGCATTGTTTTTTTTCATCCCCAAAAAAACTCCGAAAGAGGAAAGATCCTTCGCCGCGCGCAATTCCTCTTTTTTCATTGCACCGCTAACAAAAAGAACCGGGGTTTTTGCTTTCTCCAATAATCCAAGGGCAAGAGAAGCGTTTTTCAACAATTGTGTTTGCCTAAAACCGCGTGCCTGCAAAAAAGCGGAAAATGTAAAGCACACAAAAGTATTGTTTTCGCGCAGAACATTGCAGGTTGCGAGATCAATGCAATTTTTTTCCGCATTGAAAGGATCAATGAGCAAATCTATTTTCTGCGAACACGCCCAAGAATGCATTTCCACGGAACCGCCTTGAACCGCCGTAAAATCACAAATCTTTTTGAATTTCTGCAGCGCGTTCTGATCTTTTTTTTGAAAAATTTTGCAAGAAAAAATTTCAACATTATTCTTTCTTTTTAGTTTGTTGAAATCCTTGAGCTCCTGCTCCGCAAAATCCTTGCACACAATCAAAGCATTATCTTTGAACTTCGGAGCAAGTGATAGAGCCTCTTCGAGGGAGGAATGGCGGATTAGGTTTAGGTTCATGGTGAAAATTAGTGAAGAAAATGGTTAAAGTTACTTCGCTTTTCTTCCCTTTGCGCGGTTGCTTGGCCTGATTTTTTCTGCACCCCTTCCTTTCTTATGAAGACCTCTTGATTTTCTGCCGGCACTTGTAAGGCCTCTTTCAGCCCTATTAGTGTGCTTGTTGAAAACAACCCAATTCCTTTCTTTATCGCTTCTCACAGTCATAGAAGCAGTATCAGCCAAAATAACCTCGTAATAAGTGGATTTACCGTCTTCGCCAACCCAATAAGAATTCAAAACCTCACAGTTAGGGAACTTTTGCCCGGCCTTTCTTTCACCCATTGCCTTTCTGCCTGTCCTTCGCGTAAGCTTTTTGACACCCATTCTCTTAGGGCGTCTTCCTCTTGCAGGTCTCCTATGCAAACCCGAACCTTTCCTAACTCTTGTAAGAGCAATAACATAACCCTGTTTTGCCTTGTAACCAAGCGCATGCGCCCTTGGAAGGTTAGAGGGTTTTTCAATCCTAATAACGGCCGCATCAAGCTGTCTTTGTTCAAGAACGTTTTTTCTGAACAATTCAGCGTACTTGTAATCTTTGCTCTTTGTTCCTTTGCGCTCATTCTGCAAAGTTGCCTTAATCTGCTTTGATAAACTCATAAAAAAACCGTTCAAAATAAGGGTTATTAGAAAATATAATCTATGGGCTAAGGAATATAAAGGTAACTTTAAGTACTGAAAACTTTAAATAACTCTGCAAACAATAAGGAAATTCTGATGACAAGACCAAGGACAAACCTGAAATCGGAAAAACCAGGGATAAGAAGTTTCAGCAGCATAAGACGGGATGTAGTGGCAAGAAACCGATTAGCTACCTCTCGAAAAGGAACAACCATTAGAGTAGGCGGAGTATTATACAAAAAAATCTCAAACTCAAACGAACCGCTTAAAGTAACAAGAGTCAAGGAAATTGGTATTTAACATTTTCCCAACCAAAATACTGAATGGCAGAATTGAAAATCAAAGCAATGGAAAAATGCGACCTCTGCGAAAAAGAGGCAAAGATTCGAATTCCTTACGGTCCGCATCGCTTTTGTGTTGAACACTTTAATACTTTTTTTGAAAACCGCGTTCGCAAAAATATTCGCACGAACAAATTGATCAAATACAACGAGAGAGTTGCTGTCGGAGTTTCCGGCGGAAAAGATTCAATGGTTACGCTTTATTTATTGCACAAAATCTTCGGAAATAGGATTAAGCTAGAAGCAATTTTGATTGATGAAGGAATTAAAGGTTATAGAGACAGATCAATGCAAATCGGAATTGATTATTGCGAACAAAATCAAATTCCATTTCACACTGTTTCATTCAAAAGCGAATTCGGAATAGAAATGACGGATGTAATGAAAAAAATCCACGAAGACGAAAAGCTAGGATCGACTTGTTCATTCTGCGGAGTGTTCAGAAGACACTTTTTGAATATGAAAGCAAAAGCAATTAACGCAGATAAATTGGCAACAGGACATAATTTGGATGATGAGGTTCAATCAATTGCAATGAGTTTATTTAGAAACGATTTTGCGAGATTGGCCCGCTTGGGAGAAGACGCAGGATGGCGCAAATACGAAGAATTTGTTCCGCGCATAAAACCACTTTATGATACGCCCGAAAAAGAAATTATTGCTTACGCAGCATTCAATGGAATAGAACATTACTCGGAAGAATGCTGTCCTTATTCCTGGATGGCAATGAGAAACCAATATAGGAAAATGCTCAACGAATTAGAGGATTCGATTCCAGGATCGAAATACTCAATACTTGCTTCATTCAGAAATTTGAAACCATTATTACAGCAACACCAAAAAGAAAATGCTTCCGAAACAATGCACTGCAAAAAATGTGGGAACCTTGCAAACGCCGAAATATGTTCTGTTTGTTCACAATTGGAAAGAATCACCAATGTAAGCAAAATAGTTCAAACCGAATCAAAAAGTTTGAAGAAAAAGAATTCGTTGACTTGTGTTGAGACAAAGGGAATGTGAAATAACCGGTTTCTGTATGCCAAAGATACCTTAAAATATTTTCCTGAATACGAGAATCTTACCTTGCCTTATTGGTTTAGGGGCCCTATGGTCTACTGGTTATGACGTGACCTCGACATGGTCAAGAAGGCAGTTCAATTCTGCCTAGGGCCAAATATTTCTACTTTTTTTGAATAAACCAAAGTTATAGTTCTGTACCTTGAAAACATTAAAATAGAATAAAACCCCTTTTATATCATGAAAAACCAACACCCGGGAAAAACTTTCAGAGCAAGAGTTGGTTATAGATTACAAGAAAGGGATGGGAATAGGAACATAGAAAATGATGCAGCTTTGCTCAATGTAACAGCGAGAGAAATTCGGGAATCGGGAACATTGGACGAAAGGACTGTTGCTGCCATCAGATCATATGTAAACAGAAAAAGTTCGCTTCGAAAGATAGCTGAAAAATCAAACGTTGGTTTGAAAGAACTAAAAACGGAAAGAAGGAGAACCGGAGTACAATATGCTGAAAAAGGAGATACTGAAAGGATAGATAAGTCTCCCGCCAGAGGAAAAACAGGCCAGATAATTATTGATATAATAGCACAATGGAATACGGGAACAATTCCAAGAGGTTTTTACGCAGGTTTAGCAAAGAAACATGGAGTTACAAAGCAACTTGTTTCGGAAATAGCAAGGCAAGTAAGAAGAAACTAGTTAAGCAAACTTTTGCACTTCTATTAAATTAGAATGCTGCTTCTGCAGAGAATGAATGTTTCCGGTTATTATTACAGTATCGCCTTTTTTGAAATTGAACTTCTTCTTCACAAGGTTCAAAGACTGCTTTGAACTAACACCATGGGTTTTTGAAATAAGCAAGGGAAAAACACCGAAATGAAGCAAAAGCAATTTGTAAGTAAGAGTGCTCCAACACAAACCAATGATAGGAACTTTTGTTCTGAATCTTGAAATCATCTGCGCGGTAAAGCCTGATCTGCTATAAGCAACAATTGCATTAACATGCAAATAATTTGTTAGCTGGTAAACGCTTTTTGTTACGGAATCACTAACATGATTTTGGAAATCCATTTGAACCAAATTGGGAACCTCTTGTTCAACGGCTTCACAAGCACTTCTCATTTCATGAACCGCGCCAACAGGATCAACACCAATAGAAGTTTCTCCGGAAAGCATCAAACAATCAGCACCATCCAAAACCGAATTTGCAATATCACTCACTTCCGCACGCGTGGGATAACGATTTTTAATCATTGATTCAAGCATTTGTGTTGCTACAATAGAAAACTTTCCGGAATTAACCGCTTCTTTCACCAAAACCTTTTGAAGCAAAGGAATTGATTCAGGAGAAACCTCCGCACCCAAATCACCGCGCGCAATCATAACACCTTCACATTCTTTGAGAATTTCCGAAAAATTTTTAACTCCTGTTTTGGACTCAATTTTTGCAATCAGAATGGAATTTTTCCCGACTTTTTTTCTCAATTTTTTCAAATCTTCCGCGTTCTGCGCAAAAGAGAGCGCGAAAAACGAAAGAGATTTTTTCTTCGCCCATTTTATAACCTGCAAATCCTTTTGAGAAAGAAAAGGAAGTTTTAGATCCGAGCCCGGAATGTTAACCCCTTTATTATTTTCAAGAACCGCATTTGCTGAAAAACGAACTTTTATTTTATTATTATTTTTTTCAATTATTTTTGAATCATATTTTCCGTCTTCAAACAAAACCCTCATTCCGGGATTTAATCTTGAATAAAAATCCATGCTGAAATACAAATCGCTTTTTGGAGAAAAACCAATAGAAATTTCATCACCTTTATTCAGCTTCAAAGTAGCCTTTGTTTTTAGCCTAACCTGCGGGCCCTTCAAATCAACTATAATAGGGATTTCTTTTGAAACACTTCTCACAGTTGAAACTAAAGCAGAATATTCCGCAAAAGAACCATGAGCCGTATTAATGCGAAAAGCGCTTGCGCCGCTTTCAACCATTTTTTTTAAAATAGCCTTAGAAGAACAAGCCGGACCCAAAGTGGCAATAATTTTAGTAGAACGAAAATACATAAGCAAAAATAAGAGAATTAGAAGTATTTTAACTCTTCGATTTTTTCAAAGAGGCTTTTTTGAGCTTTTCCTCCGGAACCTCATCAATAAGTTCGGAAACTTCTTTTGCGAACTTCTGTTCGAAATCATTCAATTCCTTTATCTTTTCATCAATACGCTTCAAATAATCATTAATTGTTTTATCCCTCTCAATAATGGCTTGCGCAAGCTCTTTCTTTGATTTATTATAATCTTCAACACTTGTTGTCACAGTATTAACAAACTGCTTTTTGAACAAATCCAAGGATTCCATTGTTGCATTGAATTTTTCCAAATCAAGCTGCTTTTCCTTTGCCTCGATTTCCGAAAGTTTTTTCTTGAACTTTTTGTCAAACAACTCAAGCGCACTTGAGAAAAGCCCGTCAACATTGGCACGGTACTCTTTTTCCAGTTCGGCAAGATTTCCGGCATCGATTTTTGAAACATCTTTTTTGTACTTTTCAAACTCCTTTGAAACATCCCTAAATTGTGATTCGATTTGCGCATCAATCTGCTTTTGCCTCGAAACAAGCTCCTGCTCCAAACCCTTCATCGCACTCAAGCGCTCCATAATTCCTTGGGGATCAACTTTTCTTGTCATTTCATCAAGTTCATCAAGCTTTCTCTGAACCTGTTTTGCAAGTTCTTTTTCCTTGTCAAGCTGCATCTGCTCAATCCTGTGCTTTGCATCCTCTAACAATCCCTCGGTTACTTTTGACTCCAATTGCAAAGCCCTGTTCAAACGCGCCTCCATTTCATCACGCTTCTTCTTTGATTCTGCCATGAATTCCTCAAACTTTGACTGATTTTGAATCAAAGATTTGTTTGTATCGCTAATCATTTGGCTTTTCACGGTTTCAAGAGAAGAAAGCTGGTCAGTCATTTGGTTCAAAATTTCCTGGTTAAACCTTTTCTCTCCCTGAACCTTGACAACCTGTTCCTGAACCTTTGAATGCAAATCCTCCATTTGATGGGCGCGCGCCTCAATTACTTTTTTTAGTTCCTCGGCCTTTGCTTCCAAATGCGTATCAACTTTGTTGTTGAACAATGTTCTTTGTGATTCGAGAACGGTTTCCATTTTCTTTGATTCCACCTGAACTCTTTGCTTTATTTTTTCATCCAAAACAGCATCAATATTCTTTTTCAAACGCTCCATTTCCGTGAGCTTTGCATCAACAGTAGCAAGAATTCCCGCTTCCCATAATTCCGAAAGATTTTTGTCAGGAGTAAAAGATGGCGCAGAATAAGAAGAAGAATAACTCGGATTTTTTATCTGCTTTTGAATTACAGGAGTTTTCAAGTCCTCTTTCTCGAGATCATCATAAACTTTGCTGTAAATATCCTCTTCGCTTTCATTTGATTCCGGAGCGCTTGGTTTTTGAGTGCTTTCAGTTTTTACTTCCGAAAGCATTCTTTTCGCGGTTTCCTCGTTAACGCCGACGCTCTTCAAATTATCCACGATTTCCTTATCCGTAATGTTCAACTCAAGAAGTTTCCGAACAGAATCCTTTAGAATTTTTTCCTTTTCCATGTAAAAACCGCCAAAATGTCAGCACTATATTGGGGATTTCTATTATTTAAAAATAAGGGTAAGCCGAAAAAACGAGAAATAGTTCACTATGCAGACAGTTTGATGCAAAACGCTGATTTTATTTAAAATTTAGAGGAAGATCAATGCCCTCTTCTTTTTTCATTACTTGCCTTAATTGTTCAAGTGTATAAACCCAACGTGCGCGAACCAATTCTTCAGACCCGCCACTTGGCTTCACAACATGAAATCCGAATTTGTAAACCCCGTGACCGGTTTCACGAAAAACTTTTACAATACCATTTTTACCTTTAAAACTACCCATTATACCGGGAACACTTTCATGATGAACTGGCTTTAAGTGATCCATTAGCTTGGTACGATCTTTATCCTGCTTACCGCCAGGTTTAGTTGGTTTTCCCATTAAAATAGTAAGAAAATTCGCCCTAATAAAGTTAGCGTTTGGCCGTCACTGGGATAGAACCCGCGATTAATATCTTGTAAGCACTGTTCAACCAGTCACCTCCATTTCTGAATTTTTTCTTAGGACTCTGCTTTTCTCGGCTTAAACCCTCGCCCTTGCGTTAGGCAAGGGATTTAATGCCTCCAAAAGCAGCGAACCGTCCACGAAAAAATTCAATCCTTCGTGGAGGTGATCCGATGGTTGAAATTCAATTTCCAAATAAACAAGAAATAATCCAAGCGCTTCAAACAGAAGAGCCAACAGACAGAGAATTATGGATTCTCAAACACTTCGGGGGCGATCAGTAATGGCCGCACCGGCACCGAGGTCGGGAAGGCAATATAAAAGCGAAAACGGTTTTTCGTATATGCTTGATCTCCAGAAATTTGAAAACAAGAGAATTGTTCTTGAAGACCCAAAGGGATTTTTTAGCGAGGTTAAAAAATCTCCAAAATACAAGTCCTGGAAATCACTCGTTGAAAATGTGGATTGCGGAGATACGGCGCTAAAAGAATGCCGACGTGGAGAAAGAACTTTCAAGGGGAATGTGTTCACTAAACTATTGAGTTACCTAAGCAATTCTCAGCAACAAAAATTTGTTCAAAACATAAAAGTACTGGATCCTTCCTGGGGTTACATTAAAGGCGGGAAAAACTCAATCAGAAGTGCGAAGCAAAGGCTTGGAGAAAAAGGCTTTCTGGAACACTTGAAAAAATTAAGGAATTCGTCTGAATTCTCTGGATTTGCAGGATGGCATAAGCGCATGAAGCAGGAGAATCCAAAAGAATACAGCAAGCTGCAGAAAGAGAGATGGCTAAAACTTATGAATTTCTTGAGAACCAATCCGGAAGTAAGACAAAAGGCAATAAAATCTATAAAGGCAAAATATGGCGAAGACCATTTTTCAAGGCTGGGATTAACATCAGCTTCAATTCAAGGACTTGGGAAAAGAGAAATGCTTGTTGAAAAGGAAATTTCAAATTTGGGATTTGAGATCGAACCCCATAAGACAATTTTAGGATCCAATTTTGATTTTGTGTATAAAAAAGAAAATGAAATTAAAGCCGTTGAAGAGGTGCTGTCTTTCAAGAAGAAGAAAAGTGCGCTCTTTTTTGAAATACTGGTTTTGAATGAAAAGTTGGAAAGACTGAAAGAAAAGTACGAGGTTCCGTTTTTTATCACGACTTGGTATGAAAAGAATCTGAATTACAAAATAGAGAGATTCCCGCTGGAATTATTGTTATGGTGTCTAAACAAAAACATGACTCCCATTTTAATGGATGATAATTTTTTCAAGAATACGCGAAAAGATTTTCTTTTAGGAGTTGAACATATTTCAGAAATTCGCCAGCATTTTAGAGACAATCTGCAAAAAAGAAAACAGCTACTGTTAAACGGGGCAACCATACAGCTGAAGCAGCCTTTTGATTTGCTTGAAAGAAACCTGCATACCTCCCTGGAAAAGGTTGGATTGAATCCATGCGGAAAAAAGCTGTTAGAAACAAAATACGGGACTTATACCGTTCCGGATAATTATTTTTTATTCAACAATACTGACTATGCCGTTTTTGCGAGTATGAACGACAGTAAAGGGGTTATCGGTTCTTCTGCAATAATCAAAGAAATGATTTCTCCGGAAATAAAGACAATCGGAATCGTGCTCAATTCAACAAGAAAAAGGGATTACATGATCTCCCAAAAAACGTTATTAAACCGTTATGTTGATTATTTCTATGACTCGATAGGGGGATTTGAATCAGACTTGTCTGGGCCCTTAGCTCAGCCTGGTAGAGAAGATTGAGTCAATTGTTTTCTTGCGTTCATTTTCGCCATAAGCGCTCGGTTGGCAATCGGGAGGCCGTGGGTTCGAGTCCCGCAGGGTCCAATTCCACGAGTGGAGAGCCAAGGGAAGTTTAAATTCCTCTATCAAGTTGCTTTAAATGCGGGTTCGATTCCCCCAAGTCCAAATTCAAAATTTCTCCCGCTTGTCGGAAACCCTTTCAATTTCATGAAGAAAATGCTCTGGCGCTTTCACCATAGACAGACAACTTTATATTTTATTAAATAGTTTAATTAGCAGATGATTCTCCTTGAAACCAATGTTTTTGCGAATATTCTCACGATAATACTTTCTCTTGGCTTTTTTATCATTGCATTCTTGCCAATAATTTTGGTTATTTTCTTTTTTTTAGTTTTGATATTTATTGTTTTTTATGGTTTAATAAATTATAATTCAACAATTGTAGATAGACTAATTGATGACGTTTCTTGGGGGAGAAATAGCGAATCCGGAGGCTTTATTTTGGGTTTTACTGAGATTACAGAGAGTGAAATTAAAATAAAAGGTTTTTTTCTCCGCCCAGCTAAAACCATCAAAAGATCTGATTTAGTCGGGGCAATAAACTTTAAAGAGATAACCGGAAAAGTAATAAGTGAAGTTTATTTTAGAGAGAATCGATTACTAAAAATGTTTAGAATAATAAATCATGGGAATTTATTGCAAAGACTTCCACCAACAAAAGTTTTGAACGTCCCGACTCTGCTTTCAGCATTTTCAATCGGAGTAAACCAATTCAGCCAAAATCTAGGCAATCCAAAAAAAATCTTTGATACTTATTTTCCCGAAAGAGTAGAAAACCCGTCAGACAACTTTACTGAAGGCTCGGTCCTAGGAGCTATACTGCTCGATACAAGATTTTTGGAAAACGGAGAATTAGGATCGATAAAGCAAGTTGATAAAAATATACAAATAGAAAAATTGCCGTTGATAATTTACCCTATCACGGGGTTATTTAGATTTAAATTTTTTGAGGATGGAATAGGGGTTGAAACAATTATGGGGTTAAAATTTTTTGTCAAAAAAGAAAAAATTTTAGAAGTTCAAGTAAAAACATACCCTTTCTTGATGCAGACGACAATAGCTCATTTTATCCACACTGAAAAAAATGCTCCGGAAAGGATTTCAATAGCATTTCAAAATAAAGAACAACTTTTTGAAGAATTAAGAAAAAGAAATTATAAAATAATTGAATTAAAATACCCGTAGTTCGCTTTCAAAAGATTCAAGATACGCCAAAATGGCTTCTTTAATATTAGCAGTAAGTTCTTTCAGAGAGTCAGCCTGAGTATGGCAACCCGGAAGTTCCGGAACAGAGGCAACATAAACGCCATCCTCATCCTTTTCAACAACAACCTCAAAAGTCTTTTTCAAATCAAAACACCAAATAATATAAGCGGCATTTACAATAAAATTGTTTTGTTTTCACGGGCTTATAAAAAGCACATTATCGCCGCGCAAAAGGAGTTTTCCGTATTTGTTTTTAGTGTGACCATCCTCAAGCTTTTCCGCATCCTCAAGAACAAGGTTCATGTGAACATCAAACGCCTTCAAATTTCCCCTGAAAGAAACATTTCCTTTAAGCTCAACAAGAACCGGTTTTCCGATTGCATTGCTCAAAAGATCAAAAGGCCTGCTCGCATTAGGAGTATTCATTATTTTCCCCCCATAGAACCTTTCGACTCATCGATTTTTTTAGGCTTCTTTTTGAACAAGTTTGTAAACGGAGAAAACAACTTTGCGAAAAAACCCTTTTTTTCGCCCTCATCAATCTGAATCGAAAGTCCCGCAAGTTTTGCTGCAGCCCTTTGAATTTCAATTGCCGCAGGAGTTCCCGGTTTTCTAATCATAACAGGCATAACTTTTTCCTGCATAAAACTTTTCCTAATCTCATCATCAAAAGGAACAGTAGCAAAAACAGGAAGCTCCAACATCTTCATCACATCATCCTTCTTTATTTCACCGTTTTCTTTTCTAACAAAATTCATTATAACGCCGATTGTTTTGCTGCCCAATCTTTGCGCCGTAATTTTTGCTTTCAAAACATCCGCAATACTTGGAGAGGTTGGCATTGTAACAAGAATAACCTCATCTGAAGCTGCAATCGCGGCAAGAACATTCTTCTCAATTCCCGCGGCACAATCAAGCAAAATAAAATCAAACTGATTCCTGATCGAATCTATAACAGATTGCAATCTTTCCGAATCAACCCTTCTATAATTCTCAAGGCTTAAACCGGATGGAATAAATTTTACTCCTGCGGGCCCGTCATAAATCGCATCCTGAATATTTGCTTCTCCCAAAAGAACATCATGCAAAGTAATCGGAGAATTCTGCATGTTCAAAAGAAGCGAAAGATTTGCCATTGCAATGTCCGCATCAATCAAACAAACATTCAAATCGCGCTTCGCAAGCGCAATTCCGAGTTCAGCGGTTATAGTAGTTTTGCCCACACCGCCTTTTCCCGAAAGAATTGCAATTACGCGCCCCATAAAAAAAAACCTTTCAAAAAAACCAATTTTCAATTAAAATAGAAAGCTGCTTTAGGAATAAAAATTTACCCTTTAACACCCATAGAACCCGGAACCGATTTAGTCAAAAAACCGTTAATCTCCTTTGTAAGCGCCCTTAATTCAATCATGGAAAGCTCGGAAGACGCCTTGACAATGAAAAGCTTGTCATTCTGCGGAAAAAGAATGCTCCAACCTCTCCCGTTTTTAATCAAAACAGACTCGCTTTTTGGGTGCTCGCTTTGAACATAATTGAACAACGCAGCTCCCGAAATCGCGGTTGAAACCGCATTGCCATTTACAGAAGCAATGGAGCTTCCGGTCATAGTGGAAATAACAATATCATCCACCAAATGCTTTTTCGTGAGAACACTCAAAAATTTTCTAACATCTTTTGTGTTCGTGTCAAACTCAAATTTGTCCAAATAATCCTCGAACAATTTCAAATGCTGTTCCGGTTTAACCGTATCATCCAAATCAAGGACTTTGGCGGCAACAGCCCTAAAAAAATTTTTTACATCATTCAACAATTTAATCACCTAAACTGCTTAAACCGAGTTTTTTGAAAATATCCTTTTTCGAATCCTTTTTTCCGAGAAAATCCTTCAAAACTAATTCCGCTTGCTGCGGGGAAAAAACTTTTGGGATCGATCTTCCTATATCCTTCTTTGAAATCACTTTATGCAATTTTGCCTTGTCGTTAAATGCGGTTACAAGGTCAACCTGCTGATTGCTCAAAGAAACAATATCAGCTGAAACGTATTCAGCCGCAAAAGCATTAAAAACATGTTCAATAGAAGAATCCCCGAAAACGGTTAAACCCTGCAAATCATACTCATAAATGGAACCAACCAAAAAACCTTCTTTGAACAACAAAATGCCCTCTTCCAAACCGTTAAAACCCTGGAGAGTCATTACAATATAACCGGAAAATTTTTTGTCAAAAAAACTCTCCACCAACCTTTGGGAATCAATTTCCCTAAAATTAACCCCCTGACTAATAACCTCTCCAACCGGAAGATTCATGGAACCACTTTAGAATTAAAGCAAATAACTATATTAAACTGATTTTATCCAAAAAATCAGTTTCTTTTTATTAAAAACAAAACCCCAAAAACAATCAAAATAAGCAGTATAGGAGGAAACTCCGGAACTGAAACTGTTGTGGAAACAAGAACGACTGTTTGCTCATCAAAATTGTTTCCTTGGATGGAATCTGAATTCGGCGGATTTGTTTCGGTAATAATCGCTCTGAATTTGTAAGAACCTTCGTTTAGGGAAGTTGTTGGAACCGGAAAATTAAAAGTATTATTCGGACCCCGAAAGTCAGTAGTAGTTGTTGGCAAAACTACCGCCCCATTAATTACATTAAAACCCTCAACTACTAGAGTCCCTGAACCTGTTGTTTCCACTGAAAAAGGTATTGGACTTGGTTTTACAAAAGAATCTTGTGTAAAAACAATTTTTACGCTTGCTGTGTCGGGCGCATACAAAAATGGGATTGACAAAAAAAGCAAAAAAACTACTGCAAAAGTCCTGTACATCCAAAAGCCCCGAATAATGAAATTCAGTACTAATTGCATATTCTTTCTATAAATACATTATTGTGGCAAAAACTTTAGTAAGATATTTAAATTGAACCAAATTTTAGTCTTTAAGTGATAAAATGGCAGGCGGAGACAAAAAATTCACGGATGCAGGACAGCTCAAAGTCGGATCCTATGTAATCATAGAAGATGAAGCATGCCACGTGAAAAGCGTTGAAAAATCAAAACCGGGAAAACACGGAGCGGCCAAAGTTAGAGTTACGGCAATGGGGCTTTTCAAAGAAACGAAAAAAAACCTCATGAAGCCAACAGATGCAAGCGTTGATGTTCCGATTGTTCTCAAAGGAAACGCACAAGTCGTAGCCATCATGGGCGCGCAGATACAAATAATGGATCTTGAAACTTATCAAACATGGGATGCTGAAAAACCAAAAGACATTGCCGGCCTAACAGGGGGGGATGAAGTAGAATACATCCGCTGGGGCGACAATTTGAAAGTCGTTAGAAAGAAAGGGTCGAACTAAAAAAATTAATTCAAATTTTTTAAAATAAACTACAAAATAGATTTTATGCAAAATTAAGTAAGGAATTACTTCTTTTTTTTCTTTGTTGGTGCTTTAGGTTTGCCGATTCTTTCTTCAGCACGCCTGCCCTTGAAAACAGGTACACCAAAAGCTTGACCTATAACAGGAACCCGGGTTTTCCCTGTTAACAATTTAAGCATTGGAGATTTCTGATCATTGGGACCTCGGCCTTGAGGTGCTAAAAAACCGCGTTTATAGTCTTTCGGATTAGTTCCGAGAATCATACCTGCTTTGCCTGATCGTTGAGCTGCGGGGGCTATTGAACTATGATATTCCCATCCAATAACTGGATTACGCCTAAAAGAAACTTGGGTTTCCCTGTCTTGCCTTCTCTCAGGAGAACCGGGTTTCCATTTTCCTCTCAAAGCCGCTTTCCTAGCCATAACAATAAAACGCATTCCGAGTATTTATAAGTTTTGGAAAACCATCGCTCAGATTACATTGAAAATCCAAAGGCAATGAAAATCTGTCTTAAAAACTAATTCCAAAAGAAATGCTTTATAGCAAAATAGTTAAACATAGGAAAAATAATTTTATAATGCATCAAAAAGGAAAAGGTGGTTTCGAAGAAAAACACACCGCACTCCCGCATCGCAAGGCTGAAAATCTTGTACGAGTATATGGAACAGAATCCGGAAGAATACGAGAACTAAAAATTGCCCTGGCTTCACTGAAAGCAAAACTTGGATCCGCAACAAAATATTCGAAAAGAATGGAGCTTCGGCTACTAATGGTTCAGGTTAGAAGAAAAATTATGGAATCTAATTTAAAAATACTTGCAGAAGCCGAAAAGCTCGAAGGGCACTACATCCCACAAGTGACTTTAGCCAAACAAATTGATAGAATAAAAAAAACCAGCAAAAAAGAACTTAAAGAACAGGCGGAAGAACTAGCAAAACACTTTGAAAAAATCAGGGAAAATTGATTTTGGCTAATTTACCACAATTATTTTTCCCGTTCCATTACAATACTTTTCAATCAAATCCAAAATCTCTTTCATTGCATCATCAACATATTTCTGCGGAGTGTTCTTGTTCCCCTGAACGTACAAAAAAACATTCTTAGTTGAATTATCAACTTTAGTGTGTTCTCCTTGCTTCACATCCAAACGGCACAAAACAACTTTATCATCAACAAAAACATATTCACCTTTCTTTATTTTCATCGGATCTGTTTTTCCGAGAGGAATATACAATTCATTTCCCTCCGCGAATTTTACTTTAATGTTTCCGGAAATTTTTTCAATATCATGCGCCCCAACAATCAAACCCTTTTTGAGGGAAACCAAATTATATGAATCAACAACCGTGTTTATTTGCGGAATGTTCCCGGATTTCTTTGCCAAATCAATTAAGTTCTGTACCGCATGATATTCCTGCGGAACATTTGTATCCTTATACAAATCAAGATAACCCTGAATGACTTTGGAAGTTTCCTTCGAATCCAAAGAAGCGCTTTTTACAAAATCCTTTTTCAACCGCTCCAAACCCTCGTGCTTTTTTTTTACTGAAACTCCTTCAATAATCGCACAACTCAATTTGAAACCTAATTTTGATAATTTCGGATCTATGGAAACTTTTATTTCACGCGCGGATTTCTTTTCTTCCTTAAATTCAAGCTTTTCGAACAAAATTTCCTTTATCCCTAACTTGGTTCCGACTTTTAGGAGATTGAATTTTGCATCGGAAAAATTTCCTAATTTTACATTCAATTGTTTTGAAATTCTTTCACTTGTTTCAGGCAAAAACGGAGCAAGGAGAATTGAAATCACTCTAATAGAATCAAGGAGTGAATACAAAGTTGTTTCCAAATCCTTTCCTGATTGCTTCCAAGGTTCTTTCTCATTCACAAAACGGTTGCACGCGCCAACAAAAGAAAAAATCTCGCTCAAAGCACTATGAATCTCAAGCTTTTCCATGTGGTCTTCGATTTTTTTCAAATGCAATTCTTTTTGAAGCACTGGATCGGTTTTAGCGTTAGGAATTTTATTGTTCAATTTTTTTTCGGCAAGAGAAAGGGTTCTTTGTACAAGATTTCCAAGATCGTTTGCAAGTTCTTTGTTATAACGCTCAACCATTGCTTCTTCGGAAAAATTTCCATCCTCTCCCATAGGAACGTCGCGCAATAAATAATATCTAACAGTTTCCAAACCATACTTTTCGGAAATTTCCAAAGGATCAATTACAGTTCCCAAGCTTTTTGACATTTTTTCGCCGGAAGAAGTGTTGATGAAGCCGTGAACAAAAACCTTTTTCGGCGGCTCAATTCCCATTGAGAAAAGCATTGTGACAAACACGAAACTGTGAAACCATAAAATGTCTTTGCCCACAACATGAATATCCGCAGGCCAATACTTTTCAAATTTTTTAGAAGGATAATCTATTCCGCTGAGATAGTTAATTAGTGCGTCGTACCACACGAACAACACATGTTTTGGATTATTCGGCAAAGGAATTCCCCAACTAAAGCTTGTCCTTGACACGCTCAAATCATTAATGCCTTCTTTCACTCGGTTGATAATTTCCTGTCTCCTTCTTACAGGATAAATGAACTCCGGATTTTTTTCAATAAAATCCAGCCATTGTTTTTGATATTTACTCATTTTGAAAAAATAGGATTCTTCCTTGATTTTTTCAGGTTTTGTTTTATGTATTGGGCATAAACCATTTTGCAGATCTTTTTCAAGGTAGTATGCTTCGCATCCAATACAATACAAACCCTCATACTTGCCAAGATAAATATCGCCTTTATCAAATGATTTTTGAAACAATTTTTGACATATTTTTTCGTGCTTAGGATCGGTTGTCCTGATAAAATTGTCATATGAAATATTCCACTTTTCACACATCTTCTTGAATGCAATTACTTGCTGATCAACAAACTCTTTGGGTGTCTTCCCACTTTTTTCCGCCGCTTGTTGGATTTTTTTTCCGTGCTCATCTGTTCCTGTGAGAAAAAAAACATCTTCGCCTTTCAGGCGATGCCAACGCGCAATGCAATCAGCAACGGTTTTTTCGTAAGCATGGCCGAAGATGGGGCTTAGAATTTGGATAATCAATCGCTGTTGTAATATAGAACTTTTTGCTCATAGCCGCTTCACCTCCAAGATAAGGAACTATTATTACAAACCAGAATTTTTATTTAAACAGAACTGAAATTCAAAAAATAACCATTTAGCAGACAATTTTCAGTAACCAATCGCCTTTAGCCTCTCCTCAAAAGATTTCCTGAAAGCACCCATTCTTCTTTCCCTGGCACTCCAATCTGAATCCTTCATGACGCCGAAAAAGCGCATTATTCCCTTGTTCTGCCACTTGACAATATTACGGTTGCTCATATACTATATGTACGGCGTACACATATTTACAATTTGTGGATGCCTATCTGCACACAATACATAACAAAAATTCGGTTTCCGAATAAACCCGCGAATAGAAATTCCGATTCCGTAACCCAACTGGTTAAGAATTATTTACCCTTATTTGAATAAGAAAGTAATTTCCCAAACGCAAATTCTCAGTACGCAAAAAGGCAGTCGGGCAAAAGCCAAAGCGAAGCTTGTGGGGCCGCAGGTCGCACAGGTCTGACGGCGGACCTATCCGCCGCGCACCGGCATAGAGGGGTCTACGACTGTTTAAATACCAAAAAAACACCAATTTTTAGTGAACCGGAATGTACACACAGGAAGCGCTTGGATCAAGGGAAGATAACCCTTTTGTGGAAAAATTTGAGGCGTTTTTCAAAGACCGCTTCATCAAAGAAATTGAAAAGCTTGTGAATGATTATCCCGCAAAAAAAAGCCTTTTTGTCGATTTCAAAGAAATAGAACACTATGATGTTGATTTGGCGGATGAAATACTGGAAAATCCCGATATTTGCATGGCCGCGGCAGCGCAGGCAATCAAAAATGTAGAAGTTCCAATTCTCGAAGTTGATGAGTTCAGTCCGTACATCAGAATTTTTAATTTGCCCGAAGAAAGACAACCTATTTTGCGAGATATAAGCTCCTCGCACATCAACAAACTCATTTCAGTTGAAGGATTAATAAGACAGGTTACGGAAGTTCTCCCAAAACTAAAATTTGCAAACTGGATTTGCGCAAAATGCGACGCATCATACAAAGTTCCGCAAACAAAAAACCAGCCGCGAACACCGTCAATGTGCGCGGAATGCAAAAACCGAACATTTAATTTGGAAGAAGAAAGCTCGGAATTTGTTGACTATCAAAAAATACAAATACAGGAACCATTGGAACTTTTGAAAGGAAGCGAACAGGCAACAAACCTTGACATTTATGTGAGCGATGATTTGGTGAATAAAGTTGCGCCCGGAGATAGAACAAGAATTACCGGAATTTTGCGATTGGTGCCGCCAAAAGAAAAAAAAATAGTTTACGGACGCTATTTGGAAGCCGTGCATTTGGATGAAACCGCAAAAGAATTTGAGGAAGTTGAAATCTCAAAAGACGAGGAAGAGGAAATAAAAAAACTTGCCGCGCGCGACGAAGTTTATGATCTTTTAATTCAAAGCATCGCGCCCCACATTTACGGGCATGAAATAGTAAAGGAATCAATCGCACTCCAATTATTTGGCGGAGTAAGAAAAACGCTTCCGAATGATCAAATGATCAGGGGAAACATTCATGTTCTATTAGTTGGAGATCCGGGAATGGCAAAGTGCGTTTCCGGAAGCACGCAAATACTAACGGATGATGGAACAACCGTAAAGGCGGAGGATCTTGTGGAAAAATTCCTAAAACAAAATCCGAACTCAAAACTTGACGATGGCGTTTATTCCGATGCGAAAGGAAACATACCAATAATGGATGGGAACGGAAAAATAATTCAGGGAAAAATCCTAAGGGCATTCAAAAGAAAACCTATTGAAATGTTCAAAATCACAACCAAATCCGGAAAAGAAATAAAAGTCACTCACACACATCCTTTTTTCATCCCTTATCACGGAAAAATAAAGGCAGTAAAAACACAATACCTTGACACAAACGATTACATTGCAACTCCAAGAAAGTTGGAATTAAAACAAAAATTTCAGGAATTAACACCCCCTATACGCGGAAAAACAAACGCAATTCACATTGCCGTTCCTAAATATATTAATGATGAAATCGCGAGGTTAATGGGATATTATTGCGCGGAAGGTTACTCAAGGCAATCAGATTCGACAATGGAGTTAAGATTTACAAATTCAGATGATGAAGTTCTGGAAGATTTCACAAAGCTTTCAAAGGAAATGTTCGGAATAAAACCGCACAAAGTTGAAACAAGCGATTCATTTGAAATAAGAATCAGCGGCGTGGAACTCGGAGATTTATTGAAAAAAAATGCTCCCGCATTATTGGAAAAGTCCTCCGAAAAAGCGGTTCCTGAGAAAATACTCAAAAGTCCGCTTGATGTAAAAAGAAATTTCCTAAAAGGATACATTGAGGGAGAAGGGCATGTCAGGAGCGACATGCGATGCATTGAATTTTCCAGCGCGAGCCCAAAATTGGCAAACTCCATCCAACAAATGCTTCTTGAATTCGGAATAGTGAGTTCAAACAAGGAAGTAACCAACTTCGCCTCAAATACCGAAAAAAAAATAAGAAGAAAATACAGGCGAATAAGAATAACGGGGAAATTTGCCAAAAAATTTGCGAACGAAATAGGATTTGTAACAAAAAGAAAACAGGAAGCGGTAAGATCATTTGTTTTGAATGAAAAAAAAGAAAACACGAACGTGGATGTAATACCGAATATTTCAGAAGAACTCAAAGAAGCAAGGCAATCCCTCAATCTCACACAATTCGAAATGGGAATTCCGAGAACAACGTACCAGCATTTTGAGCGAGGAGACAGAAACCCTAGCAGAGAAACCCTCCAAAAAATTGCAATCCATTTGTTGGAAAAACTTGAAGAGCTGAACACGTATGATCTAAAAACACAGGAAAACATATTGAATATTTACAAACAGGCATTTTCCGACATTTTTTGGGATAAGATACAAAAGATAGAAAAAATTCCGAATGAAGAATGGATTTACGACATAGAGGTTGATAAATTCCATAATTTCATTTCAAACGGAATAATATCACACAACTCCGCAATCCTTAGGGCAACAGACGCAATTGCACCAAAATCAATTTACGTTGCGGGAAAAACCACAACAGGAGCAGGAATTTCGGCAACCGCGGTAAAAGACGAATTTGGAGAAGGGGGATGGACACTCAAAGCAGGAGCGCTTGTACTTGCTTCCGGCGGAATGGCAATGGTGGATGAATTCGACAAAATGGATCCGGAAGATAGAAGTGCAATGCACGAAGCACTTGAACAGCAACAGATCAGCGTTGCAAAAGCGGGAATTGTTACAAAATTTAAAACAGAAACATCCGTGTTGGCGGCGGCAAATCCAAAATATTCCCGCTTCGATCCTTATCAACCTTTTATTGAACAAATAAACCTTCCCCCAACACTCATCAGCAGGTTTGATTTATTTTTCATGATCAAAGATGTTCTCGATAGAACAAAGGACATTGAAATAGCAGGGCACATTTTGAAAAGCCACAAAGCAGGAGAAATGATGTTACAAAGAAAAAAAAGAGGGATAGCAAAAAAAGACATGGAACTTGAAGAAATGACGGAACTCATCACCCCAAAAATAACCGGAGATTTATTGAAAAAATATATTTCCTATGCACGCCAAAACATTTTCCCAATATTAACAACAGAAGGAATGCAAAAAATTTCTGATTTTTACGTACAATTGCGTGATCAAGGAAGAAAAGAAGGAGCTTATGCCGCAACACACAGGCAGCTTGAAGGATTGATCAGATTATCGGAAGCAAGCGCAAGAGTAAGATTGAGCAATGACATTGCAATACAGGATGTTGAAAGAGCAATAAGATTGGTCAGAACTTCTTTGGAGGACATGGTTACGGACCCTGAAACCGGAAAAATAGACATTGACATTATAACATCGGGGCAAACGCACACACAACTCTCTAATTTAAAGAAAATTTTGGCGATAATAAAAGAGAAAGCGCAGGAACTTGACATGGTTCCAATGGAAGAAGTAATAGCGGAAGCGAAAACGCAAGGTTTGGACGTCGACAAAGTCAGAGACCTGATTTCAAAACTCCAAAAATCCGGAGATGTTTATCATCCGAAACACGGGTTTGTGAAACCGACGTAAAGAATTTATAGATTGAAAATTATTGTTAATTATGGCGGACGAAAAATTGAAACAACTAATAGCGCGTTCTCTTGAAACGCCACGAACAGTAAATGGCGTGCTTGAATTTCTTATAGAGCACAACCTATTTCCCACAGAAGCAAGAGCTAGACTTGTGATAGAAGACTTGGCGGTAAAAGGGCTAGTAAAAAGAGAAAACATTTTAGCGGGAAGCCACACAAGACGCCCGGGATTGCCGCCAAGAAAAAGAATGCCATAGAACCAAAAACACCAAGAAGACGCAGATAAAAGCCTTTTCCAAAACTAATTATTTATGAAAATAAAGCAAAATTACATGCAGTTGCAAAAAGAAATAGCCGAAGCATGCAAAAAAGCCCGCAGAAAACCGGAAGAAATCACTTTGATTGCGGTTACAAAACAACGGAGCATGAAAGAAGTAAAAGAAGCGGTTTCGCTTGGAATACAGGATATTGGGGAAAGCAAGGCGCAGGAACTTGAGGAAAAATTTCCGGAACTCAAAAAACTGAAAGCGGATATCCATTTCATCGGACACTTACAAACCAACAAAGTGAAAAGCGTTGTTGAAATGGCGGATTATATCCACTCCGTTGATTCGCTTGATCTACTTAGAAAAATACATTATGCCGCGCTGGAAATAAATAAAGTGCAAAATATATTTTTGCAGGTTAACACTTCCGGAGAAAAACAAAAATTTGGAATGAACCCCGAAGAAGTTGAAGCGCTACTAACCACAATGAAAAATTTGCCTTATGAAAATGTGAAATTTATTGGATTGATGACAATGGCACCGCTTACAGAGGATACGCAAAGAATTCGTGAGTGCTTCCAAACGCTTGGAGAAATAAAAGAGCACCTGAGTCTGCATCATCTTTCAATGGGAATGAGCAACGATTTCAAAATCGCAATAGAGGAAGGGGCTACAGTACTTAGAATCGGAAGAAAGCTTTTTGAATGAAAAAAAACAACAGTTAAATACATCCATCCACTAATTCTGAAGCATGAACAAACAACTAATCGCACAATTGATTTTCATTTTTCTTATTACACAGGCAATCGGCCTTTGGACTGCAAATTTTTTAATTCAGGAAAACATCAAAACAACAATTGTAACAGATAACCCGGATGATGCCGAAAACGGAGTGGCGCTCATCATATGGATAATTTTCACTTCCGCGGTTTTGATCGTATTAATAAAATTCGCCCCGGACTGGCTGCTTGGAATCATACTAAAAATATTTGAAAGCATGGCAATATTCGGAACAACAATAATAGTATTACTCCCCACACGCGTGCTAGATGAAATCATTCTCGGAATCGCAACCCTATTGGTTATAGTGAGAATAATTTTCAGCAAAAACATTTGGCTGAGAAATATTTCAAGCACAATAGCTGCTGCCGGAGCAGGAGCATTAATCGGAGTTTCACTTGGAATTTTCCCGGTTCTTTTATTCATAGTACTCCTTTCGGTTTACGATTACATTGCGGTTTTCAAAACAAAACACATGGTTACATTAGCAAAAGGAGTTACGAAAAAAAATCTTTCCTTTACTTATGCTCTTCCGACAAAAGAACACCAATTTGAATTAGGAACAGGAGACATGGTTATTCCACTTGCATTTGCGGCAAGCGTTCTCGGGGCGACAAGCAAAACAATCCCCGAACCTTACAATTTCATACCTAGCATTGCAATTCTGATTGCATCGCTTGCAGGATTAATTATAACACTGAACTATGCATCGCTCAAAACAGGAAGGGCGTTGCCCGCACTTCCATTGCAAACAATTCTGATGCTCATTGCTTTTGGCTTGGCAAAATTAGCCGGATTTTAATGCACAACAAAAGCTTTCAGCAAACCAATACTATAATAGCCCGCAATTGCAATCAGAATATACCTGGTTGTTTTCCCCAAAACCGCCGCAACAAAAAATTTTTTGAAATCATATTTCAAAAGACCGGCAGTAACTCCGATCAGATCGAAAGGAAAAGGAATTATTGCGCCGATGTAAATGAAAATCATACCTGATTTTTCCAATTTTTTTGTAATATCAACCATTTGATCAACCTTATACAAACCCTGTTTTTTTATTGTAGAAACACCCAATACACCGATCAGATAACCGCTCATTTCCCCAAAACCTGCTCCAATCCCCATGATCAACCCCAATAGTAGCGCATCATAAATACTTGCCTGTGAAGAAGCAAGCGCAAACAAAATAGGTTCAACAAAAAGCGGAAAAAGAATTGTTGCATTCGCAATCAAGGCGCCGATGAACAAACCAACCAAACCATAGCCTGTGGTAAGGGCAAGGACAACTTCATAATTCTGCGAAATAAAATAAGCAACAACAAAAAAACCGAGAATGAGAAGCACATTCCTGACTAAATCAAAATTGGAATGCTCTTCACTCATAAATAAAAACCGGATTAGGCAGTTCTTAGTTTTGCGCCGGAAGGAATCTTGGATTGTTTAGTATGATGTTCTGTCCGAATTTTTTCCATCAACGTAGCCAATGATTTCAATTGATTGGTGTTAAGATCCTCAAAAGACCCATGAGTTTTTTCAAATTTTTCCAGAAGCAGGGCATGATCCGGATGAACCTTGCCCTCATAGTTTCCAAAATCCCTGGCAAAAAGCTTGGCGGCATTATAATTCTCCGACACCATTAGAGCCATAAATTTATGATAGGAAGATTCGATGTGAGCCATACTGCTCTCCCGACTAACTTTTTTACCGAGCATCCCGCTGAATCTCGATAAATGCCTGGAAAAAAAACTCTGTGGCTTATTATCCGCTCTTGGAGACTGTTTAATTTGTTTCAGTTTTCTGACCATAACTAATTCAAGGTTTCGAGCATATTTAATTATTACGCTAAGTCCAAAACGCGGTGGAATTCATTTAAAAGGCTTTAACAACGCAAATGATTCATGGAATACGACAAAATGCTCGCGCGCCTTTATGGATCATTACCGGAAAAAACGGTTTCCAAAGAAAGGTTCGAATTGCCTAGATTAGAGAGCAATGTACAGGGAAAGAAAACAATAATAAAAAATTTTACACAAGCCCTCAAAAGCGTGAAAAGGGATGAAAAGCACTTTTACAAATTTGTAACAAAAGAAACCGCAACCGCCGCAATAATCGACGGGGACAAGCTTATCCTCAACGGAAAATTTTATCCGGATATGATGGACAAATTGTTCACCGCTTATTTGAAAGAATATGTAATGTGCCAGGAATGCAATAAACCCGACACGGAAATAATAGACAGGAACGGCGTGAAAATGCTCAAATGCACCGCATGCGGAGCGCTCAGGCCTGTAAAGGTAATCAGGTGAATACTAATTGGAAAACATTTTTTGCAAAGTTTATGAAATGCAAAACCAAAAGGTTCTCGCGTGCTGCGATGAAAATATTCTCGGAAAAAATTTGAAAGAAGGGAAATACGACGTTACAATTGATGCGGATTTTTACAAGGGAAAAAAAACATCAGAAAAAGAAATGAAAGAACTTTTGAAAGAGGCTGATAGCGTAAACTTGTTCGGAGAAAAAAGTGTTGGAGTTGCACTCAAAGAGGGGTTAATAAAAGATTCACAGGTCATAAAGATCAAGGGCATAAAACACGCAATACTATTGAGGTTATAAATTTGGCAAAAGAAGTTGAAACAAACGAACAGGAAGCGGTAAGAAAAATCAGGTTGCCGAACAGGAAAGAACTCGAAATGTTCGGAGTCGTAAAACAAATAATGGGCGGAGACCAAATAAAAGTTCTGTGCGAAGACGGACAGGAAAGATCATGCAGAATTCCGGGAAAAATGAAAAAACGCGCATGGATGCGCGAAAGAGATGTTGTTATAATCAAATTATGGGATTTCCAGCCAATAAAAGCGGACATCAAATGGCGCTTCATAGGATTCCAGGTTGAATATTTGAAAAGAAAAGGGTATTTGGATAAATTACCGGTGTAAATTTATATATAACCTATTTGTAAGATTTGTATGCCGCCTCAAAAGGGAAATAAAGAAATAATATTCGAAAAAGACGGGTTGAAGATATCTGCCGAAAACGTTAAACTTTCTAACGGAGAAGTTTTAGAATACAAAATTTATTACAATGATGTGATTACATGGCAAATCTCAGGAACTGCAAATGGGAGAACCTTCAAAGGAGGCATATCTGAAATGATGGGCATTCATGCTTTAGAAAATAGGGCTTTGTATAAACTTGCAGGAAAAGCAAGAGACCCAATTCTCCAAGACCTTGAAAGAAGGGGTTTTAAAAAAATTACAGGTGTGGAACGACCGAAAATTGCAGAATTTCTAGAGCGAAAAGCCAGGTTCACAAAAGAAAAACACAGCGAAGCATTAGGGGGCTTCCCAGTGTCAAAAAACCTAAGGCGAAAATAAAATAATCTTCTTATAAACTCTTTTTTGAAATACTTTTTATGGATCAATTCTACGAACACGATTATGAAGTGTTGAAGCAAAGGATTCGCCAGGAAGCGGATCGAAAAATATTCGAAAAGGTTTTTGACAGGCAAACAATTCTTGCGGTGCATGACCTTGCAACTAAAGGAATGTTTGATGTTCTAGAACATATTGTAAGCACGGGAAAAGAAGCGCATGTGTTTGCGGCACGCGACGGAGCGGGAAACACACGCGCAATAAAAATATTCAAAAAAGAAACAACCGATTTCAAGAGAATGATCGATTACATCAAAGATGACAACCGATTCCAGGATCTGAAAAAAGACAGGAAAAACCTGGTTTTTGCTTGGACAAGAAAAGAATACAAAAACATGCTCATAGCAAACAAAGCAAAACTAAGCACGCCGGTTCCACTTGGATTCAAGGAAAATGTAATAGTAATGGAATTTATTGGAGAAAAAGAAATTCCATCACAAAGATTGAAAGATGAAAAGCCGAACAAAAAACAATTGGAAGAATTTAAAGAACAAACAATAGATTTCATGGCAAAACTTTATATCGCGGGATTAGTGCATGCGGATCTTTCGGAATATAATATTCTAGTGAGAAAAAATAAATTGTTTTTCATAGATTTCGCACAATCGGTTTTATTGAGTCATCCAAAAGCAAGGGAATTTTTCGAAAGAGATGTTTTCAACATGGCGAATTATTTTTCAAAAAACGGAATCGAAACAGATCAAAATTCTTTTTACGCGGAAGTGAAAAAAAGAAAAGAAGAATTGGAGTGAAACTATTTTGTTTTCGTCGCGATTTTAATCAATGATTGAATTGCCGTATTAGAGAATCGCTCAACTGCACTCTGGCCATTAGAGAATCCGGAAAACAGATTTGCAGCTCGTGCAGACCCCACCTGTTTTATTAGATAAACTAATTTCTCTGCTTCTTTTGGACTTTTGAGAGCAGAATTCAGAAAATGGCTTGCCAGAAATGGGTTTTTTAGAAGTCTCACAAATGCAGCAGTGTCTTGCGGGCCGATTTCTGCCAATACGATGTAAAGCTCATTTATTTTTTCCAATCGCAAAATAAAAGGGTCTGCAACATTTGACAGCCAACTTTTATCCAAATATTTTTTAAATTTTTCAAAAACACGAATTTTCTTCCTGAACCTACTTCTAATTCCCCTTATTTTTTTTTCAGTAAGCTTGCCTCTGGCAGACGGCCATTTGCCGCTAAACTCCTGTTCACTTTCCACAGGCTCAAGAACAAGCAATCTAACCGCTGTTTTTAATGTTATTTGCCTCTGCTCTCGAACCAACACCCCCATATTGCCAAGTCTGGCTGCACGCCACCTCTCCCCAGGAGGAGGTCGGAAGACTTTTCCGGAAGAACTTTTTCTAATCAGTTCTGGCATGAAAAGATTTCAAATGACCTACTTAAAAAGATTAACCTATGCGATTTGAGGTAATTTCGCCGAAATTTTAGCAATATATAATAATATATAGATTCTATTATATGATAAATAATGGAAGAAAGCTCTGAGATTCTTTTGGTGCCTCACGACAGGATTGGCGTGCTTATTGGACCAAAAGGAGCCGTTAAAAGGCAGATTGAGAAGAAAACTCAGACCAAAATCGATATTGAGAGCGAAGAAGGGGAAGTAGAGATAACTCAAAAAGGGGACGTACTCAAATACCTTAAAGCACTTTCGATTACAAAGGCAATAGCAAGGGGTTTTTCCCCCGAAAATGCACTCTTGCTCTTGCAAGACGAGAGAGTATTGGAAATAATTGATGTTAGAGATACGGTGGGAAAGAATAAGAGTGCCATCACAGCAAAAAAAGGAAGGGTAATAGGAGCTAAAGGAAAGGCAAGGAACGAAATAGAGCACGAATCCGGAACGAAAATAAGCGTTTACGGAAAAACAATAAGCATTATAGGAAAACCAGAGGAAATACAAAAAGCAATAAGAGCGATAAACCTCCTTCTTGGGGGCGCCTCACACGACATGGCTTACGATTATTTGAAAAAAGATTTTGAAAAAGGAAAATTCGAGTTGTAAAAAAAATGGCGGAAAAAGAAGAAATCGAAACCACGAAAGGCGCGGAAGAAATCGCAAAAGAATTCAAAGAACATTCAGTTGCTGAATTCTTCAAAAAGAACATGCAAATGCTGGGATTAACAGGAAAAATAAAAGCGCTAACAACAATTGTACATGAATATGTAACAAATTCTCTTGATGCATGCGAAGAAGCAAAAATTCTTCCCGATATCGAAGTACAAATCAAAGAACTTGGAAATGAATATTATGAAATAACGGTAAAAGACAATGGCCCCGGATTAACAAAAGAAACCGTGGGAAAAGCACTCGGACAATTATTGGCGGGAACAAAATTCCACAGAATGATGCAAATGCGCGGACAACAGGGAATTGGAGCTGCAGGATGTACAATGCTCGCGCAAATAACAACAGGAAAAGCAACGCAAGTTATTACAGGAACAAACAAGGGAAAACCAATTAGTTTAGAAATAACAGTTGACCCGAAAAAAAACCAGGCAAAAATTGCAAACCTCCAGGAACTCAACAAAGAATTCAAAGGAACACTAATCAAAGCAAAATTCAAAGGAGTGAAATATGTAAATTCGGAACAAGCACCGCTTGAATATCTAAGAAGAACCGCAATCGCAAACCCGCACGCAAAAATAACACTTATAGAACCGAGCAACAACAAAATTGTTTTCAAAAGAACATTGAATGATATTCCAAAACAACCATTGGAAATGCAACCACATCCAAAAGGAGTTACGGTTGATGAACTGAATACACTTGCAAAATACACCGATAGCCGAAGCGCATCAACATTTTTGAAAAACAGCTTTGACAGAATGGGAGACAAAGCAATAGAAGAAATAGCAAAACACATTTCCTTTGACCTCAAAAAAGACCCGAGACAATTAACCTGGGAAGAGGCAGAAGAAATAGTCAAAATGTTCAAAAAAATAAATTTCATTGCTCCGCGAACAGACGGACTAAGACCAATAGGCGAAGACAGAATACTGAAAAGCCTTGAAAGCATTGTAAAGCCCGAATTTTTATCGGTTGTAACAAGAAAAGCAAGCGTTTACAGCGGAGGATTTCCATTCCAGGTGGAAGTCGGAATAGCATACGGCGGAGAAGCCGGAAAGGATTCCGGAGTCCTTAATGAAGAAGGAAAAACAGAGAGAAAAATGGAAATAATGAGATTCGCAAATAGAGCCCCATTACTCTTTGACACGGGCGGATGCGCAATAACAAAAGCGGTTCAAAGCATTGACTGGAAAAGATACGGAGTAAAAAACTTTGAAACCTCCCCCATAACGATTTTTGTAAACCTAATTTCAGTGCACATTCCATACACAAGCGCGGGAAAACAAGCTATTAGCGATGAAGAAGAAATAATGGAAGAACTAAGATTGGCTTTAATGGATTCCGGAAGAAAAGCCGCTGCATATATTGCCGGAAAAAGAAGAGAAATGGAAAAGAAAATGAAAAAAGAACTCTTCTTCAAATTTATTCCCGAAATCGCAAACGCACTCGGAGATCTTACAAAAAAAGACAAGAAAAAAATTGAAAAAAACCTTGAAAAACTCGTGCTTGAAAAACTAAAACTTGAAGAAGAAAGCGAAGAGGCAGCACAAATACACGAGGAAATAGAAGAAACATCAAAGGACACGGAAAAAAAAGCAAAGGAAAAGAAGGCAAAAAAAGAAGCTGAAGAGGAAGAAGAAGCGGGGGCTGAAGAATAATGTCAAAAGAAAAAAAACCGAAAAAAATAGTGTCTGAAATAGTTGATACAAAGGAAATTGCAGCCAAGCTCAAAACAATGGCCGAAGGAATTACAAAGGATATAGATCAACAGAAAGACCCAACCTTTACAACACAACAAAGAGGAAAAAGCAACGTTGAATTCAACGAAGACAAAAAAGTATTAACTCTCGGAGACAAAATAACATCAAGGAATTTTTTGAACATCGGTCACGCAAAAAAATTCATGCAAACAATGATGGTTACATCCAAAACATACAATTACCTCAACGAAAACAAAACCGCATCAATCAGAGAAGTTTACTACGAACTAAAGCACACTCTCGGGAAAAGCAAGGAAAACACATTCGAAGACCAAACCGAAAGCGATGCATGCATAGTTGATTTGGAACACAGCGTTGACACAATAAGAGAAAAATTGAATTTGCACGCAAACCCAAAAGGAACTCTTTACGGAGACATAACACTTGTAGACAGAAAACACAACAACGACGAATTCAACGCCGCAAAACTTGGAAGAGGCGGCTGGAGCATCATGAGCAGAGTTGAACCTGAAGAAATTGAAATCAAAAAAGTTGACGCCGAATACGTCCTTGTAATTGAAACAGAGGCAATGTACGAAAGGCTTGTGGAAGAAGATTTTGCCAAAAAAAACAAAGCCATTTTGATCAGCACAGGAGGACAGGCTGCGCGAGGAACAAGAAGATTAATACACAGGATAGCAAAAGAAGCGGATCTTCCTGTGTACATGTTCAGCGTTGAAGGAAATGAGACAATTGCGATCGAAGAAAACGGTTTGTTGAAAAACGTCAAAATAAAAGAGTTGTTTGATGGAAAGCCATCGATAAAAATAAAATACCCCTTCGAAAACGAGAGGGCGGAATCAACGGCAAGCTCCTTCACCTTCGACAATACTAAAGTGTACAAAGAGCCTATTTTCCAGATTATCAGGCACCCTATTACAGAGGAATTGTTCGAAATAAAATCGGAATTGGGATATAGTGTAAAGGCAACAAAATCGCACAGCATCATAGTCTGGGATTCCGGGAAAAAACAATTTTTAGAAAAAAAACCCGGCGAAATCAATATGAAAAAGGATTTTCTCATTGTAAACCTTGAAATCCCGAACAATGAAAGCCTGAAAACCGTTGATTTGGCGGAGTTTGCACTCACAGAAAAAGTTAATATCACGGAAAACTGGATCATAAACAAAAACTCAAAAACAAAAACTCCAAGGTTTGTCGAACAAAATAATTTGGAGGAATTCTGTAGACTCTTGGGTTATTATGCGGCGGAGGGCCATTGCAACGATTACCAAGTGTTCTTCAGCTTCAACGCCAATGAAACGGAATACATTGAAGACGTGAAGAAAATTGCAAAAAATGTATTCGGACTTGACACAACACAAAACAATCCGCATTCGAGCGAAACCCAAATAGCGATAAACAATACAATAGTGGCGGGAATTTTCAGGAATATGGGAAAAACAGGTTCCACGAAAAAAGAAATCCCTTCAATTGTCTTTAACGTGCCCTCGAACGCAAAAAAGGCTTTCCTGAAAGGATATTTCAGGGGAGACGGAAGGGTTGATTTCAAGGAAAGCAAATCTTCGGCAGAACTTTGGGCAAAAACAGTAAGCAAAAAACTTGCTTACGATCTCGTAATGCTGACCGCACAACTTGGCTGCCCGGCCACTATTCAACACCCCAAGGAAAGCTCGGAAGCACATGAAGTGGATTTAGTTACAAACCGCGGGCGCAAAACATACAGCATACAATCCAGAAATATCACTTACTTGGTCAGCATTGCAAACAAGGAATCATTGCAGGGGCTGGAAGAAATTGTGGCGGATTTAAACAAGGGAGCACTGAAACACATTAAAAACAGGTTCAGGAAAACCGGCAAAATAGATTCCCTTCCAAACGAGTTTGTACAGCAGTTCAGGCCCATGTTGAGGGAATTATTCGAGGGAAAGCTTGGAAAAAAACTACCCCCATCAACATTCCAGTGGCCGAGAATATCCAAGGAAAAATTAAGAGGCTTAACCAAGGATTCCGATGATGAACGGCTTTCGGTTCTAAACAATTTTTTGGACCAAAAAATAACCCTCACAAGAATAAAAGAAATAACCGAGGTAAAGCCGGAGGAAAACTTTGTTTATGACATTGAAATGTCTTCAACCCATAGGTTCTTCGCAAATAACATTTGCGTACACAACACGGACGGTGACCCTTACGGATGGTACATTTACAGCGTTGTAAAGCAGGGTTCAATGGCGTTGGCGGCGCACTCTGATTTCCTTGCTGTTCCGGATGCAAAATACATTGGAATGACATTGGAAGATGTGGAAGAATTCAAACTGCAGAACGTAACGGAAAGAATGAAGGAAGGCGATGTGAAAAGGGCAAAGGAAATGCTTGATTATCCATGGTTCCAGAATAAGGCATGGCAGGACGAACTCAAAAAAGCAATCCAAATGAAAATCAGGATAGAACAACAGGCACTTGCAAACAGATCACTTTCATTTGTTGCAGACGAATACTTGCCCAAAAAAATCAAAAGCAAAGACTTTTTGCCGTAAAAACAACAGGGGCAAGGCCATGCTGACAAAGAAAGAATTACAATTTAGGAAAAAATGGCTATTGTGATGAAATGTCTATAACACAACAACAAATTTACGCCATGCTTGCCAAATGCATTGATTCAATTGCAATGGGCAATAATCTTTCAATGATGGAAATTGATCGGCTTGGCTATGCAGATCTTATTAGCGAAATTGCAAAATCAAAAAACAGTAGCATAAGCGGAACACTCAACAGCCCTGCAGCGATACTTGAGGCGGCTGCGGAATTGGATATCATTACAAATGAAGCACAAAAAGAATTTCTTAAACGCCACGAGCTTTTTGTTTATATCGACGCTGCCCTCCGATCTCTCGCGCATACAGACCCGAAAACCTACAAAAAAATAGAGGAACTGTGGTTAAGCAAAAATTTTCATGAAAAGGAAGAGCTTATGGAGACAATTCCCGGCGGTGTAAAGCTCAAAGGACAGCTAAGAAAAGCAAGAGAAGAATATTCAGAGTTACAAAGGCTCGCTTCAACGGAACAAAACAGGAAAAAGAAAGGCGAATTACTTGCAAAGGCAAACCGCGTAAAAGCTGAGATGGATGCGTTCCACCACAAATTTGTTTTTATTTTCAGAAACCATGCGGTAAGGGATGTAAAGAAATTTGATATTGCCCTTGCAATCCGAAAACTAAAAACCGGCCACGCAGGCGGGAGATCCGGCTCGGTGCAAAGAAGGTATGCTGAAGCTCTCGCAAGGAAATCGTTGGAACAATTGCAACCACAAAAACCAAATAAGGTAAAAGTAATGAAACGCCCAGCTCCAAGAAAAAAATGATTCAAAAGGCCTGGAAGATAATTAAATTTTCAATATTCTAATCCATAAATGATTTATGCACTAAATTCCCGCATAACTTTAAATTCAAAAATAACATATTCTAATTAAATGACAAGCAGAATGCACAAAATCAGAGCTGTTGGCACCCACCACGGAGTTGAACCTCTTCCGCTTTGGCGTGAAATCCGGGAAGTTAACAGAACAGTTCTGGAAGTGGGTGGAAAAGTTCTGTCGATTGCAAAGGATAATCATGGAAGTGTAAGAGTAATGATAAAAAAGGGACGCCACCAGGTTAGAGCATCTGTTTCGGACTCCAACTATTATTACAGAACAAGAAGGAGTATTGAAATGGAAAATGGCAACATATTATGTCCTGTCGAGGACAAGAAGAGTTTTAAGAAAGAGCTCAAAGTGGTCACAAAACGAGGAAGATATATAAGAGAGCCAACACCTGAAGAAAGAGGAAGCTGGGCAATAAAATTCCAAAAGATTTAATACAAATAAAAACAATTAATTTTCATGCACAACAGACGCGAACAAAATTCAACAGAAGCACCGCTTATCAGCGAAGAGGACCTTAACTCTGTTTTTGAGACAAAGGAAGGAATCAGGAGACCGTTCCTCAAGAGAAAAGAACTAAGCGAATTGATACCGGCAAAAAACAAAGAGAATTTCCGCGGAACACAATTAACCTATAAAAAAGAAATTCGAGGCCCAAAAAAACTCGCATTGTATTTAGGAATAATAGTTGGATTGCTTTTCATTACTGGAGTAATATACTTGGCACTTAATTTTCAGCAAATTTTCCAGCAAACAACACAAAATAATCTTGGAGGAAACGGAAATTATAGCGATGAATATTTGCAAAGCCTTTATGCAACTGGAGAAGGAAAACCTGTTTGCCCGGAAGAATTCGAATGCTGCAACGGAATAAACAACCAAAAAAAACTTTGCCCCGGAAACCAGACATGCAGGAACAATAAATGCGAACTACGGGAATGCACATCACAATGCTGTGTTCTTGAGGATTTCATAAGAAAAGAATGTCCCCAAGGATTGGTGTGCGAAAGATACGAATGCGTTCTCCCGCAATGCCCATACGGATGCTGTGAAAAAAATGCAAATTACACGGACAAATTATGCGAAAACAACATGGAATGCGTGAACAATGAATGTAGATTGAGAGCATGCAATAATGAATGCTGCGTTGGAAAACAAGGATTTGAGGACAAAATCTGCCCTAATAACGGAATATGCAATAATGGAACCTGCGAAAAGCCGGAATGTCCAACAAGATGCTGTCTTGGCGTTGATCCGCTTTACAAGGAAAAGCTCTGCCCCAGCGTCTCGCATTGTGTTGGAAGGGTGTGCGTTCCAAATCTGTAGATAATTTAATTAACAACTAAAAAGGAATTCATAGCAATGCAAACACCAAAAACACTTGAACCGTTTTTTTCGCCAAAAACAGTAGCCGTAATAGGCGTGTCAAACAAAAAAGGAAAAGTAGGCTACACCATTTTTGAAAACCTCAAAAAAGCGAAAATAAAAAAATTATTCGCAATAAACCCAAAACACAAAATCGTACAAGGAAAAAAAAGCTATCCAAGCATTCAAAGCATTCCTCAAAAAACAGAATTAGGAGTAATAGTGCTTCCCTCTGTTTTAGTTCCAAAAACGCTTGAAGAATGCATGAAAGCAGGAATGAAAGCGGTCATAATCATAAGCGCAGGCTTTTCCGAAACAGGGGAAAAAAAACTTACAAAAGAAATAGCGGAACTAATAAGGAAAAATCCGCAAACACGAGTAATAGGACCTAACTGCGTTGGAATCACAAATAACATGAACAATGTGGATACTACTTTTTTCGAAAAAAGTAGGATGAAACAACCCAAAAAAGGGAATCTCTCATTCATCTCCCAATCAGGGGCATTGGGGGCAATGATACTTGACTGGGTTGCAACACAGGAATTTGGAATCAACAAATTCGCATCTTATGGAAATGCAATGGATGTGGATGAGGCCGATCTTCTAGAATACTTTGGAGAGGACAAGGGAACAAAAGTAATAACAGCGTACTTAGAAGGCGCGCGCGACGGGAAAAAATTTTTTAAAACAGCAAAAAAGGTTTCCAAAAAAAAACCAATCATAATACTCAAAGGTGGAAAACACGAGGAAACAACAAAAGCAGCAGCATCACATACAGGATCTCTTGCCGGCTCATCAAAAGTTTATGAAGCGGTATTCAAACAAGCCGGCATAATAGAGGCAAACGATTTGTTGGATTTGTTTAACATAGCTAGAATACTTGAAAAAGAACCGCTTCCAAAAGGAAATAGGGTGCAAATAATTACAAATGGAGGAGGATTTGGAATTGTAACAGCAGATCAAATAATACAGAACAAATTGGAACTTGCAAAATTATCAAAAAAAACAATCAAACAACTCAAAAAGGAAATTCCGAATGCAAACATTGGAAACCCGCTTGACCTTTTAGGAGATGCTACAATAAGCGATTACAAAAAGGCAATTACAAGCGTTACAAAAGACCCGAATGTGGACATACTCATAATACTAATACTTTTCAATCTGCCCACAATCAGGCTTGAACACATAAAAGAACTGAACAGAGCAAAATTAAAGGTTTCAAAGCCAGCGGTTGTATGCTCAATAGGAAGCGGGTTCACAAAAAAATACCTTCGCAAAGTAGAAAATGCGGGTTTTACAACAATCCCCTATCCAACACTCGCAGCGCAAGCATTGAAAGAATTAGCACAATACTCAAAGTTTCTCAAAAAAAATTAGCCCTTTGTAACAACATCCAATGCTTTATCAAGTTCATCCTCGGAAAGGAGATCGAAAAGAGTTTTTGCGGAAATTCCATCCCCAAAATCTGTTTCTTTGAGGTTTTTTTCCAATAATTCAAAACCCATTGAAGCAACTGAAAGCCTTGATTTTTGCGCCTCGCGAAGATCAGAAATCCTTTTTTTGAAAGAAACATTCAAAAAATTCTTTGAAAGCGAAAGAATTGCTTTCTCGGAAGCTTTTTCACAAAAAGCATTCAAATCCACATCGGAAGAGGAAAGACCGGTTTTCAATGTGCCTTTAAGATTCAACCTGATTAATGGTTTTAGCTCATGCTTTTCCTTCAAATCAGAATTCAATAATTCATTACATTTTGCAAGAACCTGCTCCGCATCAGCATGATCAAAAACTATTTTATGGTAAAACATTTTCCTCTGCATTGGAAATGGTTTGAATGAAAGAACACTTGTTTTTGTATCATAAAAATGAACTCCTTTTTGTTTTTCGGATTCCAATTTTTTTATCGAAGTGGAAATCGTAGAACCTGCGAGAAGAAAAATTGTTTCTCCGAGCTGCTGTTTATTGCTCCAGTGAAGGTGGCCATTTACAATAAGATTAAACCCTTTCGGAAGATCCTCAAGCGAAAGAGACGCAATCATTTCATCATCAATTGCCATAAAATCCTTGAAACCCTGGTGCGTGATTATAATATTGCACGCATTTTTTTCTGCGACAGGATTCCAATGCTGCAAAACCTCAAGAGCACGCTTTTCCGGAACCGCACCCAAACCAAAAACACAAACTTTTTCATTTTCCTTTTCAACAACAATTTTTCCCGCGTGAAAATAAACAAGCGAACCCGCGAGATCCAAAACATCCAACGCAGTTCTGAATTCTTTCCCGCGATACTCATGGTTCCCATGTATTGTTAGAATCGGAATTCCGAAATACTCCAAAGCTTTTGATTCATTGTTTTTTTCAAGAACAAGATTTACGCTTGAAGAGCCTTTCTTTGCAAGGGAAAAACATTTGATTGCATTGAACAGGGAAGAATGGCTTGGAACGGGTTCATCAAAAACATCTCCGGGGAGAAGAATAACATCAACTTGTGCATCAAGACAGAGCTGAATCGCCTGGGAAAGATTATCAAAAGATTCGCTATTTCTTTCCCCTTTCTTATCAAAACCCAAATGGGTGTCGGAAAAAATACCAACCTTCACAAAACCACGCTCTTGAAAACACTTAAATTCAAATTACGAAAATCTTTGAGCACCAAATCGGCGTCAGAAAAATTTTGGGACGAAGTCAATTTATTCGGAACCGCTATAACCCTCAAACCAGCTTTTCTGGCTGAAATAACCCCTATTTCCGTGTCCTCAACAGCAACACAATTAATTGCTTTTTTATTCGATCTTCTAAGAGTTTCAAGATAAACATCCGGAGCCGGTTTTGGCTTAAAACCTGAATCAAGAGTCACAATATTCGAAAAATAATGGTCAACATCGAATTTTTTCAAATAAAAAACCACATTCTTTTCAATGTTGCTTGAAGCCACATTCAATTGAACTTTATTTTCCTTCAGCTCGGAAAGCAGGTTGTGGAGATTTGGAGGGTTTTTCATTTTTTTATCCATATCCAGTTTCATCTCCTGTTCAACAGCATTCAAAAAATCGTTTTTTGTGATTTTCAAAGAATAGGTTTTGTTGAGATAATCAAGCTTGTAAGAATACGGATGGCCTACAATTGCGGAAACATCTTTTTTTGTGAGAGGAATTCCGAGATTTGCCAAATATTTTTTTGTGTATTTAATATAAAATTCCGGAGAATTTACCAGAACACCGTCGAAATCAAAAACAACAGATTCAAGCATTGAACAGCGCCTCGACTTTTTTAATTGAAAGCTCTTTCAACGAATCCACTATCAAATCTGCATCCAAGAGAAAATTCCTGTCGTATGTATTTGTAACGGCAATGCATTTGCAACCGGCTTTTTTTGCGGATTTTATGCCGAAAATGGAATCTTCTATAACAAGGCATTCTGCAGGTTTGAAACCAAGAGATTTTGCTGCCTTGAGATAGCCCTCAGGATCCGGTTTTCCTTTTGAAACGCTTTCCGCACCAAAAATTGCATTGAATGAATTTCTTTCCCCAATTTCATTCAGAATAAATTCAATAAATCCAGTTCTGGAGCTGGACACAAGTGCAATTGGATACTTGCCCTTTATCTTAAAGAAAAATTCCAAAAAACCGGGAATAGGTTTAATTCCCGAAACCTTTTTTTCCAAAAGAGAATATTTTTCCGAAACAAGACGATCTATTTCCTTATCACTTTTTGCCGGGAAAAAAAGTTTAAATGCGTCATTGGTCCGCATAGTATCAAACTTCTTCATTTCTTTTTTCGGAACGCTCAAACCTTCTCTTGAAAAAATTTCCGAAGAGGCACTCCAATGCATATTCATTGTATCAACAATAACCCCGTCCATGTCAAAGATAACAGCTTTCATCATGAAAAATCACTTTTTGTAATGGAGAAGAACGGCTCCTTTCTTATTCAGCTTTTTTACTGAAACCAACTTGAATTTTTTTATTCCTGCATCAAAATCAAAAAGGCTTATTCCGGAGCCGAAAACAATGGGCTCAATTGTGAGAAAAATTTCATTCAAAAGATTTTTTTCCAAAAAATACCCATAGGTTTTTGCGCCCCCGAGAACACAAATTTTTTTATAACCCAAATCCAAAATCAATTTTTTGAAATCGATTTTTTTTGGATTGCAGTACAGAAGATTTTCCTTTGCTTTTTTTGTTTTTGGAACAGAGGATGTGAAAACAATGCAGTTTCTTTTTGAAAGCGGTTTTTTTGCAATTTTGTAAGTGTTGTTGCCGACCAGAATTACATCTGAATCATTCATTTTTTTATGCAAAAAATCTTTGTCTTCTTTGCTGGACCAATCGCTGAAATGAGCGGAATTCTTTGCGATTTTCCCGTCCATTGTAACAACGGCTACGGCGTAAAAATTTGGAGGCATAACAATAAATTGGATATAAAGGATATTAACGCTAACGCCGAGTTTGGCAAGCTTTTTAACGTTAATTCAGCTCAAAACCTTCAGGGTATCTTTTCTTTTTCCGCAGAAAGGTTAGGCTTTTTCTTTTGGTCGAGCTTTTCTTTTTCACGAAAAAGAAAAGGTCGCTGAGGTGTCAGAGCGGTTATGTAATCGCCTGCAGCAACAGTTTCGGCTGTTGGGAGCGACGGGTATCCCGCTTGCAGCGAGATATTCCTCAATCCTAAGCTGTTGCAGTGAGCGATCTAGGTGGGTTCAACTCCCATCCTCAGCTTAAAATAAATATTGCGGAGCCAAGGCTCTTTTCTTTTAGCCAAGCTTTTCTTTTCTTCCGAGAAAAGAAAAGGTTGAGTCTCCATCCTCAGCTTTTCTTCAGAAAAATGCGGCAAGAAAAGTATTAATATCAGGAAACACTTAAGCATGATTGTGTTTTTTGATAGGCACGCGATTGCAATAGCACTGGTTCTTGCGCTCATTTTAAGCGGCTGCTCCCAATCACCACCGGAACAAACTTCGGAGAGTCTGGGAGATGCAAACCGGTATGCAGGGGCTCAGAATACTGTTCAGCCCGATCAACCGGCGGCAAGAAACCGGCAACCGGAAAATCCAATGGCAAGCGAGAGCGCCACAAAGATTTACATTGGGATGAGACAGACGGGGCTCAAAGAAGCGGTTGTTGATGTTCAGTCAAATGAAGTTGTCATTGGATTCAAAGAGGACACAACCCTGAATAATGAGGCTCTCGTTTACAGGGCCTTCGGGCTTTCAGCGAATTTCGAACCGCGCAAGGTAAAAACAACTGTGCTGATTTTTCTTTCCGACAACAAAATGATTGAGGTCAGCGCCTACCAAAATGATATACTCGCACTTTTGCAGGGCGACATGAATAACGCGGAGTTTAAGGAAAAAGTGAGCTGGCTACAATGAAACGCATCATAATCCTTGCAGTTGTATTGTTCCTCTTGCAGTTCGCATATGCTGAGGGGGATAATGGTTCATCTGTACCGCCAATGAGTGTTGACGAGTACCGAACCCATATAATTGAGTGTAAGGCGATTGAGGATTCATTGCGCAACCAGAACGGCTCTTATACAGAAGAGGAACTGAAAAATCCAACTGGGGACATGAAACTGGATGAAAGAAATGGTGAAATGATAGATTCAATGATCAAGTGCCTCCAACTTGTCCTTGCTTATACGGATGATTTCTATAGGGACGGAAAGATAACCGAGGCGGAATACAATGAGGCATATAGCCGCACCGGAACGGACATTTACGGAGCCATAAACCGCGGCGAATATTCTTTCGGCAGAATAGCAGGCGAAACTTTTAGTACCGCAGTTTACACTAACTGCAAGGCTCTTGTCAAATACTACCTAGATTCCGCACGATTGGAAAAAAATCCCGAAAGGAAAGATGCGCTTTATGAGAAGGCAACTGAAATTTATTTCAAATGCCTGCAAACTGCGTTAAGCGACCTTGTTGATGATACAATTTTCATAACACGAATAGGCATGCTTGGGGAGAATGATGATGAGATCAGCCTCAACGCGTCAACTGCATTCCGCGAATTGTGCGAGGGCAAAATAAACAGGCTGAAGGAGAAGATAGCAAATGAAACTGACAATGCAAAGAAAATAGAATTGTATAGGGAGATGCAGGATGAAATACTAAAGTGCACCAAATTAGCTCTGTCGGAGCTCGTTGACAATTCTTCAGAGTTTGCAGATTGGGCCAATGCTTTTAGCGGCGGGTATGAGAGCGACGGGCTAGCTCAAATATACGCCGGCACTTTCAAGTCGATTTGCGAAATACGGCTTGCTGAGGCAAAGAAGAAAATCGATGCCGCGACAAACGATGATGAGAGGAAAAGTGCGCGGGAAGATTATGCCAAGGTGTTCGTGGAATGCGTACAGGAATTGGACGAGAGCATCGTGTCATTTGAGCTGCGCCAGAACCCTTTTGATTACATGAATCTTGATGATGAGGATATGGATGCGGTGCAAAAAGCGTGCGCGGAAAAAATAGAAGAAGTTGAAAATGAAAGGAAGAAACCGGAAAACCAGCGGAACGAAAAATATTCCGGGTACAATGATTACGGCCTTGAATTATTGATAAGGGATTTGAGGCTTGACTGCGGCCAGCAGGCGGAACCTATTTCTGTTCCTGATGTTTTTATCTCTGATGGGGCGCGGGACATTGTAAACCTCGCGCCGGACAGGTTCTCGCCGAACGCCGGCGCTTATACTTTCAACGCGGATGATGCTATCCGTTATGGGGATTTATTCGGCCCATTGCCGGATCCGTTTGATATTTCGCCATTGTTCGGACAAGATGGCTATGATACACTCAATGCACCTCCCTCGCCCAGTGCAATAATTTCGATAAATACAAATAATGTTGAAACAGGATTTAAGATTCTCGTTTCTGTGAACAACACAACTCCCAGAGTAGAAAATGACATCGCACCGCAGGAAAATGCAAATGCCACATGCGACAATCAATGCGCAAAGTGGGGGGAATGGAAATGGGCTTTTTGCTCGGGTGACGGGAAAGGCGGAGGAATGCAGACAGCGACAAGAGAGAGAACTTGCGATTCCGAGAGTTCGTGCAACACCAGCGAAGCGAAAACAAGAAACTGCACACCAAATCTCCCTGCTACTGTAACAGTGTTTGTCGATGGAAACCCCTCGGCAACTCTGGTAGTTGACAGGAATAATGCAATCAAAATCAAGCTGGAAAGAGATGTCTCCTTCCCTATATCTGTAACTATAAAAGATAACACAGCATTAACAGCGCAGCTTGTCGCAAAGGACCCTGCATGTCTGACCACCGGATGTACAATAACACTTCCAAAAGATACGTGGAATAACACGCTCAAAACCGACATTGGAATTACACTGACTTTGATCATAACCGATGCAACGGGTCTCAGCAAAGAATTTGAAGTTTTGGTAACCGCGACGCCTGCATGCACTGAAAGCTGGAGCTGCGGAAACTGGGGAAGCTGTTCTAACGGGCAGCAGACAAGAACATGCACAGATTCTGCTAATTGCGACACAACAACAAGCAAACCTGCAATAACCCAGACATGCGAATCCACACCTTCCTGCACAGAAAACTGGAGCTGCGGAGACTGGATTACGGGAAGCTTTGGATCGTGCCAGGAAAGCGCAACCCAAACAAGAACCGACACCCGCACATGCACTGATGCAAGTAACTGCGGAACCACAACAAATAAGCCGGCCACAACAAAAAATGAATCACAGAGCTGTACCTACACGCCAACCGACCAGAAACCCGAGTACACTTCGCATGAACAAACACTTGGTTCCAACATAAGTGCAATGAACTGGCAGGGAGATTCCAAAACTTTTGACACATCTGGAACAGGGGGCGAGTACGGCTATAAAATACTTGACATTCCCCCGTCGAAAACTGTCAAGATATGCATTTCATCCTCCGTTGCAATTGGTTACAATGCATATCCACAATACCATTATGGCTATGATTGGTCAACGCCTGATTGGGAATCCTCAAATCCGGGCTGCATCACGGCATACAATAAGAACAATTGGATCAACGGAATCCTACTCCATCTTGGAGATCCGACAACTGTTTCTGCAACCGGCACGATAACAACAAGCGAATATAACTGAACTCACACAAAGTTTTCCATGCATTCGTCGCGCCGGTAAAAGTTTAACCGGAGCTTCAACAACCAAAAAACCGAATTATAAAAATAAAAATAGTTTTTAGTGCCGAAAAACGGCACTAAAAAAGAGTAATTATGCAAATGCCAAATATTTATTTTCTTTTTTTCTTGGCTTTCTTTCTTGCCGGTTTGGACGGGCTTTTTGTCACTTTAGCCTGTTTTTCGAGCTTCAAACCGAGCTTCTCCAATGTTTTGCCTATACTTTTCAAATCAAGTCCCATAGCGTTTTTCACCTCGGAAAAATAAAAATTTTCAACATAACGAACGCAAAAGCCATATATAAAGCTAATGTTTTAAACAAAAAGAGCGTAATTAATGCATGCAACAAAGAAGACCAATGCCCAGGAAACCCGGATTGTTTGGGGGTTTTCATTTTCCGGGAAGTGCTAAACCAAGAATGCAAACACACCAACAACAAAGACCTCCAGCTAACGTATTTCAACAAAGAAACAGATTTTCCGGAAATCAAAATCGCCCGGGACTCGGAAGCAGAATGCAACAGGCAATGCAGAGAATTAGATCTTATGGAAGCAGTGAGGGAGTAAGACAAAAATCTCCAAATCCAGTTAACCACGCGGAAACAGAACTTAAAATCAGAACAAGAGAAAATATAAAATTGGAAATAAATGAACTAAAAAAACTCTGCGATGATAATCTCCGCGGGAATCAGGATAGAGAACTCTCGGGAATTTACATGATTGTGTTGGAAGGAATAGAACATGGACAAATTCGTGGATCAAGAGATATTGAATTTTATTTCAGAGAATGGTTCAAAGACATCCTTGAAAAAGATCCAAGCTTTGCACAACACCCAATGTTCCAAAAATTCAAAAATCCTGAACAGGCAATAAATTATCATTCCAACAGAGCGGCAAGAAAATTCATGGAAAGTTTCTCTGCAAAATACGAGAGACCGAAATTATATGGAATTTTCAACAGATTAGCGCAAATTGCGGTTGGCCAGGATCCGCACGAATAATGGGCTAACCCCCTCCGAAGCGAAACACGATCTGTCCATCCCGAAGAGAAGACAGAGGTCTCGCCCGGACGTCTCCGCCGGAACAAAGCTTTTTAAAAGATTCTAAATGAGATTATAATAAAGAAAAGCCGGTTTCTAACTGTTTTTTCACTTTTTAAGGGATTTTACATGGGTTTGAGACCTGGACGCTGTTATAGCAGCACAAAAGATAGGCCATATACAAGGCACGCAATCAGAGTGCAGAATCGCGATTATATTGGCGCAGTTCCCGGATTAAAAACAAGACAATGGAACATGGGAAACGGATTAAAAGAATTTGATACCGTTCTTGACCTTTGCGTACAATGCGGACCGCTAGGAATGCAAATAAGAGATAATGCAATTGAAAGCGCAAGACTAATTGTTAACAGAAGATTAATCAAGGATGTAGGCAAAGACGAGTTTTTCATCAAAGTCAGAATTTACCCGCATCATATACTCCGCGAAAACAAACAAGCACAGGGAGCCGGAGCGGATCGTGTTTCAAAAGGAATGAGTCATTGTTTTGGAAAAGCGGTAGGAAGAGCCGCAAGAGTAAGAGACGGACAAATTATACTTTCAGTACTTATCATGGAAAAGGACATTAAAAAAGCGACAAAAGCAATGCTGTTGTCAAACTCAAGATTGGCTTGTGATATTTTGGTTAAAGTTCATCACGATGTTGAAAGCATCGGAACAAAGCCGACAAAAACAAGAGACATGAGAACAGAGGAAGAGGAAAAAGCCGCCGCGGAAGCAGCGGCAACTCCTGAAGCAGCAGCAGCTCCTGAAGCAAAGAAAGGCGACAAGAAAGAAGATGCAAAAGCCGGTGCAAAAGGAAAAGAACCGGTAAAAGCAGCTGAAAAGAAAGACGATAAAAAAGACGCCAAGAAAAAATAAAATTTGAATTCTAATTATGCCTGAACTAATTGTGGATCTCTCCGGGGCAAAAAAATTCTTAAAAGAAACCAACGCCAAAACAGTAATAGTACAAATCCCCGAAGGACTCAAAGACAAAACACAATTCATCCTGGATGAATTAAGTGCGAGCACGGAAAACATTTTCATGAAAATGGACCCATGCTACGGAGCATGCGACCTTCCATTAAATGACATGAAAGTACTGAACGCTGATGCAGTAATCCATATTGGGCATGCGGTTATTCATAAACACAAAAATATTTTTTATGTTCCGTGCGAATACAAAATGTCAGCAACAGAACTTCGAAAAAATATTCAAAAATTGGTGCAAGAATTGGAAAAAAGAAAAGTGAATTCGATTTCACTCATAGCAAATACACAATACAAAAACTTTCTCCCGGAAATCAAAAAAGAATTATCAAAACACAAAATCAATTCTTATACCGGGGAAGGGTCGCGCAGAATTGCTTCCGAAGGACAAGTGCTTGGATGCAATTATACTGTTGTTGAAACAATTCAACCAAGTGTACAGGCAAATGTTTACTTTGGCGATGGTTATTTTCATCCGCAAGGATTGGTTTTTTCCACGGAAAAACCAGTAATTGTTGTTAACCCATTACACGGAACTGTGGAAGAAATATCGGAAAAGAACCGCGATCGCTTTATGAGAAAAAGATTTGGGGCGATTGCAAGAGCTTCAGAAGCAAAAAAATTCGGGATAATTGTTACGGTAAAATCAGGACAAAGGCAATTCCAAAAAGCACTTGAAATCAAAAAGGCAATTGAAAAACACGGAAAAAAAGCATATTTGCTTGAAATGGATCTTGTGAACGAATCGTATATGCTGGGAACGGGATTTGATTGCTTAGTGAATACTGCCTGCAACAGGATTGTATTGGATGATGCTGATAATTGGAAAACGTTAATTATAAATCCCACAGAATGCCTAATAGCATTGGGCGAAAAGAAATGGGAAGACTGGAAGCCCGATGAGTTTATGCATTAGAGTGATTTGAATGGTAATTGGAATTGAACGAAGACGATTAGTCTTATTTTCCCAAAAAAATGAAGGAGGAAGTTCGGCAAAACCTCGTCCTGCAAAAAGAGTGATAGTGAACGATTTTGAATGGTTTGGGACTAAGAGGGGGCCTCCACACAAAAACGGTGCAACATTTTTTCTTAGAGCAAAATTTCGTGGAGGAAGAACCAGAACATATTTAGTGAAAACTAGCCTAAAGGGAACGGAAATTTTTGGAATGCAAGGCAACACGCAGAGAAGAGCTGAAGTTGAACCCCAAGTAAAAAGTGCATTATTAAAAATTTTCACAGATATAAGAAACCCCATTACATTTGCTAGTGAAGAGCACCTCAAAGAGTATGCCAAACAATCAAACTACTTAGGTGTAAGAAAGTTTCGTGAAGATCCGGCAGAATTTGTCAATATTCCACCTCATGAATTTGTAATAACAAAAACAAGAAATGTTTTGATAAAAACCAAGACGGGATTTACAACAACTACACCTGATGAGACACATCTTGTTTTGAATGTCGCTAACATATTAAAAGAAAAAATAGAATAAATTTAAAGCTTCAAATTATTAATATCTCTAGCGCTGAATGGTTCGTCGTCGCGATAAACTTTGATTTTTTCAGAAGCGTTTGATTTTTTCTTTTTGCGAGGCTTTTTTTTAGGCATTAGTTCCTCGATTTCCTCGCTACTGATTTCTTCCTGTGCATTTTCTTTTATAACAGTTCCAACAAAAGAAAAACCCCTTATATAATTAGAAAAATTATCGGTATCATTTCCATCAAGAACAACAGCAGGAATTCTACTCCTTTGCAAAATCATACAACAAGCAAGATCCAGAACAACATTCTGGCCCGGCATTGAACCGACATCAGAAATCATTGAAACCAATCTTGAATAGCTTATTTCATCAAACCTCTTTGCTTCGGCAAATTCTTTTGGATCTGCATTATAAATGCCGGCAACATTAGTGAGGTTTATGAAAGAACCCCCAAGATATTCTGCGAGTAATGCGCCTACGGCATCGGTTGTGAAAAAAGGCATTAACCCTCCAAACACGGGAATTTTTCCGGAATCCAAAATTGATTTTGCATGAGTGATTTCAGAAAGCACTTCTTTATGCGCGTTGGGAATGTAAGAAGCAAGAAGAAAAGCGTTTGCGCGCGTAATCTGTATTCCTAACAAATCTTTTTCAAAATTATTCAAAGAACCAAAAGCTTCTACATAATTCCTTGCTGTTTTTCCTCCCCCTACAACAAGAACAATCTTCTTACCCGAATCATGTAGCGAGGAAACAGCATTGGCAATTTTTTGCAACATTTCAGGGTTTGGAGTTTCGTTTACAATTAAGCTTCCGCCAACGGAAATAACAAAAACATTTCCAACAGGAATTTTCTTTTCATTCGAATAAACCGCGTCATCCTGCGGGGGTTCTTGAACCTGGTTGAAAATATCGAACATAATAACTCCAATGGGATTTGAATTATTTAAGGTTTTACTTCTCAAGAGTTACTGAAGGAAAAGGATGTTGCGGAGTAGAAGAACTAAAAATACCAGTGAGTCGAATGTTTTGACTGTTCGGCTCTTTTGAGACAACAAAAATCGGAAAACCCTCAATTGTAGTTTCTGCATCCGCTTTAGTCTGCCCGGTCCCGTAAGGATGTATACGAAGAATTCCAATAGCAGTTGCATCTGTATGTTGATTAATTTCTGCAGCGGCCTCATTTAAACCTGAAATAGGAAAACTAACGTCCCGCAGATATTCAATATAGTGAAGAACCGAAGAGTATTCCTTTTTTTCTGCATCAGAAAGCAGCGGCTTTTCTTTCGCATTCTGCGCCATATAGATTCTCAATTTAAATTTCTCAATATAGTCATGCACTTTTTTTGCATCATGTCCATTAGATACAGCATGCTTTTCAAAAGCACCCCCAAACATCGAGTACAGATTTAGATCAACTTGTCTCAAATCCCCACTATTAATCTGAGAAAGCAAAAGATTCAAATCCGATTTAATGCCCATTTCTTCAGCAAAACGAATTTTTATTTTTCCTTCGCGGCCATCAAAATAAATGACTCCTCCATGTTCCCCTGGCATGGTCACAAGTTTCTCAAACACAGGCTGATTTGCCTGAAATGCATCTATAATGCCCTGATTATGCGTAGTAACATTTTCAGCCCGTGTTCTTTTATCAGCTTCTTTTATCGCCTTCTTTTTTCCCACTCCAAAAATACGAGATAGCTCGTATCCTATAAAAGCTCCGAGACCCGCATCCCCCAATCTATACAAAAACTTTCTTCTTGACTGCGGTTGTGCTGCTCTAAGTTTCGAAATTTCTTCTGCGTGTTGTTGCTGCATGTGAACTCTTTCTTTTTCATGCTTTCTATTTTGAGCCGCTATCCCTTGACGTACTGTCTCGGCATTTACAAAATATTGGTCTTCAGAACCATCTTTTCGAGGCACTCTTTGAGCTTCTTCTTTTGGTGGCTTCCGCGGGTTATGACCTTCCGGCATACAAAGCTTAACGAAATCATTCAATTTAATTGTTTGTAAAAGCAACAATTATAAGGGATTGGAGGCGCAATTATATCATGAATTCAAGCCTTAATGCTTGACCTGATTCTAATTCAAATTACTTAGGGATAACCATGGAATATGATGTTGATTCTTCGCAAAGCGATGAAGTTGTTTTCAAAAAGAAAATAAAAAAACTGACCCAATACTCGGGAAGAGGAACAGAAATGATTACTGTATACATTCCCCCAAGCACGGATAGAAGTTCTGTTATGGGACAATTAACGGAAGAAATATCACAAAGCTCGAACATCAAAAGCCCCTCAACAAGGAAAAATGTACAAGGCGCGTTAAGAAAAATAATAAATTTTTTGAAACAAATTGATTTCAAAATACCAAAAAACGGAATAGTTGTTTTTGCCGGAAACATTTCCGAAACAGAGGGAAGAACAGACATCAGACTTTTTACAATACGCCCCTTACAGGAACTAAAAACAAAACTCTATTGGTGCGATTCAACATTCCACTTAGAACCGCTCAAAGACATGGTTAAACCAAGCAGAGTTTATGCAATGCTGACAATAGACAAAAATGAAGCAACAATCGCAACACTCATTGGAAAAAGATACGAAATAATCGGACACTTTAACTCAGGATACAGCGGAAAACAAAGAGCAGGGGGACAATGCCTTTCTCCGGATACGCTTATTATGAAAGACAATGGGGAAATTGTTCAAATAGAAAAAACGCATAATCCGTTGCTTATAATTTCAGAGAACTTTAACATTGAAAAAACAGAACAAACCCCAATCATCGCCAAATGGGAGAATGAGAAAGAATTATTCAAAATAACCACGCAATATCCGAGATTTGAAATAAAATCCTCAAAAGATCACATATTTTTTGTAAGAACGGAAAATGGAATAGAAACAAAACCGCTTGAAGAAATAAAAACCGGAAATTACTTGTTGATGCCGGAAAAAATCAATCTGGACTTAAAAGAACAATTGTTGGATTTCACACCTCAAATAAAACAGGAATGGAACATGAAAAAAATAAGCATTCCGCACAAATTAAACTCTGAACTCGCAAGAATATTCGGTTATTATTTGGGGGATGGAAATTATGAGACCGATAGAATAGGTTTCTCCGAGGAAAGAGAAGAGATTGCAAATTTCTACAAAAAACTGATTGAACAAACCCTGAAAACAGACGCCAAAATTAGATTTAGGACGGAAAAAGGATATTATCAAACAAGAGTGGGAAGCAGAATAGTTGCTCAACTGTTTGCACACATATTCGGCACAGAACAAAAGACGCTACAAGGAGTAATACCGCCAATAGTATTAATGTCCCCCGATAACATACTTGCACAATTTATTTCGGGTTTTTTTGACGCGGAAGGATATGTTTCCAGTTCAAGAGTAGCATTTGGAATAAACAACAAAAACTTGGCAAAACAATTCCAAATAGCATTACTTAGATTAGGCATAATAGGTTCCTTACTTGAATATGACAACAGAAAAAACCCGTATTCAAAGAAAACCAGATACACATTGGAAATCTGCGATATAGAATCATTAAAGAAATTTAGGGAATTGACAAATTTTGCGTCAAAAGAAAAACAAGGCAAGCTCAACAAACTTGTGGCAAAAAGAAGCAACAGAAATAAGGTCAGACAAATCGCAGTAAATGGAAAAGAAATCGCAAAAATTCTGAGAAATTCAGGCGTAACCACAACACAATTCAAATGCCCGGACTTTTTTATTAATAAAAAACAGCTAAGCAAGGAACTGTTCAAGAAAAACATTCTTGATAAAATAACTAATCCCGAACTAAAAAAAAGACTTGATATGTTCTATAATTCCAATCTTATACCTGTCAAAATATCAAAAATAGAACCAATAGGATTGCACAAAACCATAGACATCGAAACGAAGACACACAACTTCATCGCAAACGGATTAATTGTACATAATTCCGCTCAGCGTTTTGAAAGACTTCGCGAAGAGGAAGAACACAATTTTTACAAAAGAATCAGCGAAAAAATGAACATGGCATTTGTTGGTTACGAAGACAAACTTGTTGGAATAATAATCGGCGGCCCGGGAATGACAAAACAATTTTTTTTGAACACGGATTTGTTAGATCATAGATTGAAGAAAAAAATAATAGGATCAATAGACACATCATACACTGATGAATCCGGAATAAGAGAATTAGTCCAGAGATCTGAGGAACTTTTGCGCGACACAGATCTCATGAAAGAAAAAGTATTAGTAAACGGTTTTCTTGGGGAACTCGCAAAAGACGGGCTCGCGGCATATGGTTATGCGGAAACAATGAAATGCCTTGAACTTGGGCAAGTAAATAAACTATTGGTAAGCGAGGCAATAGAGTGGATAGTGTACAAATTGAAAAATCTTGACACGGAAGAAATAGAAATAGTACTTGATAAAGATGGAAAATTCAGGTTAAGCGATTATAGAGATAAGGGGTCTTTTGAAATTCTTGAAGAAGTGGATTTTTTGGATTACATGGCGGAAAAGGCTGGCCAAACAAGCGCAAAACTCATTGTAATTTCCAATGAAACACCTGAAGGAGAACAATTCTACGCCGGCTTCGGCGGAGTGGGCGCAATATTAAGATATAGAATCTGATTGATTTGAAATGACCGGGATAATTAACTATACTACAACCACCAAAGGAATTGGGGGCGAAATAAAAAGAAAAATTCCTGATTTTATTGTTAGAGAAATTCCGCGCAACGGAAAAAAACTTGAAAACAAGGCATTCGGAGATTGGGAAGGGAAAAAAGAAATTGAATTGAAAATCCCTCAACAACCGGAATCCATGGACCAACTTTATTTGGAAATGGAAAAATTTAATCTTGACACAAATGAGGCCGTGAAAAGAATTGCGCGCGCATTGCGGTTTTCACAGAAACGAATCGGTTATGCGGGAATGAAAGATAAGCGCGCAATAACAATACAAAAAATTTCCATTTGGCAACCGGATGTTCAATTAGTGGAAAAATTTTACAGCAGATATATTTCACTTTCAAACCCCTCTTGGGGAACGGAAAAACTTACTATTGGAAATCTTTCAAAAAACGAATTTGAAATAACAATAAGAAATATTGAAATGAAAGAAAGCGAACTCAAAAAAACAACAGAGAAAAGCCTCAAGGAAATGGAAAACGGAGTGGCGAATTATTTCGGAGAACAAAGATTTGGGGGAATAAGAAAAGTAACTCATAGAGTCGGAAAAGAATTCATAAAAGGAAACTTTGAAAACGCAATAATGATGTACTTAACATCCCCCGCAAAAGAAGAAGAGGAATCAATTGCAATTGCGCGAAAAAATCTGGCAGAAACAAAAGATTTTGTAAAAGCAACAAAAGAATTTCCCACAAAATTTAGATACGAAAGACTTATTCTACAACACTTGTGCAAATTTCCAAGAGATTATGTGGGTGCGTTTCAAATGCTTCCAAAAAATCTGGTTTACATGTTCACACACGCATACCAAAGTTATTTGTTCAATGAAATAATTAATGAAAGAATAGAACGCGGAATAGGATTGAAAGCGGTTGAGGGAGATGTACTCGAAGATGAAATTCCAATGGGTGCTTTATTCGGCATTGACTCGGAACTTGCAACTGGAATTCCGGGAGAAATTGAAAAAAAAATATTGAAAAACGAAAACCTGAAATTAAGCGATTTCAAAGTAAAAGGATTCCCGGAATTAAGCTGTACAGGAACAAGGAAAAAAATCAGCTTGAAACCCGAAAACCCCAAAATACTCAAAATCATGGAAGATGAGACAAACGAAGGCAAACTCAAAATAAGCCTCTCATTTACACTGGACAAGGGCAACTATGCAACCACAATCCTGCGAGAACTAATGAAAACACCCTGAAAAGCAAGAAAAACCCCAATAAAACAGCAAAAAACCTGCTTTTGAGGCAAAATAAGCATAATTTAGGGCTTAACTATGAGCAATTATTGCCTACAAGAGAACTCTTTGAGAAGGCCGGGTTCTGAAATAACGCCCTCAAGTTTCTTATCATTTACAACCAAACTAGGATGAGTTTTAACAGAATATTTTGCAGAAAGCAAATCTATTACAGGAACATCAAGGTCTGTTGGAAAAGCAAAAACCCTTACATTTGAACACTTTGCCGCAACAGAATCCAAAACCTTTGCCTGAGAAGCACAATCAGCGCAATAAACTTTGTCCGGAAAAAAATAAAGAATAGGAATTATCTCTTTGCTCCCACAATCATTTTCCGCCTTTTTTATGAGAAGATACAATTCCACATTCTGGAGCAAAAATTTCTTTTTCAATAAACCGGTGTTTCCGAATAATGAATTGTTTTGCGCTGACTCAATTTCATTCAAAACCGAAATGGATTGATTTTTTTGAAGCTCTATTCTCTTGTTCAGAACACTGCAAAGAGTTTCATCCGGGAAAACGGCTTCATACAAAAACAATTGCTGCGAAGCCTGCAATTCAAGAGAACTGCTTTCAACAGAATCTGAAATGCTACTTATGCGCGAGTTGTCAATAAAACTTATTGCGACAAGCCCCACAATCAAAATTGCGAGCGTCAAAAAAAACGCTTTCAAATACCTGTTCACCATATATAATCACTTGAATTGATCTCTTTAAAAAAGCTGATGAAATAAACAAATGAAATGAAAAATCCGTAAACAAACAAATAAAAAATTATTTCAGGCATTTTCCAAATCGAAATATTATCATTCACAAACTTGTGGCTCAAATAAACGAGGATTGAGTACATTATAATTGTGAAAACATAAAAGTAGATGCTCGAATGCAATACAGGCGCGGCGGGAACCAAACCTGAAATGCCCGCATTCAAAGCCAACCAGGAAACAACAAAACCAAGATACTGAAAAACTCCCTCAATATTTGCGGCAATAGTAACAACAATCAACAAAATAGCAAGCGCATCCGCCACAAGAGAAAAAGGAAAACTAAACATTCCAAATTCACCATACTTTGGATTCAACACCATTTCAAAATACTTGCGCGTGTTCACGAACTTTCCCCTATACCAGCGCGTGCGCTGCCTGATTAAATGCGAAATTTTTTTCGGAACATCAGTGTAAATAACGGCTTCGGGAGCCGCCGCAATTTTATAACGGTGCTTTTGCAAACGCAAAGCAATCTCCATATCCTCGGTAATGTTTTTTTCATCAAAACCGCCAATTTCCAAAAGCACGCTTCTTTTGAAAACACTCATTGGACCGGGAGTTACTAGAATTCCGTTGATTTCAGCGAGAACCGTTTGAAAAAAACCAAAGGAAATCAAATATTCAACCTCTTGAATTTTTTCTATAAAAGTGGTTGGCTTGTACGCGCGCACAAGGCCTGTAACCGCGGCAACATTATCCCCGAACTTCGGAATCATTTTCACCAAAGCGATTTTTGTGGGAAAAGTATCCGAATCAATTGCGGCAACATATTCTCCTTTTGCAATTTTAATTCCATCATTGAGAGCGGCGGCTTTCCCCGCATTCTTTTTTTTGAAAATAATTTTTATCCCCTTAATTTTTTGCAATTCATCTTTGGAAGAATCTGTTGAACCGTCATCAACAACAATAATTTCTTTTTTTCCACGATACTCCATTTCAATGCAGGAATTAACACATTGTGCAATTGTTTTGGCGCCATTATAATTCGGAATTACAATCGACACAAACGGCCATTTTACAGGAACAGGCTTTTCCTTTCCCTTGAATTCTAAATACGCGAAAATGAAAACATTATTTATGTACAGGAGCACGATGTTGAAAATTATTATGAGCCAGAAAACGGAAACAATTTTCACAAAAAAATATATTACCGCAAGCAATGCCAAAAAAGCAAGCACTGTTCTCGGGCGAATGTTCATCAACATATTGGATCAGCAGAAAATTATAAACCAATTAGAATACTACCAAAACCGGTGTTGGGAAATTGTTTTTGGAGAATTATTATTGCAAATGTGCAATCAGATGTTTTCCACTATTTGGTTTACGCGTTCTATAATTGCTTCGGAATCATCGTAAAGTGAATCAAGAACCACAAAAGAGGTGTGCGAAACGCTTTCAAAAGTTGCGGGAATTATGGTTAATTTTTTTTGTTCAAGAATAACCTTTGATTTTTGCAGCAAAGGATCTGGAAATGAAACAAAAATTCTAACATTTGCAGGATCGTTTAACATCTGATTGCAAAGATCCAAATCAAGGGTTTGGTTCACTCTCACATCCCCTAAATTGGATTGGCATTCAACCAAATCTCCTTTTTCATTAAGAATTCTTCCAATTACAATAATGCTCTTCTGCTTATCCGTTAAAACCGCGGAAAAAAGAGTTATGCTGGAAAGCATGAAACTGTTCTCAGGGCCCTTCTGAACAAATTGGGGAGAAATAACAAAAATTTCAGAAGCCTTTACTTCCTGAAAAATCTGTGCTGGATCAGTATTTGAAACAAAATCAACGTTTTCCCGCGTAACAGAATACTTGTAACCCTCAAAATTTGTGTTAAGAACAACAAAAACCCCGAGAAGTATTACAAGAACTCCAACCAGAATGGTTAGATAGAAATAAGCGTTTTTATTCATGCAAAAAAAATAGTTGGGTTAGAATTAAAAAAAGAAGTTTTAGGTTAGGGATTTAAAATTTAAATTAGATTTTTAAAAAAAAAGAAATAGAGGAATTTGGCCTTTAAAGGCCAAACCCTTTTTTTAGCTAAATTTATGCAAATCCGTCGATGTCGTCGATCAAGTCTTGGACTGCTCTTCCGGTGTCTTCTGCAGTATACCCTGCCAAGTAAATGTCTCCTGTTGAGGCATCAACTTCAGCGACCATCTGTCCGGGGGCTGTCAATCTGTCTGCCAATCCTGAGGCAAGCCTATTGACCATGTGTCCTCCGACTATGATATTTGTTCCGGATGGTGCTTCTGAGTCAAGGTAAACCAATGGGTTCCTTACTGCAGCTGGGCTCTGATAGGTTGTCGGATTAGCCGAGCAAACTACTGAACCTCCGCCTGAGCCAACTCCGCAAGATCCACCGTTAACAGTAACTACTGTAACTTTGGTTCCTGAATCTGTTGTCCCTTCTTCTCCGACTCCGAGAGTCAAAGCTTCTCCGCCCTCAACGTCTCTTGCAACTTCAGTTCCGTAAACAATTATGTTGATTTTTTCTCTTGTTTGTGGGGCACTGAATTTTGCGCCTGCGTCACTGTCGAGTAACAATGCTTTTGTACCAGCGTCTGAGTAACCTCCTTGCAAGTAATCTGCTTGGGTTCCCGAAGTTAGGTTAAAAGTCGGGGCTCCAGTGAACTTGACGTCATTTGCATAACTTGACAAGTTTGTTGTTCCACCGAATGGCCCAATATTACCCCCAGTGGAAGTGTCAATGAAGACGTTAAAGTCACCATTGCTTACCGCATCGTTTACTACAAAGTGAGCAACAAAGTATGCATTACTAGAACTATACATACCTCCATTCTGCCCGCTTGCGTTGTAGTCCGTGTCTTTTGGAACATAGTGACCGTAATTCCAAATTGCTGTGCCGGCTGAAGTAGCCGCCCTCAAAATTTGGATGTTTGCGTCACCTAAGCCAGAACCTGCTAATGGCGCATAACCAAATTCTCCTTCAGTGTACGTACCATCATCATTTGGCAAAGTTGTTCCAAGGAACCAAACTTCGTGTAGGTTCTGGAAAGCATCTGTTCCACCATTTACTCCAAGTTTGTCTGCATCCAACAGTAAAAAGAGTTTGTCTGTTGTAGCATTGTACTTGGCTGCATAATAAGCTGTTCTTGCAGAGTCGTTTGTGTACAGTCCCATTGTAACTGGATTATTATCTGCTCCAGTAGTTACTTGGTTACCATCAAACGTTGTGTTGTTTGACAGAGCCATTAGACCGTATGTTACGTCCGCTGCATCACCAGCTGTGTTATACAGTTGTGTTCCTGTATCATTAGTGAGTCTAAACTCGGCAACAGCATCTACAGTAACACCCATTTGTGTTCCGCCAGTAATGTTGTTGTCGGTTATGAGGTATGTTACGCCGTCCACTCTAAATGAATCACCGGTGTGGAGGTTAACATCTGTATTTATCCACCCAGTTGTGCGGGTAGCCACTACGCCACCTGCAATTGAGTCAAAGATTGGACCTATTCCTCCTACGGACAGATTCACGTTTACATCTTCTGCAGTGGATGGATCTGTTATTGTCCAGATTCTTCCGTTGACGTAATCACCGGTGTTGATGATTAGGTTGTAGTCGCTTGCAGTGTCTTTTCCACCAGTTCCTGTTGCAAACCTCATACTGTACCAAACATCCTTTCCTTCGAAAGAAAATGAGTTTCCAGCATTGGTGTCGCTCAGTTTTGCATAGAATGGAATGCTTCTTTGCGCATCATCGTCTGCCCTAATTTCAAGTCCACCATTAGTACCTGAAGGCAAGCGTGGTACGTTTCTACCAAATTCAATCGCTGTTTTCTCTTCTTTATCTTCGAAACCAAGGAATTCAACTTTGGCAAATCCTTTTCCAAGGGTTCCGTCTGGAAGTCCTTGTAAGAACACTGCCTGTGTTGCCTCTTTGTCTGTCAAAGACTGTGCTGTTTTTGTTGGGTACAAAGGACCAAAGTCATATCCATCTGATGCTGGGCTCTGCCATCTTTCTGAACTGTTCCTTATCTCAATTGAGTAAAGAGAGTTTGCGTCGCTTGTACCAGCTGTTATGTGAGTTGAGTATTTCTTTGTCCCGCTTGTTACTGTTGCGTCGTAAGGATATAGCTTTCCGTGGAACAGTTCCAGGGTATCGCTTCCTTTTGTTATTTCGACGTAACCGACTCCGGTTGTTGCACCAACAGCAATTGTGTCAATGAACAAGTTGCTTGAAAGAGCTTCGTTACCGTTGTCATCCTTGAATACGGTTCTCAAGTTGTCGCTTTTACTTGCTGTCTGAGTGTCAATCAAGTTTCCTTCAGCGTCGTAAAGTTCAAAGGTTGCTTGGTATGTCGTAGTAGCTGCACCTGTTTGAATAATTTGAACGACTTTTACTGTAAGGTCTTGACCATCATAGGCATTGTCTCCAACAAGACCTTCAATTGTTTCGCCCTCATTGTAAGATTCTTTTGCTGATGTCTTAACGAGTTTAACGTTAAATGTTCCGGTTAAAGTAGCAGTGTTAAGTTCGTACTCTTCACCAAAAAATACTATTTTAACGTTGTCGTCTGAATCATCGACGAATGATGTTGTTCCTAAGTCAACACCGGTTGTTGATGCACCGACAGTTACTTTATAGCTGAATTTTCCTGTATCAATTCTTGCTACAAGGTCTTTGATTGATCCTCCATCAGTGTGGAATCTTGCGTCAACGTCCAAACCAATTAATTCTTTAACTGTCAAAGTAGTATTTTGACTTACTTGATCTCCTTCATTCACTTTCTGAATGATTTGTTTATTGTATAAATGGGACAGTTGCGCGTCTGTCAAAGAATTTGTGTCTGAACTATCCATTGCAGTCAAGACTTCCGTGTCTCCTGAAGCACTACCTGAATTCAAGTTCACGTTATAATTTTTTGAACCTGCTCCAAACACTATTCTTCCTCCAACAGTTACATCAATGGTCAAATCGGATAAATCTAATTCTCCGAGTGATCCTCCATCTTCTCCCGTTGCCGTAGCGGTAACACTTCTGGTTGTTGATGCTTTCTCAGCTATTTTTGCGGCAAGGTTTCCTGCCCAAACAGCATCCGAGAGAGCTGCTTCCGAACCAATGACTATGTTAACATTGGGCGAACCAGTGCTATTGTATATGTCGTCTTTTGCGACGTTAGTTGCGCTTACAATAGGGGCTATTGCTGAACCCAGCAAAGCTGCTCCTGTTGCAATTGCAGCCAATTTTTTCACGTTGAATCCTTTCATTTTTTGTTTCACCTCACGTAAACGAATTATTAAAATTATTTGACCAGCCACGCCTGAGCATGCCGGATTAGGCTCTTATATTGAATTGCTCACCTTATTTAAAAAGGTATCGGTATACGAAAACCTCTATTATTCCTTTATATTGGAAATAAGGCAAAATTTAAGGCTTTTGAAGAACCCAAGTTTGGCAATAAACGAAACCACTTGGATTAGCCCTATAGAGCCGTCCTAACAGAATAGATCACAAGCCTTTAAAAACGCCTTGGTTTTTTTCGTTAATCAACTATTTTTTTGGAGCATAAAGGGATTTTGCGAAATCGTCCAATTCTTGCTTGTTCATGGACTTGAGCATTGCGTGATTGTAAACCTGAATCATTTCCGCCATTTCCATTAAAGCATCCTGGAGATCGTCCATAGCAAGGACAACTTTTTTCGGCTTTATTACCTCTATAGAAGTAGGCCCATAGAAGTACATGAACCTGATCAGAGAGGTAAAGTCCTTGGCGCTTAGATTGAGCTCTAAATAAGAAGTAAATTGTGTACCGTCCTGCTCGGGTTCGGCCTTGAACACGTCATAAATCGTAAAATCCTTTTCGGAATTGATTTTCTCCTGTATCTCACTCATATGCTTATCCAAGAAGCTTTCTTCCACGGCCTTGAATTCTATAATTGCCTTGAGGCGCAATTCAAAAGGATCTTTATCCTGGATTTCTTTGCGCCTGCGAACGGCTTCTACAATATTTTCGGTTAATTTGTACTTTTGGGGATAGCCCTCGAACTTCAAAAGCTTGAGTTTGAGCATCTGTCTTAAGTTCTCGTTAAGCTCGTCGTAAGGAATGTTTAGCTGCTTATTCAATTCGTCCACGGTTTTAGGAGAATTAAGGAGTAAAACCGCTATCTTCTTTTGTGTATTGGTAAATTTGCTCATGAAAATCCCATTATAATATTTCATTTATATAATATATAATAAGTTGCAATACCACAAAAAGGTTTCGGCATTACATTGCGGTCTGCTAATGGCAGAATTGGTTTTGCCATGGTTTAGGGGAAAAGCATGAAAGAATACAATCTTGATCTGCAAATGCACGGCTTGTATGCCGGCGGAGTGTCAAAAAACATGACAATTCCGGTAATGGCGGAACAATCCAAACTCAAAGGATTGAATGTACTTGTTACGGCTGATATTCTCCACAAAAAATGGTTCGAACACGTGAAAAAAAATTTGGAAGAAGAATCAAACGGGGTTTATAGAGATCTGAAAGCAGATTGCAATTTTATTGTGGGAGGGGAAATAGAAGACAACAAGAGAATTCATCACTTATTTTATTTGCCCTCGCTTGAAAGCGCCGAGGAATTGCGGGAAAAGTTTTTGGGAAAAGGAAACCTTGATTGCATACTCTGCGGAAGACCGAAGCTAAGAGTTACGGCAGAAGAATTTGCACAAAAAGTTGATGATGTTGGAGGGGTTTTCGGACCGGCACACTCTTTCACTCCATACACGGGAATTTACGCGTTTTATGATTCGCTCAAAAATGCTTACGGAGAAATGCATTCAAAATTAAAATTCATCGAACTTGGTTTGAGCGCGGACACGAACATGGCGGACACAATAAAAGAAAACCACTCATACGCTTTTCTCTCAAGCTCGGATGCACATTCTCCCTGGCCAAACCGAATTGGAAGAGAATTCAACAGAATAAAAATGGAAAAACCCGATTTTAAAAATCTCAAACGCGCAATTGAGGAAAGGGATGAGAAAAAAATTGTTTTAAATGTCGGATTGAACCCGCGCGAAGGAAAATATCATTGCACGGCCTGCAACACATGCTTTGCGCAATATTCAATAGAACACGCGGAAAAAATAAACTGGAAATGCATCCAATGCAGGGGAGAAATAAAAAGAGGAGTACGCGATCGCATAAAAATGCTTGCAAATACACCCGAAGGAAAACACCCTTCATTCAGGCCGGAGTACATACACTCGCTTCCGCTCGCGGAAATAATCCAAGAGGCTGTGAAAACAAAAGGAATAAACACTATAGCAGTTCAAAGCAAGTGGAAAGATTTTGTGGAAAAACTTGGAAACGAAATTTTTATTCTTGTTGATGCGAAAAACGAAGAGCTCGAAGAAGTGGACAAAGAAATTGCAAAAAAAATAATTGCATTCAGGAAAGGACTTGTATTGTATATTCCCGGAGGGGGAGGAAATTATGGAAAACCGATTATATGCGATTCGGAAGAGGAAATGGAAAGAAAAAAAATTGAACTAAAACAAGAGCTTTCAGGGGTTTCGGAAATCGCTAGACAAAAAACTTTGGGAGAGTTTTAAATAGGAGAATAAACTAACTTATCTTAATGCCTGCTCCTCCAAAGAAACCAAGAACCGAAAACGATTTTTACACAAGAAAAGGTCGTGAACCGATTTCCCCAACATTAGTTACTACACTCGACGGTACACTAAAAGCAACAGGAGTTCACCCGAGATATTAATGCAGAAGCAGCCCAAAGAGGAAATTTAAGCAGAAGGCAAATTGATTGGGAATGGTTTGGATCTAGATTAAAATTGCTTGAAAGAAATGGAATTCACGCAAGATTAGTAGAACCACATACAGAACGTTTCTATGAGTTAAGAGTTGAACAATCCATTCCGAAACAGATTGTGACTTTGGCTAGTCAAAATGGCGTAAATTTAGTTGAGCGGAATATCCATGGTGGAATAGTGTATGAAGTTTTTGTTCCAGGCGGAAAATTAGATGGAATAATTAAAGCAAAATTAAGCCAGTTAGGGAAGTTTAAAGAAGCAAAGGGGAGAGACTTGGAATTAGTTGAAAGAACCACTGAAAAATATTTTGAATTAACACGCAATGGACAAGCGCTTCCAGAGCATGAATATTTTCAAATTGTGAAAGAGATTGGCTTAATGCCGAACAATGTTCGAGACTTAAGAAAGTTTAAAGAGAAACCGGCAGCAAAGAAAAGTTAGCGAACGTACGTTAATCCGGATGGAGGCGAATCCTCCTGATCCTCAAGCTGTTCATTCAACTGCGAAAATGCCTTCTCTATTTCTTTTGACTCCTGCTCCATTTTTTTCATTTCAACCGAAAAACCAAATCTCTTTATTATAAGCTCCAAAACAGTTTTTGCCGCACCGGGATCCCCATAAATGAGGCGCGCATTGGTTTCACCCATCAAACATGCTCCTTCAAGACCCTCTTCTTTCCCTATTCCCAAAAACAATCCAGCAGCTCCTGAAATCATTCCAACAGGTTTGTCACTTACAGCACCCAATGAAACCCAGGATTCAAGACTTTTTTTGGATGTTGCGGCAACAACAACGCGCGGCACAACATGCATTCTTCTTTCGCCAATATTTATTCCCGCAAGCGTGCAAATTTCTGTAACACCCATTGCCTTGAATTCGCTTACAAGAGTTTTTGCAAACTCATAATGTTCCTGCATTGAACCGATCTTTGGATCAAGAATAGGCTGAACCGGGCCCGCAAGAAACAAAAAATCTTTTCCTTTATAAGAATAATAAAAAATTTCATCCTTAATCAAGTCTATTACTCCTTTTGTGGTCTGCACGCTTGGAGGAAAAGAATCAGAATAAATTTCCGCAACTTTTTCCGCATTGAACTGCTTTAGGAGATAATCAACGCAGATTTTTCCCACCAAACCTATTCCGGGCAAACCTGTAAAAAGAACTGCATTCTTGAAAGATTTTTTTTTCAAAAACTTTATTGTAGTAACCATTAAGACTCCACCTTTGTAAATTCTGCCTTTCCCCCGAGCTTATGTGCAAATGAAATTATTTCATCTCCGACATTTTTCAATATTTTTTCAGCGGATTTATAATCAACGCTGGTTGCCTTAACGGAATAATTTCCCGAACCCTCATAATGAATTTCGATGTTCTTTCCGCCCTTTTTCTGGCCTGAAATCAAAGCATCTTTCAATCCATCAACGCCGACAGAGCTTGGCATTGTCAAAAATATTTTTCCGCGAACGCTTTTAACGGGAATCTCAAAGTTTTTTTCAACCATGTGCATCAAAGGAGAAACCCATTTTTTCGGAACCGCCTTTGCCGCATCCTCGCCCTTAATCAAAATCTGTTGGAACGCATTGTAAAGCGACTCATGCGCCTCTATCAAAGGTTCTGCAACTTCCTGCCAAGCAACATCAAAATCAGTTTTTGCATCATTCGCAAGCAATTCAATCAATTTTTGGGTTCTCTTCAATTGCTTGTATTCTTCTATTTTTGCGCGCTGCTGATTAGAGGAAACCTTGGTAAAAGAAACGTCAACCTGCTTCTTTTGACGATCCACATTAGTAACTTTTCCCGCACGAACCTGCCCTTCCTTCACAAAATTTCTAATATTTTTTATCCAACTTGAGCTGACATTGGAAATATGCACAAATGCCTGTAGACCCTCATACTCAATGAGATCCATGAATACACCGTAATCAAGAACTTTTGAAATTTTTCCAATCACAACTTCGCCGTATTCCGGAAAATCTTCGTTCATAAAAAAAACCTCACTCAAACTCCTTCAAAATTTTTGCTTTAACCTTTATCCTTGACGCCGTTGTTTCCGCAAGCGAGGTCGCACAAACCAAACATTTTACTTTAGAGGAAGCGGCGCTGAAAACATTCTGCTCATTCCCGCACGAAGGGCACTTGAGCCTCAAAAATTTTGTTTTGGGTTTCGGGATAAGTTCACTCAAGATTTCACATCCGCAAGCCTGCGTTCACTCAAAAGTTTTGCGATTTTAAGGGGAAGCTTTACAACCTGCCCCTTTTCAAAAGGCCCGTATTCATTCATGTCCGAGCCCACAAAACCCGAGATGTCGGAAAGAATTTCGACTGAAAGACTATTTAAATCCCTGTCATTTGAATCGCTTTTCGAAGAACCGAAGAAAATTTCCTCCAAAATACGGTTGTGCTTTTTGAGCGAAGCAAGTGTCTCTCGATAAAGTTTTTTCTCCTGACTCGCCATGTTATCCTCACTCTCTTCATTTGTTCGCGAGGCAACAAGAGCCATGTTAAGAACTTTTTTTTCGCGCAGAGAAAAAATTTCCTCCACCATTTTTTTTAAGTTCGAAAAGTCGCGAGCCTTCGAGGACGAAAGATCCTTGAGAGATTCCAAATATGCTTTTTTTTCCTCGTTCAAAAAAGCCGAAAGCTCATTGTAAAAATCCAATTCAACCTGCACGAGCTTGGAAGAATTTTTTTCAAGGCGATGAATTCGCCTTATTTCATCATAATTAAATTCCATTATGATTCACTCTCCAACAAAGCGCTTCCGCGCGCAATCAAATAAATTCCCGCGAATAATGGAAGCAAAGCGTTTTCATTTTCAAAGGGGCCAAAAGTTTCGTTGTTCAAATAAAATTTCGGTGCGGAAATATTTTTCAGTTTTATTGGATCGGAACCGAACACAACGGTTTCCTTCAAAGCATCAAATGAGGAAAGTTCATCCAAAGAAACAGGTTTTGCAACCAAGCCGGTTGAACCGTGCAAAGAATCCGGAACACGGATGATTTTATTGATGTCAATCGAAGTCTGCCTATCAACCTCGAGTTTTTCTTCCTGCACAATATAATTCAGGATTCCGGGATAGAATTTTTCCGGCTTGATTCCGGGAACATTAATCAGCAATCCGCGATCCATACTACTAATTATACGCTGCTTTTCTTTTAAGAACTTCTTGGCACTTGAAACCGTTATCCCTCCCATTACAGCTATTTTCGCAGCATCCTCTCCCTCTAACAGGGAAACTAAGGAATTCATGAGTTTTTTGGCCCAACCCCTAACAAGAGTTCTTTTCGGGCATAGAAAAACATTCTTGGCTTTTGATGCAAAACCAAGCGATTCAAGGGAAAGATTTGTGCAAGTAATATAATCAAGGAGTTCGAGGCGCGCGGATTTTGAAAGTTTTTGAATTGAAGAACTTCTAATATGAGTATGAAAACCTTTTGAACCGGAAAAATTAACAGAAATTCCATCATTAAAACCGAAATCTTTTTCGAGCAGATTCAAAAGTTTTTGAGTTTGTTTTCTTGTTTCGCCCAAACATTCTTGGCACACCCATTCTTCTACTTTAACTCCGAAACCGCATTCCGAACATTTTTCAGGAGCACCTTTTCCATGTGCTCCGCAAAAAGAACACTTCCAAGAATCGTGATTGAGTTTGCAATCGGTTTGAATATCATCGGCATCAAACTCATAAATTAAATCCGCACCCAAAAGATTTTTTTTCTCCATTGGCCGCGCGCCGGGAAATTCATAACGAGCATTTGAATAAGAAATGTAAAAAGGAGTTTTCTCGCGTAGAAAAGAATTCAATTCCAAATTATTTTTGAAGTCCAAATGCCTATTTGAAATTTTTTTCCCGAAATCCCCTATACCAAATTCCCTTGCACTTATTTCAGGAACGGAATTTATTTCATTCTTTGAATAATAAGAACGCAGATGCTGCCTCAAAAAACCCTCTTCCCCCATATAGAAGATGGCCCCGAAAACAGTTAATAAAGCAATATAGCAGAAACTGGAATTCAAAAAATCAGAAAAAAATAATGCAGAACTTTTTTCTGCAAAAAAAAGAAATAGAACATGGTTTTATTCCACAATTTCTTTTTTTTCTCTGGATTTTTCCTGCGAATAAAACTGCACAGGATGCGAAACAGGGCAATTTGCAACACACAAATTATATGAACGCATTTTGTCGCAACTCGGAGAAGAATAACCTGTTCCCTTGATTCCCGCAATCCGCTCAACCTGATAGCGCGTGGTTTTTTCGCTGAAATTAGGAGTGTTCCTGAACGCGTTTATTATTGATTCCAAATTCATTCCAATCGAAGCAAGAAACGTGGCTATTGCAAATCTCCCGGAATGGTTTACATTGATGCCGTTGATGAGCTCTGCGTAAATCTTTGACATGCATGGCGGAAATGCTTCTGGCGCTATTTCCCCGAAATCGGCTTTGGAAAAGCTCTTTCTAAGGCGCTCGGAAAACTCGGCTTCGGATTCCTGCGCCGCATTTTTGAATTCTGCAGGAATTTTTTTTATCACAATCGGAAGCGAATTCCTAAGATCCCTGCTCACAACCATGGAAAGAAATCTCGCAAATTCCGAGCGCGGGAGAAAAACTCTTCCGTTTTCAACTTCGCTGTTCACAAGCTTCATAAAATTTTCATCTAGATCAATAGTAAGATAATCCGCAAGCCCCATTTCAACAAAATAAGGCGGATCACTCAAATAAATTTTCAAACCGAAATCATTTGCCATGTCAATGAGAACTTCGTTCTTTTCCTTTTCGAGGTTTGTGAAAACAACCTTTCCGAAAAGAACGGAAAATTTTCTGTACAATTCCAATCTATCGATTATTGAAACAAGGATTTTTGCAACGGGAAAAGCAAGGATTTCATTTCGCAAAACATCCATTGATGTTTCAATGTGCGGGCTATATTCCTGATCGGTAAAAGCCGCATTGACCATTGCCCTTGCGCGCGCAAAAACTTCCCTTGGAACATTTTCAACGGTAAAATCGGATTCGTTAACAATTTGTTTTGCGATTTTTGAAAAAGGATATTTCTGCGCAAACCTCAGTTCCTGTACTGAAAACATGCAAATCACAATAACATGTGCGCGAGGAAAAATCTTATCTCGGATTTGCCGATGTTATAGGTTATTTTCATCGGAGCATCGCTCTTTAACTCCAAGACAATATTCTCATCCGGGTTTGCTTCTTTTACAATATTCTGGAGATAACTCAAAGAATATTTTGAAACAACGTCCGCGGATGAAATTACCTTAACCTGCTTTCCGTTTGTTGAATTTGCCTGCGAATTTCCCGCGGTTCCTTTTGATTCCATAAAAAAGTTTTTCCCCTGAACCTTCAAAATAATGCTCGAGCTGAAAAGAGAGGCATCTTTCAGCGCTTCCTTGAACAATTTTGAATTTATCTCGACTTTCGCGTCATGCTTTGCATCAGGAAGCTTGAGCTCTTCCTCGGAAACATCTATCAAAGGGAGTTTAAAACTTCTTTTTAGCTCTCCTATAAAATCCAATTTCAATTCGGAATCAGAGAGATCTATTTTTATCGTATCATTTTGAATTGCCCTTGAAACTATTTTGTTCAATTCCGCGAGGTTAACCCCGACAAAAGCCGGCTCAATATCAAATGAGTCAAAAACATTTTTGTCAACAAGATAATCAACCAAAACAATCTGCGAAGGATCTATTGCGCGAAAATGCAACCCTTTTTCATTGAAACGTAAATTCCCCTCCGGAATAAAAGAAGAGATAGCCTCTATGCTCGATTTCAGAAAACCCGTGTTTTTTAACTCTATCATGCAACCACTCAAAAGAGATTGAGGCACATATTGGTTTAAATCTTTTCGGGCATAATTTGAACATGAAATTCTACATAGGATCTGATCATGCGGGGTTCAAAACAAAGGAATCGCTCCAAAAATTCCTAGAAAAAAAAGGAATTCAAACCCTTGACCTTGGAACTCACGATGAAGAAAGCGTTGATTACCCTGATTATGCCGAAAAAGTAGCCAAAAAAGTGGCAAAAGACAAAGGAAGCTTTGGACTTCTTATCTGCGGAACCGGAATAGGAATGAGTATTGCCGCAAACAAAGTGAAAGGAATACGCGCAGCCAATCCATTTGACACAAAAACCGCAACTCTTGCGCGCGAACACAATAATGCAAACATAATCTGCTTATCCGGAAGAGAATACAAAGCCGAGTTTGCAAAAAAAATACTCAATGCATTCCTGAATGCAAAGCCGAGCAAACTTGCAAGGCACAAAAACCGCGTGAAAAAAATAGCAAAGCTCGAAAAATAAAAAATTCAAAAAATCGGATTCACAATATTACAATATTTCGCAATTATTAATTTTACATTCAATTTAATCCGATTCTATTCTCGGAGCCAAAAAATATTGGAGTTTTCCGTCCCCCAAAGAATAATTTATTTGCACGGGCGCGTTTGTTTTCAAACTCACGAGAATTTCGGTATCACTCGAAGCCGCTTTTATGATGTTCGCCAAATAATCAAGCGGGAACATTGCTCTAACCTCATTGCTTGCCTTGAGAGAAACAACTGAATGATCTTTTTGCGTGTAAATATTTTCAAGATTCCCTTTGCTTGAATTTGCTCTCACAAAAAAAGAATCGTTTTCCACGCTTAAAACAATGTGAGTTGAAATCAACGATGCATCCTTGAAAGAATCGTTAAGGGCGTCCGCCTTGATTTTTATTTCCGCATCAAAATCTATTTTGGGCAAAGGCAGATCCCCGGATGTTAGATCAAGCAATGGAATTGTAAATGATCTTTTTGATTTTCCGGAAAAAACAAGCACAAGCTTTGAAGCATCATCCGAAAGCAAAAATTCAACAGAATCACCGCTTTTTGCGCGCGACATTACCTGCCCCAAATAATTCAAATCAAGGCCGATCCTGCTGCTTTTCTTCACATCAAATTTTTTGAAAGCCTTTTTCGGAAGCTCAAAATCAACGAGAGAAATTTGGCTCGGATCGGTTGCCTTCAAACTTAACCCTTTTTCATCAATAATGAATTCCGCCTCATCAACCAGAACAGAGATTCCGTCCACGCACTTCCTAAAAAGCGAAGCATCTTCAAAAACAAGATTCATAAAAACAACACCAAAGAATTTTCTCCTAGGAACACTTTAAAACCCTTAACCAAAAATAAGGCGCGGGAGATCATCAAACAAAAGCAATTTTACATAACCCACAAGAGGAATGTGGAACAAGTACTTCCCTTTCAGATTTTCTGCAGGAACAGGATATGTTTCGATGCATTCTCCGCGCACAGGATTGATTGGACAGTCTTCATCAAGGCGGTTGTTGTTGTCTCCTAAAGTCAGGACAAAATTCCCATCTGGAGCGTGAAGCTTTAGGACAGCTCGATGAATAATGTCCTGACCGGTTAACGCGGAGTGATACACAACAATGGGGCCATTAGGATCAAATTCGAATTCCTCGCCGTTCACTTTTATAGAAGCATGGCGATCCCTGTTGTTTTCAAGGCGCGAACCAAGCTCTGCATACTCAAGCAAAGGCCTGTTTCGAATCGGGAAATCAATGTTTGCTTCCCTCATTTCAAGCGAGCTTGCTCCAATGAGAACAACCACGTCCCCGCGATAAAGAACCGGTTCCATTGAACCGGAAAAAACAATTACAAGAGGAACATTCGTGCCCAAAAGAAACACGAGGACAAAATTGTATAAAACAAATGCAAAAATAAACGCAAAAATAATGTAAACAATTGTTTCAAGAGTTTTATTCTTATCCGGGTTCACGACGGGCATTACAAAATGATCAACATATGTGAAGGGATCAAGCCACTTCAGCCTTTCCCTTAAACCCTTCAGCATGCAAAAAAAATAGTTGGAAAGCAATTTAATTAGGACACTTTATTTAAGCGCCTTTTTCAACTGCTTGTCAAAGTCATCCAGATCCGCCTCAATTTCCTTTGCGGCCTCTTCCAGAACTTTTTTCGGGGATTTCCCGCTGGTCCTTATCACAAACTTGGAGCTTTGATCCATTGGATGTTGAACTATATATGAAACAAATTCAACGCTCTTATTGTCCAAAAGCTTCTGCTTCAAAAGATTTGGAAAACTATGCTTTTCTCCGTCCAAAATAAATTCCGCATACTCTTTCTCGTTCTTCAAAACCTCTACCTTCATTTTTTTTCACCTCAACGCATACTCGCTCGAAATTTTCCTGGATTCAGTGTGACCGGTTATCGGATCCCTCAACTGGTCGCTAATCAAAATCAAGGGCTTTCTTGAAACAGAACCAAACGCCTTTATCACACCAAGATCACTATCTTTAGTGTGAAGCTCTATCCCATAATTTGTAACATCCAAAACCCTTGCTCTTACAATATCCCCGATCTTGAAAACATCATGAGTGCTCGTAACATACTCATGGCTTATGTTAAAAATAACAAGCGAAGCAAGCCCGTTTGTAATGACCTTTCTTTTTCCCTCAAGCTCTGCTTCCTTCAATTCAATAAGAACAACATTATCCTTCACATTAAACACAACACCAAGGATAGTGCAGCCTCTTGAAATTATTTCGCGGCTTTTCCCGGCGTTCTGAACACTAACCTCGTGATTTGTTGAATCCAATTTTTTCACGCCGATTACAGTTGAATAAACTTTTCCGTCGCCGTTTTCGAAAGCATTTTGACCCGCCATGAATTCCTCTTCATATGCCAAAAAGTTGCCCGGATAAACAAATTCATTCTTGTCCAAAAAAAATCGTCCCCCTTTAAAAAAAAGAGTGTATTTCCACACTATCTTCCACCCAGAAAAATATTTAAAGCACTATCATGCCATTACTCTTAAATGGTTCTCGAATCGCTTACAAGCATGAAAAATGCCGAAAAACACCCGATTTCACTGTTTTTTATCGCATTCATTGTAACAACAGGGGCTATGATCCTTTCATTCAAAACATTCCCGCAAAGCAGTTCAGTTCTCACAATCGCATTCATAGCTCTTACATTCATGCCCATACTCCACAGCCTCATGTTAAGAGAAGAGGAAAACGAAATCAGCGAAAATGATGTTCCGTTTGCTTTTATTGCAACGCATTTCAATGTAATCCACATTTACAGCTGGATATTTATAGGATTGATAGCCGCGTTTGGCTTTTGGTCTGTTGCTCTTCCCGAAAGCAATGCGGATTGCACCGGCTTGGGATGCATGCTCCCGGAAAGAGGAGCGATTTTTTCCGAGCAGACAAAAGTGCACTCGGGAATAACAGGAAATTTTGTGAACATTACAGGAAATGCAATTGGATCAACAGAATGCTTCAACGAAAACACGAAAAGTTTTGCCAAATGCTTCGAACTAATATTTGTAAACAATTTTTGGGTAATGGGTTTTGCAATATTGTTCTCCCTAATCTGGGGCGCCGGGGCAATATTCATTTTGGGTTGGCAGGCATCGGTAATAGGATTGTTCATCGGGCTTGAAATACAAAGCAATAGCCTGACCGCGGGGGCGTTGCGGGCGGTTAGTTTTTTACCCCACGGAATCCCGGAAATACTCGCATACTTTATTGCGGCAATTGCGGGAGGAATTATTTCCGCCGCAATCTCAAAACAACAATTTAAGAAAAACGAAATGAAAATAGTCATTGTTGATACCGTGCTTCTTCTCGCGCTTGCAACAATCACGCTTTTCATTGCCGCGTTCATAGAAACGGCTTCAATCTTCAACCAAAGCGAACTTGCAATAGCAGGAATAATGGGATTCTTCGCACTCTACATTATATTATATATTCCCGGAGTGCGCTATAAACTCAATAAATTCAGAAAAGAACATCAGGCTTGAAATTTATTTCTTTTTCGCAAGATCCTTTATCAAAGGCAAATATTTTTCCAACAATTTTTGAACTTGTGTTTCGGAAAGTTCATCGCTTGACAGCTTCTGCGCAAGTTTTGTGAGTTCCATGGGAAAAATGAATTTAGTGCTTTTTCCTTCTCCCAATTTTTCAAGCGCCTTGATGTAATAATAGGATAAAGCTTTGTCGCTTAATTGTTCGGCTGCGGCCTTTACGGCTTCTATTTCAGCCTGATGGGCTTTTGCTCCTTCCATTCTAGCAAGCTTTCTTTGCACAGAAGCTTTTTGTTCGTGCATTGCCTGAATAACAGTTTTCGGAATCTGAATATCCTTTATGGCTGCTTCCTCAACCTGAACACCCCACTTGCTCGCAAGTCTATCTAAATCTGTTCGCAAACTTTTGTTCAATTCCTCAATGCTTGAAATCAATTCGGTTAAAGTCAATGAACCGGCTTTGTCCCTGATCAAACCAATAACATACTGTTTTGATGCCTGAATGTAATCGGAGATTTCCACCACACTGTTAATGACAGAAGCATTGTCCTTTCCGATTTTCAGATAAACAACCGCATCAATGTTAACCTCGACATTGTCCTTTGTAACAATATTTTGTCGCGGAATATCAATTGTTTTTGTTCTGAGGTCAACAACCTCCCCAGATTCGAATGGGGGAAATAAAACCGCCCAACCCGGCCCCCCAACACGATTCACTTTTCCAAGCGTAAAAATAACCGCTCTCTCATAATCCTTGAGCTGGAGAACAAAATCATACCTTACAATCAAAAACAGCACAATCAAAAGAATTGCAATTGGAAGAATGTTGTCGACAATCAAATCTGTATTTTGAAGTAGGATGAAAACAATGGTGATGACAACAACCACCAATACGAGAAAAATCAGCTGCTTTGCCCCTTCCTTAGCCAAATTTCAAACCCCCGGGAAAAAAGTCAATTAATTAAATTCTACTATATATTATTTATAATACATCAAATGCATTATATAAATAAATCGCGCGATCAACATGAACGAAAACGAAAGAATCCTTGTACTGGCAGTTGACAGAGACAATGATCTCGGAAAAAAAGCAGGAGTACAAGGACCCGTAATCGGCAGAAAAGAATGTATTAAAGCTGCCGCGGCACTTGCTTTGCAGGATCCAACAGATTCCGATTCGAACAGCATTTTTGGAGCGGTAAAAAAATTTGATGAAGTAAAAAATTATGCAACCGCGGAAGTCGCAATACTCACAGGATATGGGAAAACCGGATTTGAATCAGATCACAGAATAACCAAACAACTTGATGTTGTCCTGGAAAAATTTCCGGCAACAGGAATCGTGCTTGTAACCGATGGCGCTGAAGATGATCAGGTTCTACCAATATTGCAGGGAAGAGCCCCGATTATTTCGAAAGAAACAATAATAGTGAAACAGGCAAATGAGGTTGAGTCAACTTATTATACAATTAAGCAGGCACTCAAAGACCCGGATTTTGCTAGAACATTTATACTATTTCCCGGAATAATAGTTTTGCTCTGGGGAATACTGGCGGTTGCAAATTCCGAAAAACTTTTTTTCCAAAGCATGCTTCTTGTTGTGGGAACATACTTAATTCTCAAAGGAACGGGATTGGAGGATAGGATTGCGGGAGCGGTTTCAACCGTTACAAAAAGCATTTCCCTCCAAAGGGTTAGCTTTCCGTTTTATTTGATGACAATACTTTTATTTCTCATTGGATTGTGGGCAAGCTTTGTCGAATTCAATGTTCCGGCAAACAATGTATTCATAAGCGTGTCAAATGCAACAGGACAAATGCTCTTATTCTTGGCACTCAGTTCTATTTCATTTTTACTTGGAAAAAGCATTGACGCAATACAGCTCAAAAGAGCCTACAATATCACAAAATATTTTATGAGCGGTTCCGCAGTATTCATACTTTGGTTTATTCTCGATGCGGGAAGACAAGTTTTGATTGGAGCGCCGTACGCGGATTTGGGTTGGTTTGGATTGAATGTTTTGATAAGCTTTGTATTCGGATTAACCGCATACAAGATTTCGCAAATACTAGATCTGAGAAAAAAAATCACAAAAATCCTCATTGGATTGCCTGTTTACTCGAAAGACGGGAAATGGTTGGGGTTGGTTGAATCAATAAACAAAAAAACCAACATAACCTACAAAAATAATTCCAACAAAAAAGAAGTAACAATTAAAAAAGGCGAATTCATTTTAAGCGAAGGGAAAGTTCTGTTGAATTAACGCAGTTTTCCGAGAGTCTTTTCAACTTGTTTTTTATCGGCATTAAGTCTAGCTAAAAGTTGTTCTTTTAATGGATCGTTGCCTGCGATTACTTCATCGATTTGATTTTGAAAACGTAAAAGATGTTGATTTAATCTTACTGAAAGCTCACGCCTTGCACGATTGAGTTCTCTGCCCGACAAACCATTTGCCTTTGCAGCCATGCTAACGGATTTAGTTGCAAGCGCAGTTAGGAAAGAATCAACTTTTGCATCGTGGCCGAGACCTTCACCGGGAACAGGTCTTGGAGAATGGGATGCAGCTGTGCGTCTGCCTAACTCTTTACCTTTTTTGCTTATTTTTTTATGCCACTTAATATATTTGGCTCTGACAGCATCCAATTGATTGGCAGACAATGAAAACAAATACCTGATTGAAAAATATTTATTATAAAAATATGCATTCATTATTGCTTCCCTTGTTGCCTCCGGATGCAATTTATGAAGTTTTTTTATCAGTTCAGCTTCGCCCATCCCACTCCTTATGAGATCGAGAACGCTTAACCTATGTTTCAAAGTTGGCGTAAGAACTCTTTTTCTGGATTCGCCGGGAAGATGCGCCCCTACTTTACGACCTCTTTGCATATAATCAAAAAAGAAAGAAGTAATATAAAAAATTATGCTGTGGGTTCGACAATTTTCTTTTTCACTTCTTCTTCCACAAGCGCGGGGAGATTAAGTTTCATCAATTTTTTCAGGCTCGTGAGAAGCTTTGTTTTTTTGTCGCTTTTAACAAAAGCGTTTTCCAAAACCTCTGAAAGGGTTTTCACGGGAATAATACTGACTTTTTTGAGTTTTTCATCAGAAAGAACAACGTCGCCCAAATTTGAATAAGGAATAATTACTTCCTTAAAGCCGGCGGCAATTGCAGCGGAAACTTTTGCCGAAATTCCCCCAACAGGCATTACTTCTCCGCGCACGCTCAAAGAACCGGTCATGGCAAGATTTTGTTTTATAGGAATACCTTCAATTGCACTAACAACTGCTGTTGCAACACTCACAGAAGCAGAGTCTCCCTCAACTCCGGAATAGGATTGTAAAAATTGAATGTGAAGATCGTATTTGGAAACATCCTTTCCTGAAAGACGCTTTATAATAGCGGAAACATTTTGCACTGCTTCTTTTGCAATTTCTCCTAATTTTCCTGTTGCAATAACTTTTCCCTCACTCCTTGATTGCGCAGGAGCAATTTCTGCTTCAATCGGCATAACTAAACCTGCATCTCCGTCAGCCATTACAGCTAAACCGTTAACTCTTCCCACAGCGCTTCCGGAGTAAAGATAAACATCATACTCTTTCCTATCCTCAATCATCTTTGAAACCATTTGCTGCTCCAAAGTCTTAGCAGACATACGCGCTTCCATAATATCCTGTACAGTAACAAGCTTGTGATTCTTTTCCTTTGCAACATCGCCCGCAGCTCTAACTAATCCACCAAGATCGCGGAGTTTCAAAGTAAGCTTGTTTTTTCTTCCAGAGCGTCTTCTTGCATCAAAAATAATTTCGCGAACTCCATCCATTGAAAAATGTGGAATCTTTCCGTCATTAATTACTTCTTGCGCAACAAATTGAACTAATTTATTCCTGTTTTCTTCATTGTCATCCATGTCCAAATTCAGATAGGCCTCATAACCATAACCCCTAATCCTGCTTCTCAAAGCCGGGTGAACTTTTTCAAGATCGTGATAATTTCCCGCGGCAACAAGAACAAAATCGCAAGGAATTGCATCTGTTCGCGTCATTGCACCGGAAGACATTTCACTTTGCCCTGTAATGGAATATTTTTTCTCTTGCATTGCAGTAAGAAGTTCTTGCTGGCTCTTCATTGAAAGAGTTGCAATTTCATCAACAAACAAAACCCCGCCCGAAGCCTTGTGAATCATTCCCGGTTCAACACGCAAATGTGCAGGAGTTCCTAAACCGCCGCTTTGCAATGGATCGTGACGAACATCTCCTAAAAGTGCGCCGGCTCTTGCACCTGTTGCTTCAAAAAAAGGTGCAATTTTTTTTCCGTCATTGTTAACCAAAAGCTTTGGAACAACGGTTCCTGTTCTTATTTTCACTTGAGAACCTAATGCAAAGCCGATCATCAAAAAACCGCCCAAAATTAATGTTGCGGCATAAACAACATCGGGCATGAAGCCGAAAGTCCACAAAATATAACTAAGAATAAACCAGCCAAGAGGCAAGATCAAACCAAGCAGGCGCATATTATCATCCTGAACACGCGCTTCTAATCTGGATTGTTCTAAAATCTTTTTTCCCTCTCCCGCGCGAACAACCTTAACTTTAGGATTATTCTGATCCTCTTCATTCGAATAAATAAGAACATCAGTAAGGCGTTGCAACGGCATTAATTCTGACATTGCCTTTGCAAGCATTGATTTTCCGGTTCCAGGAACACCGATAAGCAATACATTCCTCTTTTGAATTGCGGCCTTTCTAATAAGTTCAACCGCCCTCTCTTGACCTATAATTTGCTCCATCAAAAGCTTGGAAACCGGAACATCCTTTGTGGATTTAAGATCAAGAAAATTAGTCATATACTATAATTATAATAGAATAAATTAAATAAGTGCGTTTTTGTTCAGCAAAAAAACGAAAAACCAGAAAAAACCTAATTATTCTCTTTTTTAATTAATTTGCTCCAAAAATAAAGCATGAGCGACAAAGCCAAAATCATTTTCCTTGGAACAAGCGCAAGCACGCCGACAAAAAACCGCAATCTAAGCAGCATAGTAATAAGATTCGGCGGAGAATGGCTGTTGTTTGATGCACCCGAAGGAACACAGAGACAGATGATGAAAAGCAAAGTAAGCTATTTGAAAATAAACAATATTTTCATTTCACACTTCCACGCGGACCACTTTTTGGGTTTAGGAGGATTGCTTGCAACAATGAACATACATGGGAGAGATTGGCCCATGACAATTTACGGGCCAAAAGGAATCAAAAGAAAAGTGGATGAAACCCTAAAACTCGCAATGCTAGAACCGCTCTTTGAAATAAAATGTGTGGAAGTTTCAAAAGGAAAAATTTTTGAAAACGAACTCTTCACAATAGAGGCGGTTCCGCTCAAACACGAAATAGAATGCTATGGTTATGTTTTCAAGGAACATGATAAGCCGGGAGAATTTGATAAAGCAAAAGCGATAAAATTGGGTATTCCGATCGGACCGCTGTTCAGCGAACTCCAAAAAGGAAAAAGTGTGAAAGTAAACGGAAAAACAATCAAACCGGAAGAAGTTCTTGATAAAACAAAAGCGCGCAAAGGAAAAAAAATTTCAATAATATTTGACACGCTTCCTTCGAAAAATTATTACAAACAAATAGAAGAATCGGATATTCTAATCCACGAAGCGTCATTTCTTGAAAAATTAAAAGAAAGAGCAAATGAAACAATGCACTCAACTGCGGGAGATGCTGGCCGCATTGCAAAAGAAACAAACGCAAAGCAATTGATTTTGTTCCACTTAAGCGCAAGGCACAAAGAAGATGAACTTTTTGAAAACGAGGCGCGCCAGGAATTTGCAAACGTAATTGTTGCAAATGATCTGATGGAATTGGAACTGTAGAAACCATTTTATTCAGGAAAAACCAATTCATAACACATGAAAGCAGTTGTCATAGCGGCAGGAAAAGGAGTAAGGCTCAAACCCGTAACAGATCATATTCCAAAATGCATGGCGGGAATAAAGGGAAAACCAATACTAGAACACGTGCTTGAAAGATTAGTGAAAGGCGGCGCGGAAGAAATCCACCTTGTTGTGGGATACATGAAAGATGTTATAGAGGATCACTTTGGACCAGAATTCAACGGAGTAAAGCTGAACTACTTTGTACAAAAAGAACCGAAAGGAACAGCGCATGCTGTAAGCCTGGTGGAAAACTATGTGGGGGAAAAGTTTCTCATAACAAACGGAGATGTACTTACCGGAACTAAAAATTATCAAAAATTAATGGAAACAGACGAATTTGAAAAAGTAGACGGAATTATTTTAGCACGCAAAGTAAATGATCCGTGGAGATACGGAGTCCTGAAAACAGAGGGAATGAAAGTAACTGACATAATAGAAAAACCAAGCCCGGGAGAAGAACCAAGCAATCTTATCAATTCCGGGGTCTACAGATTCAGAAAAGATTTTTTCGAATCAATAAAAAACACACAACTATCAATACGAAACGAATACGAACTTGTTGATTCGATAAAAGATTACATCAAAAAAGGAAAAGACGTGCAAATAAATTACTGCGAAGGAAGCTGTATAGATATAGCAACTCCGGATGATCTTGAAAGAGCAGATTCAATGATGGATGAAGTTTTTCCGAGATAAATTTTGAGAAAACTTTGTATCATAAACAATTAGCGGGTTTAATGATATTTTTATTCAACATAAAAAAATTTAAGGACATGCAGTTTTTTCTGCGACATTGCTTGCGTTCCCTATACGACTGTTTATAACAATCATTTTACTTCTCATACAATCCCCAATTGACTGATCATCTATTGATTCGAAAACTACCCAGCCCCACCCCTCAAAAAAAGCAGGATCGTCAAAAGTATAAAATCGCTGCAAAAATATCTGATTAGCATCACCTGAAACTCCATTTTCTTTAGCGGTTTTCAATGCCTGTTCTTTAGTGACGGTAAATTCACATAAAGTAGGTTCGTTTACACAATCCAATATTGTGTTTGAAAAAACTGGCGAGTCAAGATTTTTTCCTAAATTAACTGAAACTAAAAATTTGCTTTGAGTCAAAACACTTAAAGGTAAATATTCATAAAAAACGAGATAAGTTGCATCTGGAGAATTATTTTTGAACGATGTTTGCTCGTCAGTTTTAGTGACAGCTAACACAAAATTTTCTTTAAAATAAGATTCTCCAACTTGCGAAATAACAAAGGAATCAGCTTTCACAATTATTTCATTCGGAGTAATTGAATCAATATTTTCACGGGGCGTTTCCAAATTCGGGTTAATTTCCGGAGTAACTGCGGCATTATTTTGAACACAGCCCGCGAGTAAAAAAATAACCAATAAAACCCCAAAAAATTTCATAAGAAACTATTAAAAAAACAGAAATATAATAAGATGTTTTTACTTAGCTTTTCATTTTATACACATTAAGTACGGATAGAATAATTCGCAATTTATTTTTTCTTGTTTTTTGCATTTGCATTAATGCTTTCTATTTTTTTCATAAATTCAACAAATGATTTCTTGAATTCCTCTTCCTGGGCTTTTGTTAATTCTCCCTTCCTTGAAAGCTGCATGAAACCAAACATTGTATCACGGAACTCGAGCATGCCGCCCTTCAGAGTTCGATCAAAAAAATTGAACATGTAAATAAAATCCTCAAAACCATACTTACTCGAACCATCAGATTGGTGGAAATCCATGAACTTCTGCTCAATATTATTTACCTGTACCTCAAGATTTTGGAATTCGTTTTCTCCGGATTTTGTGAGCGAGTACACTTTTGCTTTTCTGCCTTTTTTCATTTCACTTTTAATTTTAATGAAACCGCTTTGCAAAAGTTCTTCGAGTGCGGGATACAAAGAACCGGAAGTGGGTTTCCATAAATCAAAACTATAGGAACTGATTTTTTTCATGAGCGCATAACCATGTAATGACTGTTCGCTCAAAGCTTTGAGAATGAAAAATTTTAATTTCCCCTTGAAAATATGCGCAGGATGAATCATTTACTCAATCCCCCTTAATGCTTCGACAGGATCCAACATCGAGGCTCTTCTCGCTGGATACGCTCCTGAAACCATTCCAACAATTATTGAAAACAACAGCGCGCCTATTATCAAAAGCGGGCTCAGGCTGACATTCAGAGCCAAACCTGCATACTCCGCAATAAAACCAACCCCGAAAGCAAAAACATATCCAATAATTATTCCAATAATGCCCCCAATAAGCCCGATGAATGCGGATTCAGTAATAAAAATTGCCAATACAACACTGTTTGTTGCACCAATCGCTTTCATCACACCTATTTCCTGAGTTCGCTCCATCACGGACATAATCATCGTGTTCATTATTCCAATTCCCCCAACTAAAAGAGAGATGCCCGCAATTCCAACTAAGAAAATCTGAATAACCCCAAGAACCTGGCCAATGCTTTCAAGTATTTCTTGGCTTGTCATAACCTGGAAAACTTTTTGGTTTTTTCCATAGGATTTTTCAAATATTCTTTCAACCTTAATTTTTGCTTCGGGAACATCATCGGTTGTTCTTGTTTTCACCAAAAGAAAAACCGGATCTGACTCACCAAATAATTGCTCGAATGCATCTTTTGTAATGAAAACAGAAGTATTAGTGTTTGGACCGCCGCCAAAAGACTGACTTTCTTCCGAAGTTATTCCCACAACTTTGAAAGATTTTCCTGCAATTTCAACCCTGCTCCTGAGTTTTATTTCCTCATCAAAAGAGTCTTTTGCCAAACTATTTCCAATAACTATCGAAAAAGTATCGCTGGATTGAAGATCGCGGCCCTCCGCAATTGTAATGAAACCCGTATCCCCAATATCCGCAACCTCCTGTGGATCAGAACCAAGTACAGTGACGTTTGTTTCCTCTCTTCCAAACTTTATTTGAGTTTGACTTGTTAATGGCCCAAGGGCGCCGGTTACTTCACCTAGGTTTTTTATTTTTGTAATATCGGACTCTTTCAACGTATCAATTTTAGCGCCAACAGTTGGACGACTGCTGAAACTTGCGCTTCCAGGAGTAACGAAAAGAGTATTCGAACCTAGCTGTTCGAACTGCTCATTCACTGAATTATTTAATCCATCACCCAATGCAACCAAAGTTACAACAGCTGCTATTCCAATGACAACTCCAATGAGAGTCAAATAACTCCTGAGCCCTTGATGGCTCAAATTGTTGAAGGCAAAGCTGATTATTTCAAAATCCAACTTCATTTCTTGTCACGTTTCATCCTTTTATAGAGGAAGAATCCGACACCCGCAATAACAAGGATGATTATCACAAGGAAAAGCGGATTCCCCTGCTCGCCTTGAGCGCTTATTTCTTCCGCAGAATAAATCTTCACGGGAAGATCCTTCTCGAAAACCTTTTCATCTCCGAAATCATTCTTGTAAACCAAACTCAACTTGAGCATATGATCCCCGGGCTGTGCATCGGATTTTATTTTTCCTTCAAGAGTTAGAGAATCAAAATCATCCGATTCCAGTGATCCAATAAAGTACTCATTTTGCCGCATTTCGAAGAAATCCGAATCTATTTTTGCAACAAGGAACTTTGCTCTTCCCACACCGTTATTGTAGAGGTCAATCGTTATCTCTGTCGATCCTCCTGGAAAAGGAAGCGGAATTGTATCAGAAATAACCACTCCAAGTTCTGGTTCATCTGAAACTTTTAATCCAACAAATTCATCCTGCGAAAATTCATTTTTGTTTTCATCCTGGAACTTTATTTCTATCGGAATAAAATATGCCTTTGACTCGGAATCAGGGTTTATTACAAACGGCAACTGCAATGTAGCGGTTTCCCCAGCACTGAGCTCCGGAACATTTGAGAATGCGGTTCCCAAAGGAATAATATTCCTTTCAACAACCACTCCCGTTGATGTTACGGTTCTTTCTTCACTGATACCAATTTCCAGGTTAACTGCTTTTCCTGAACCCACATTTTTTATTACAAGTTGAAGGTTATTTGTTTTACCTATTGGAGCCGAAATTGGCGAAGAAGACAATATTACTATTTCCGGTTTCCTACTTGAAACCTCAATTGTAAATTCATTTGAGAAATCTATTCTGCCATCTTCTCCAGCCTCAAGCTTGACTTCATAAGAACCATCAAGCGCGGCCGGGTCAACCAAAATCCTGTATTTTACAAGAGCTGTTTGGAACGGAAGGATGTTTCCCAATTCTCTTAGCGATTCATCGCCAGGTTCAAGATAGAATGGGAAATTTGCATCTGAAGAATCCTGAGAAAGATCAAGATTGAACACAGTATTTTCGCTCACATTTCTTGAATTATTCTTGAGGTGAACCCACAAAGTAATATAATCTCCAGGAATTGCGGGAGCGGGCTCATAGCTCACGGAATCAATGTCCAGATTTACGGCAAAAACAGTTGATGCAAAAAGCACCATCAACACGGCCAAAAGAATGTTTTTGTTCATTTGTAGTCTCCTCCAATGGATTTTTTATTATTAGTTTCAGATTTAAGTATCTTCCCGTCCTTAACATGAATAATTCTTTCCCCCATCTTTGCAACCTCGATTTCGTGCGTAACAACCAGAATAGTTTTCTTGTCTTCATGATGAAGTTTGTTGAAAATTGATAATATTGTCGCACCTGATTTTGAATCAAGATTTCCTGTTGGTTCATCAGCAACAATAATATCAGGGTTTACCGCAAGCGCGCGTGCAATTGCAACCCTTTGCCTTTGACCCCCTGAAAGTTCGGTTGGTTTATGATTAAGCCTATCCGCCAAACCAACATCCGACAAAATTTTTTCGGCGCGCCTTTTCCTCTCCTCATATGGAACGCCCTGAAACCACAATGGAAGCATCACATTCTCAAGAGTTGTCATCCTGTTAATCAAATTAAAGTTTTGGAAAACAAAACCAATTGTTTTCCCCCTTATTTTTGCGAGTTCAGAATCCTTCATTTTTGAAATAGGCTTCCCGTTAATGTAAACCTCTCCCGTTGTGGGCCTTTGAAGAACGCTCATAATGTCGAGAAGCGTTGTTTTCCCCGAACCACTCTGCCCTATAATCGAAACAAACTCGCCTTTTTCAACATCAAGGCTTATTCCATCAAGGGCTCTGACCTTTTCCTCGCCCATATCATAGACCTTGGTTACATTTTGAGCAGAAATAATAGATGCCATTAAAAAAACCCGATATGTTTGTAGATATATATCTGGACAGTACTATTTAAAAGGCTGCACGGCGCTCTGCAAAATCAAAAAAAGCAAAAGAAATTGGTCAATTTATTTTGTTTTAAATGACTGGCCCGGCTTGAGAATTACAGGTTGGGTTTTCAAAATGCTCTTGTCGATTCTCATTTTAAATTCCTGCGGATCCGCAGGAATGTTGTCAAAAGAATTGTAATGCATCGGAACAACAAATTTCGGCTTCATGGTTTTAGTCGCGCGCACAGCATCAACCACATCCATTGTAGAAGCGCCTCCAATAGGGAGGAGCGCCACATCGCAATTGATTTCCGAAAAAGAATCCATCAAAGCGGAATTGCCCGCAAAAAAAATCGCTTCGCCATCCTTTGCAAGATGGAAGCTCATCGGATAAAAAGAATTCGGATAATGCGCTCCGCGAACAGTAACATCCATGCCCCTGAGATTAAAGCGGTCGCCAACCTTTACATTATGTTTTAGGTTCGCTGCAATATTTAGATCGTTGAGAACTGATTCATGCGCAACAACAACTGAATTGTCACGGTTGGCTATCATCTCAATTACCTTTTTATCACAGTGGTCAAAATGCTCGTTGCTCACAAAAATCGCATCAATGCTTTTAATTTTGCCAAGATTAACGGGGCATTTCATCGCAAGATTATAAGTGGTTTCCCCTTTTGGCATATCCATGAAAGGATCAAGAAGAATGTTCAAACCATGAAAAGAAATTTTAAAGAAAGAATGCCACAAAAATTGTACTCGCATGGGGAACAAGTAAGAGTAAATAAATTCGACTATATTAATCTTGCTGTGAAGTTTTCCGCGGAAAGAAGCAAAAAAGCGCTAGAATTCGCCAATCAAAAAGTTTAACTACAAATTAAGAGAAAAGATATTCTGCAATGAAAAAAATATTTTTTGCGGCAGCACTCATCCTACTAATTGGAAATGCAAGCGCAATTTCCGTTGACAACCTTGGAATAAGAGTAAATGTTGACGGAGATGGAGATGCGTCCGTGAGAGAAACATACTCATTGAGATTCATAAGCATTTTTGAGCAGGAGGACTTCAGCCAAAAGGCGATAGAAAATTCTTCCAGCATAAGCGCATGGCAAGCCGACTACGAATTTTTTGAAATGCACTTTGCAAGAACCATAAGCGATATTCAAACATCAAGCATTACCTTCGATAACGATGCACAGCAACTGACTTTTGAATACACACTCAAAGAAAAATTTGCAACCCTGAAAACACAGGAGCAGCGATCTGATTTTTTTGAAATAAGTGATAGAGAGCTATTTGCATTCAATGATTCTGGAACAATAGTGATTCCTGACAACACGCAAATAGAAATAGTTCTTCCCCAAAATTCTCAAATTGATTCACAAAACCTCCCGGACAAAGCGATAATAGCCGGAACGAGCATACTCCTGAGTGGAATACAAAGTAATTCGCTCAACATTTCGTACAGGACATTGAAACCAATAGCATTTTCCGGAAATGATTTCATAACAGGAATATCAAACTTCGGACTCTTCATTGCAGTAATACTTGCAGTAGCGGCTATAATAATTTACACAAAAAAAGAAGAACTTGAAAATAAAATCGAAAATTATCTTGTGGAACACTCTGAAATAAAAACAAGGAACCCGGAAGAAGCAATTGACTTGGAATTAGAATGATTTTTTTTTGAAAACCCTGTGCTTTTTTATTTCCCCTTGAGCAATTCCTCTAAAATCAATCTTCAATTTTTTCAAAATATTCTGCACACTATAATCATCCGTAATAACAACAAATTTTTCCTTTCGCTCGCGGAACTCAATTGCAAGCGCAACAACAGAAGCGTCCGCATCGCTCAAATTTGTTCCGGATTCATCGCACTTATCAAAGGTAATCTGCATGGAGTTTTCGCACGGATCCAAAATTTTCAAAGAACCTTGCTTCAAGGCATTTTCAGCCAACGATTTGCTTCTAAAATCCCTTAACTCCCCCAAAACACGCGAGGTCATAAAATAAGGGTTTTTGCCTTCAAAGGAAAAATTTTCGTCATTTAAAAGGGCAGAGGCATCAAGGATGAATTTCAACAACAATCACTCTAGAATTTGACCCTTCAATACTTTTAATATTAATGATACACTAATAATCCTGGTTACAATGGATCCAAACGCAATATCCAGCTTAAGTGACATAGAGAAAAAAACCCTCAAAGCGCTCACTCGCGAACCTCAAACCCCGGAAGAAATAACCAAAAAATCCGAATTAAACATTGATTCGGTTAGAAGAGCAGTAAACTGGCTGGCGCAAAAAAAACTGGCGCAAACGAATTCTATCGGAACTAAAAAACTCACACTTACAAAAGAAGGGGAAAAAGCCCTCGAAATTGGGTTGCCTGAAATACGAATGCTTAA
>DASRUN010000022.1:0-12842 GCA_035655435.1 archaeon | reverse complement strand
TACGAATGCTTAATGTGCTTGAAAAAAAAGACCAAATGGAATTCTCTGAAATAATGAAAGTAGCAAAACTTAGCGAACAAGAATTCAATGCGGCACTTGGACTCAATAAAAGAAAAGCGTTCATAAATATAATAAAAAAAGAAAAACCAATGGTGCAACTCACAGGAGTTCACAAAGATGAAAAAGAAAATCCGGAACAAAAAGCAATTATAGAAATAAGCCAAGGGAAAAAACCAAAAAACGATGAATTGGTTAGATTGTTGATCTCGAGAGGACTTGCCGAAGAAAAAGAAAGCATTCAGCAAAAAGTTTCAATTATAATCGAAGGCGAGGAAGCATTAAAATCAAAAGAATTTTCAAAAGAAAGAGCATATAATATTCTTGATCCGGTTCCTGAAATTTTTATAGGAAAAAAACAACCGTACATACAATTCTTGAACAGCATTCGAGGAAAACTTGTTGCGCTTGGATTCAAGGAAATGCCTGAACGATTGATAAACCAGGAATTTTACAACTTTGATGTTTTGTTCCAACCGCAGAACCATCCCGCGAGAACATGGACAGATACTTATCAATTGAAGAAACCGAATAAGGGAATGCTTCCTTCAAAAGAAAAAGTAAAAGCAATAAAAGACGCGCACGAACACGGCGGCAAAACAGGGTCAAGAGGATGGGGTTACAATTGGAATGAAGAAATAGCACAAAGGTTAATGCCAACAGCGCACGGAACAGCCGCTGACGCAAGGCAGATGATTGAGGGAGTTGAATTCCCGCGCAAATACTTTGTGATCAATCGCTGTTTCAGGCCTGATGTTTTGGATGCAACACACTTAATAGAATTCAACCAATTGGATGGGTTTATTGTAGGAAATGATTTGAATTTTAGGAATCTACTTGGGATTTTAAAAGAATTTGCAATCGAAATCGCGGGCGCGGAAGACGTGAGATTCTATCCTGATTATTATCCATTCACCGAACCATCTGTACAGCTTTCCGCAAAGCACCCGAAATTGGGATGGGTTGAATTTGCGGGAGCCGGAATATTCAGACCTGAAATAACGGAATCACTTGGAATTAAGGGATCAGCACTTGCATGGGGAATGGGAGTTGATAGGTTGGCAATGTTCAAACTTGGAATTAATGATATAAGGCACTTATTTTCAGAGGATTTAACGTGGCTCAGAAAAACAAAAATGGTGATTGAATAATGGCCATTGTCAGATATCCAAATTCGCCATTCAACTCTACTAAATTAGCTAAACTAAGGCGAGGCAGAGCTGTAAGACCTACAGCTGAACAAAGAGCCGGAAACCTCAAAAATGCATTAATGCAAATAAGAAACGCCAATAAACAAATTCTTAACGACTCAATGAGAGATACGTTTACCAAAGAAATTACGGAGTTAGAAGTACAAAGAAGACAACATTTGGAAGCCAGCCACGCATTGAATGTACGGGTAAAAAAAACACCAAGAAAAAGCACTGAAAGGCAGGAATTTAGCAGAAAAAGAGATTTTTTTAAAAGTTTGGCTACAGATGCACACCTAGAAGCCAGAAGATTAAGAGGACTCAGAGCAAGAATTGTAAAGGTGAACTAACATGCCGACAATAAACGCGAGCAAAAAAGATATTGAAAAACTTGTTGGAAAAACATTTTCCAAAGAAGAGCTCGAAGAGACACTCATGTATGTTAAGGGAGAACTTGACGCAATGAACAGAGATGCACTTGTTATCGATGTGAAAGAAACAAACAGACCAGATCTTTGGAGCGCGGAAGGAATAGCGCGCGAAATCAGAACACGCACGGGAAAAGACAAGGGAATAAAAGAATACAAAGTTTCGAAAGCAAAAATTTCATGCACAATAGAAAAAACAGTAGAAAAAACAAGGCCGTTCATCTGCTGCGCGGTAATAAGAAATGTTAAAATTACGGAAGAGTTTTTGCTGCAGATGATCCAACTGCAGGAAAAAATAGGAATGACATTTGGAAGAAAAAGAAAAGAAACAGGAATAGGGTTATATGACCTAAACAAAATGACACCCCCGGTTTTTTACCGCGGATATAAGGATAAAGAAATTGAATTTATTCCGCTGGAATATAAAGTTCCGATGCGACCCTCGGAAATACTTTTGGAACATCCGAAAGGAAAAGAATTTGGAAACCTACTCAAAGACGCGGAATACTTTCCAATAGTAATAGATTCCAAAAAAGTTGTTGCTTCAATGCCGCCTATAATAAATTCCGAAACAACGGGAAAAGTAACGGAAAAAACAAAAGACATTTTCATAGAAGTAACGGGATTCAATTGGGAAACTGTTAATACCGCATTGAAAGTAATGTGCATGGCATTTGCGGACAGAGGATCAACAATTGAAGCAGTTAAAATAAATTTTCCTGAATCGAAAGTATATCCAAAAAAATCAATTGAAACACCGTTCTTCGGAACAAAAAAAATCATGCTTGAAACAGAATACGTGAACAGAATATCCGGACTCAACCTTAAGGAGAAGGAAATAGTTTCATTGCTTGAAAGAAGCGGAATGAATGTAAAAACAAAAGGGAAAAAACTTGAAGTTGAATACCCTGATTACAGAAATGACATACTGCACCCAATAGACATTGTCGAGGATGCAATAATCGCATATGGTTACAATAATATAGAACCAAAAAAAGTTGAAATGAGTGTTGTTGGAGAAGAACTCAAGGAAAGGATTTACCTTGATAAAGTAAGAGATGTTTGTGTTGGAATGGGGCTTCAAGAAGTGCTCACATTCAATTTAACATCCATCGAAAAACAAACACAAAAAATGCTGTTGAAAGAAGAATTGGTTGAAATCGCAAACCCTGTTTCAACAAACTGGCAGGCAATGAGAAAAAGAATAACACCTGAATTGATTGATTATCTCGCTAAAAACAGGCATGCAGAATATCCTCAAAGAATCTTTGAAATAGGAACATGCCTTGATATCGATTCCAAAAGCGAAAACGGAGTAAGGCAAACATACAATTTATGCATTGCAATGTGCGATTCGAAAGCAAATTTTACAGTAATAAAATCCGCGCTTGATGCGGTATGCAGAAATCTTGGGCTGAATTATTCAATGAAAGAAACAAACCTTGCTTTTTTGGAAGAAGGAAAAAGAGGAGAAATAACAATCGGCAAATTCAAAGGATTTTTGGGAGAAGTAAACTCAAAAACACTTGACAATTTTGGTTTAGACAAAAAAATAGTTGTACTTGAAATTGAATTGGTTGATTAAAACAATTTAGTCTGCTTTACATCGCTTTCTTCCGGCTCATCATCTGGCGATGTTCTTTCCGGAAGCTGATCAGGAACAATAGAATCATCGTGAAGCAATTCTCCAAAAAGCTTTTTCGGTTTTGCTCTTTGCCCTTTCAAAGATTCGGCTTCCTCTAAAATGGTTTTTACTTTTTTTGTTTCAGGTTTTGTATCAAGCAACAATGCAATTTCCTTTTCATTCAAATCAAACAAAGAAGTTAGAGCAACAGCGCTTTCCTTGTTTTTGAAAATCACGCGCAAAAAAGGAAGATCTTTTGAAATAACTTTTCCGGAAGAAGAATGAGTATAAGAACCGATTTTCAAACCCAAACTTTTTTTCAGAGCGCGAATTCCGGATGTTCTTGAAAGCATCGAAAGAAGACCCGGAAACTGATACATAACAAAGTCATGGGAAACTTTTTGCTTTGAAAGTGCAACTCCTTCCCCCATTAGTTCGGTTGAATATCTCAAAAAACCCCAATGCTGTTTTCTGTAAATTCTTCCATTGAAAACATCGCTTCTTGAAAGTCGATCAAATGCAAGAGCAATATCATTTGAATCCGAATACTGCCTTGGAATATTTTCTTCCACCCAACGCAAAAGCATATCCGGACTCAAATCGCTTTTAATTCGCATCTCGCGAACCTCATTGAAATTTGTTCCCTTGAAAATTGCTTTCATAACAGAGAAAACTTTCTGCTGGCGCTCGCGCGAACCCAACGAAGAAACGTTTTCCATTGAAATTTCCCCTGCATCTGATAAAGTTTGGAGATCCAATAAAGCCGAACGCATATCTCCATCGGAATTTCGAGCAAGTTCTTTCACAGCTTCTTCATCAAAAGAAATTTTTTCTAATGCCAGGATTTCGCGCAAACGTTTTGCCATTGAAAGATAATTAATTTTTTTGAACTCACAAGCTTTGCACACAAAACGAAGAGGAGAAACATTTTTGTTGGAAAAAATATCGGTAGCTGTAATAATAATCGGATTTTTTGCATCTTTTATTACGGAAGAAATCGCCGAAACACCGCCGCGATCGTTTCGCGTCATTGCATCAATGTCATCAAGGAGAACAAGTCTTTTGAAACCGGAAAAAGAAGCGTTCTGCGACGCATTTCCTACAATAGTTTCAACAGAATCTTTTGAGCGCAAATCAGAACTGCTTAATTCAACCACACTCCAATTGAATGTTTTTGCAAGCAAATACGCAAGCATTGTTTTTCCGCTCCCGGTTTGACCCCAAACAAGCAAAGGAGGCTGGTTAACATTGTTTTCCCAATTCTTCGCCCAAGCAAAAGCGGTTTCAACCAATTCAGAGTTTCCTATGAATTCATCCTTGTTTTTTGGAGAATACTTCTCGGTCCACAATTCAGACATTATAATAGGGGGCTGGAAAAGCAATAAAAAATCACTTTATTTTCGCAATTTCGCTCAACAAAGATTGTTTAGGGATTCTGCTCGAAAATTCCTTTGTTTTCCCCTTATTTCCCATGCTCACCAATTTTGCGTTAATAAAATTCTTTTTCTCCAATTCAGTTAGAATTTCCCTCAAGCGCCGTTCCTTTAATTCCGCTCCTTCGCGCGAAGAATACAATTCATAAATTTTTCCGGAATTTATGGGCTGGTTTTCCGCAATTATTTTTAGAAGAAGCACATCATCTTTCGCCAAGTGAGGAAGGCCTTTCAAAAGTGAAACCATATCAACAGCCTCAAATGCTTTTTGCAAAGTTTCAACGGAAACAATTCCTGTGTTTTCGCGTTCTGCAATTCTCCCCGCTTTCAAAAGCGATTCGATTGCAACCCTACAATCTCCGCCCAATTTTGCCGCATGAGCAGCAGCAACATTTACAACGTCTGATTCAAAGGCATTTGCTTCAAACGCAAGCTCGCATCTTGCTTTGAGAATTTTTTTCAATTGTTCAGGAGTATAAGAATCAAAAACAATTGTTTGTTCGGCAAGCGAGCTTCTAATTCGCGAATCGAGTTTTGAAGTAAGCGAAATATCATTTGAAATCAGCACAATACCTATTCCTTGCTTTTCATATTCAACTATTCTTATGAGATCATACAATAATTTTGAATTCGCCTCGGAAATCAATAATTGGTCAACTTCATCCAAAATTACTATTGGAGTGAAACCGCATTTTTTCATGAACTCAAGCATCTTCGAAAAAATTTCATCGGTAGCCAAACCTCTTCTCGGAAGCGATGCCCCGACAAAATTTGCAATAGCAGTTAATACGGCCGGCCTTGAATTATATTCAAAGCAATTCAAATACAATGTTTTTGTTCTGTCAAAACTTTCTTCGAGCTCATGCAAAACATATTTTGCACAAACAGTTTTCCCGACCCCTGTTGGACCTGTGAGAAAAACATTCATTGGTTTTTTTCCTTTTGTAATGGGATCAAAGCAATAAACAAGGGAATTGATTTCCTTTTCTCTATGAGGAAGCGCTTCCGGAATGTATTCAGGATAGAGAAAACGCTCATCCTTAAAAACGCTTTTTTCCTGAGCGGATTTTTTGAACAGATTTTTGCCCGGCATGAATAACAAATATAATTTCCCAATTAAAAAGGATTGCAGTGGCACTGCATTAATGCCAATGTTAAATACTTCATAAACCAGGCCTATCGAGCCACAAAAGCGAAGATAGGCAGGTCTGACGGCGGATCTCTCCGCCGTTTCGCACCGGCACCGAACCCCTTCCAATGCTTTAAAAGCACAAAAACCAAAATGTACATTGGCTCATTGGGATTATGGCGAGTTAAGGGAACCTCCCACTGCTTCTTAGAAAATCCCCTTAACTCCCAAAACGCCCCTACAAAAAAAACTTATTGTCCTCTACGACCTCTTCTTGGACGTACTGGGTTTCCTTTTTTTTCTTTGCGTGATTGATTATATCTCTGCAAATATGGGGAAGCTGCAAATCCTGCCGCAGTTAATCCTCCTCCAAAAAGACCGCCTTTAAGCCACCAATAACTTTTGCGTTTAGACTCTATTTGATACCTTTTTTTGAAAGGTTCAGTTTCCTTAATTTTTTGAATTTCGACTTGCAAAGCCCTATTATTAGCAATTGCTACTTTGAATTCGTTGTAAAGTTTATCAATTTCTCTTTCTGCATCATTTAATCTTCCGGTTTCAAAATCATATACAATATCTGAAATCTTATTATTTGCTGGAGATGACCAATCATAGATACTTTTTATTAGGGAAAACTCAGTTAAGGGCCTCTCATTTTTTTCTATTGCTCTTTCAATGGGCTCTATTAATTTGAGTGCGGCTCTGTACTCTGCTGGACGAATAACCCAATTTCTTGCCGTTTGTAAAACCAAAAAAGTAGGAGCCCCCGATATTGCGCCCGCAATAAATGCGGCAACTAATTTTTCTCTAAAGGATGTAGGTGGCAGAGGGGCTTCATCCTTTACTTTTGGCGTGGTTGTTTTTTTTACCATAATTAGATATGTTTTCAGTTTTATTAAATATGACCTCTCTGGCTCTAAACATTTTGTTTCTGATTCACCAATTAAATTATGTACTAAGAAAAATGAAAGGATTAAAAAGTGCTTTTAGGACAATATAACCATGAGCGACTCTCATGGAGACAGCCACGCGATTGAAGAAAGCAAAGCTTCTGGAAAAAGCCCCAGCCCAATGAGCGACAATATTTTCGAGCGCGTACTTAACTACATCACCACCGGAATCCAAAGATTTGTTGCGTTTCTATTCTTTCTTTTCACAGCAGGAGCACTTTATGGAATATTCATTACACGCGCAAGCCCGGCAGCACAACCATTTCTGCTCATAGCTCCCGCGGCAGTTGGTTTGCTGGCATATTATAACAGAGCATTTGCAATCTGGGCTTTTGTAGTACTAATAGTATTGGCGTTTATTTTCTGAGATGAAAAAAAATGGATGGAATATCAATCTCAACAACAGATTTCAAAGCGCTTTCCTCAAAAACAAGAACAGACATACTCAAAATGCTTGATGAAAGAAATTTTACATTAAGCGAATTAGCATCAAAAACAGGAATGGCGGCGCCAACAGTAAAACAACATGCCTCCGTTCTCATGGAAGCGGGCCTAATTGAACTCAATGATGAGGGAAGAAAATGGAAATATTATTCTCTCACAAGAAAAGGGAAAAAATTGCTCGAAGCAAACACAAACAAAAGCAACATATTCCTCATACTCTCAACCGTAATAATAGTGGGTCTACTCGGATTTGCGGCAATGTTTTACGGAAATTTCATGCAAAGTTCAGCATCTGAAGCACTTGATGTTGATCGCGCAAGCTATGTTGTGCCAACCAATCAGGATGACCTTGCGGAAATAACATCAGGAGAAGAAATAAATGCTGGCACCGGAAATAGCGCCACAACCGGAAAATGCGTTTCAAACGTTACGAGAGCGGAAACCACAGAAGAACTCTGCAACGCGCTTTTAAGCCCTGAAGAATGTGAAAAATTCGACGGAACACTGGATGGCATCAAAGACTGCAAATGGATTAAATTCGACGATTGACGAAGTATTTTTATTCCTTCTTTTGCCAATAATAATGTGAACTCAAAAGGATTTTTCGGTCTGTTAATCCTTCTCGGGGCTTTGGAACTGCTTTTAACCATAAATACCGGGAATGCGGAAATTCACAGTAAAATTGAGCAGACAGAACTGCTCGCACTTGAAATGCAGGAAAGCGCATTCAAAAGAACCGAAGCCGAAATCTACATTGACAAAAAAATAGAACAGGCTCTAACTCCACTTCCACTTGAAAAACCGGAAGCGGAAATAATCAAGGCAAGAGCAAATATTACAATACTTGAAGCGTTCAAAAAATTAAACCTAAGCGCAAAATTGTGCTCAAAAAACAATTCCGCGAAAGAACTCAATTTTGAAAAACTTTCGGAAATATCAAAAGTTTCTGTTATCACACTTGGAAGCGTGCAGGAAATAGAATATGTTATCACAGGCGGAGAAGACAAAAAGTTTTATCCTTGCGCGGAAATCGAAGCAAAAAACTTTTCAACAGAAATTAGAATACCGACAGGCTACACTTCAACACAAGTAAGGCTGATTCCATGAATTTTGCAGAAATAGTTTTTGCACTACTCATAATGGCAACATTCAGCATTTTTGTCTTCGAATCCGAAAAAACACTCACGCAAAAAACAGGGGAAATGTTTCTTGAACTCGGAAAAAAACAGGAAGCAATTGAATGCTCAACCGCAATAAATTATTTTTATTCAATAGGAAATGGGAAGCTTCAAAAATCACTTAGGTGCGACAGCGAACGCCTTGATTTGATAAGCGAAAAAATAAGAGTTATTGAAACACCCGCGGGAAAAAAAATTATTGTGGAATCGGGAAACCATTATGAGTAAAGGGATTATTTTCAGCATGGATGCATTAATTGCATGCATGATTTTCATTTTTTCCGTTTCACTTCTTTTATCCGCGTTGAATACAAATGCAGAGCAAAATATACAAGAGACAAAATGGGAGAAAAAAGAATTATTTGCATTCGCACTTTCAGAGGCAATCGTAAAAAACAGGGATGCGGAAAAGCCTGTGAACGGAGCAGTATATTTTAACCACGCAAAAAAAAGAAACGAAGCGAACATCATTGACAAAGAACTATTGGAAAAAATACACTTGGAAAAATTTTCACAATACTCGCTGAACGCGCTCTATGAAAGGAATGAAAATGGAACACAATATTATTTCCACAAACAAGGAGAAAGATGCATAACAATAGAAAGATTTGTTCTAATCAAGGAAATCGTTCCGAGAAAAACTGTTTTGGGGTTTGTTGTGTGTGAAAACTAAAGGTTTCTTTTCAATAGAGGCTATTGGAGCACTTACAATTTTGATTATTTTAATACTTTCAATGCCGGATACTGATTTGAGAACGGATGGAGCGCTGGCACAGAAACACGGGATGGATGATTTGCTCATTGTTTCGGCTTACATGAATTCAGGAGAAGTGGAAATTGTAAAAGATGCAAATCTGCTGTTCGGAAAAAATTATGAAGTTGAAAAAACCGAAAATAAAATAATTTTGCGCACGAAAAAATATTCCCACGAAATTTTAGTTTCCTGAAAGAAAAAGTTTTCCGTCAATTTTTTCCAATGTGAAAACCACTTTTCCGAAAAAAGAACTTTCCTCAAAAATAATATTTTCTGGAATAGGAATTTCAAATGTTTTTGAATCCGCACGCACAAACAAACTCTGCTCGCTTAATTCCCATTCATTAAAAATTTTATAACGAAACTCAATTGATGTTTTGTCGCCGAAGAAAGAGAGTTTTTCGGAAGCATTCGACAAATCCGCGGAAAATCTTTTCGCGGATTGAACATCAAGTGCAAACCTTGAAGAGTTTTCTATTTCAGAAAACGCGGATGCAAAAATCGCAAGAAAAGAAAGAACAGCACAAAATACAAGCAAAAATTCAATACTTATTTGACCTTTCATTCAGATCTCTTCAATTTCCTTGAAAATCGCATCCGCTTTCTTGTCAAAAGCCTTTGCACCTTTTTCTGCCGTGCTTTGAAGCTGGGAAACCAAAAGAAGCACAATTGCAACAACCGCAGCCAGCACGATTATCAGCTCTATAGAAACCTGGGCTTTTTCATCAGAAAACATACTAAACCTATACAATAAAACAAATAAAAAGATTTCGTTGATTGACGTAATGTTATTGGTTATGGTTTTAAATGGCTTTTGAGCCAAATTCAGTCTTGTGGGTAACAAAGAAAGAAACGACCTTATCATCAGCTGGCTAACAGTAAGCTTTGCCTTTGCATGGATAGGCCTTGGAATTCTCACGGCTTCCGGGTTTAAAGATTTCATAAGCCAGTTTGCGGTAATGCTTGTGGCTGTTGGAACGGGATTTATACTCCACGAACTTGCCCATAAATATGTTGCAATTCATTATGGAGCGCACGCGGAATTCAGAGCATGGAGAGAAGGACTTTTGCTTGCAATAGGATTGGCGATTTTTACAAACGGAGCATTTGTTTTTGCTGCACCCGGAGCGGTTTATGTTTTTGGGAGAAGCATAACAGTAAAACAAAACGGGATAATCTCGCTCGCTGGACCAGTCACAAATCTTTTAGTGGTGCTCTTTTTCGGAATTTTACTTGCACTATTCAATCCTGCTGAATTTTTGCAAAGAATAATAATTTCCGCAATGTACGTAAACTTCTTTTTGGCGGCATTCAACATGATACCAATATTCCCGCTTGACGGAAGCAAAGTTTTTGTTTGGGATAAAGGAATTTGGTTGCTTACAATGCTTGTTGCGGTTTCCGGAGTAATTTTTTTCCCTGCATATTTGGCGCTATTCTCCATAATTTAAAAGAAGATAACTCATATTTAATAACATGGAAAAAACATTTTTTGCGCTAGCAATACTTTCAATCATAGCGCTTTCGGGATGCATACAACAAAATAATGGAGAGGCGTGTGCGCAAGTAATAACGCCTGCAATCGGGCCTGACGGAACATGCAAAGAATTTCCCACACCATGCGACGTTCCAACAGGATACACATTAACCGATGCATGCGAAATGAATGAAGTGCAAACCGTACCACCGGAACAAACACAGCCAACACCCCCGGAACAAACACAACAAGATGATGATACTATCTTGGACGAAATCTTTCCGCAAAAATTTGATTTTGAATCAGAATTAAAATTCTGCGAATATAATTCATTGGTCAAAAAAACCACTATGTTTTATCAAATAAAAAACCAAACCGACAACAAACCAACTTACGGCGCAAAAATCTGGCTGAACGTTCCTGAAATAGATTACGAACAGGCGAAAACCATACAAGGGAGATACGACAAAGGACAAATTCTTTGGGAAGAGCAATCGTACGACCATATAGATTATGGAAGGCTTAGAGGACAATACTGGGAAATAAGAAATCAGGATACAAACCAAGCACTTGACTTCCAATTAATTTACTGCGAACCTGAAATTGAGGATAATGATGAAAAATGCACCGAGCAAAATGGAATAATGATATTAGAAGGAAAGACAGACGAACTCTGTGAAGGAATCTAAAAATTATCTCACATAACTCGGCTTGAACGCCTGCGCAACACTGCTCTTAAAACCATTATAAGCATCGACAGTTTCCTTTGAAATTGAAGGAACAATCTTCCCCATCGCTTCCTCAAAATTCGACAATTTTATTTCAGTGGGTTTCATCTTTGATTCCTGAAGTGCGATCAAAGCAGATTCCCTAACCAAACCCTCCAAATCCGCGCCGCTATAACCTTCAGTTACTTCCTCAAGCCAGTCAATCGAAACATTCTTCGCAAGCGGAACACCCTTTGTGTGTATTCTTAGAATATGCTTTCTCGATTCAAGATCAGGAGCAGGAATTTGGATTATCTTATCAATTCTCCCCGGCCTGAGCAAAGCAGGATCAATTAAATCAGGACGATTGGTTGCGGCAATAAACACAACACCCTTAAGTTCCTCAACACCGTCAAGCTCTGTTAAAAGCTGGTTAACCATTCTCTCGCTAACCCCGGAATCGGTTACAGCGCCCCTTCGCGGAGCAATCGCATCAATCTCATCAAAAAAAATTATTACCGGAGAAACCTGTCTCGCCCTCTGAAAAATTTTTCTAATTCCCTTTTCGCTTTCCCCAACCCACATGGAAATCAATTGCGGGCCTTTAATGCTGATAAAATTTGCTTCTGATTCTGCGGCAACCGCTTTTGCCAATAAAGTTTTTCCTGTTCCGGGGGGACCATAAAATAACACTCCTCTTGGAGGCTTGATTCCCATTTTCACAAAAGCCTCGGGTTTTTTCAATGGCCATTCAACAGCCTGCTTGAGCTCGTCTTTAACTTTTTCCAAACCGCCGATATCACTCCACTTTATGTTCGGAATCTCTATTGCAACCTCCCTCAAAGCGGAAGGCTGAACATCTTTCAAAGCATCGGCAAAATCATCCTTATTCACTTCCAAAGACTCCAAAACATCCGGGGGAATAGTTTCTTCATCCAAATTTATTTTCGGCAAATATCGCCTCAAAGCCTTCATTGCGGATTCCTTTGCAAGCGCCTCCAAATCCGCGCCCACAAAACCATGGGTTATGTTCGCGAACTCCTCGAGCACAATCTCCTCGCTAAGTCTTTTTCCGGCCAATTCAGCAAGCAAAGAACTGATCTTCAAGCTGGGTCTGTCTTTAATCATCTTCAATCCAAGATCAACATTAAATTTGGAAATAATATCCTTTAAGTCTGCATGAGAAACATCTTTGCTGACATTTTTTTTACAGTGTTCAAAAAGTTTTGACAAAAAATCATCCTTGCTTGCCTGTGGTTTTTGTATAACCTCTGAAAAGATTTTGGACGCATCAGAGGAATCCTGAAAACTCGCGAGGAAATTCAACACCTCTTTTTCCTTTTTATTAAACTTGGTCAACGGCATCCCTCTTGAATGAATCTGCAGGATTTCAAATCTATCTTTTTTTGACGGAACACCGATCTCTATCTCGCGATCAAATCTGCCCGGCCTTCTCAAAGCCTCATCAATG
>DASRUN010000021.1:0-4574 GCA_035655435.1 archaeon | reverse complement strand
ACAAAATGCAGGATTCAAATCGCTAAAACTCAATTATACTTATCAGATTTTTGAACCAAATAATCTTAGAGAATTTGTTCGCCACGCAAAAAAATCCAAATTTGGTGGGTTTAATGTTACAATGCCATTCAAAGAAAAAATTATGAGGTATTTGGATAAAATTGATGCAATTGCAAAAAAAATAGGCGCAGTAAACACTGTTGTAAACAAAAACGGAAAGCTTATCGGATACAATACTGATGGAATTGGCGCCGTAAATGCGCTCAAAAAAACAGGAAAAATTTCCGGAAAAAAAGTTCTCCTTCTTGGTTATGGCGGCGCGTCCAAGGCAATTGCATTTTATTTGAAAAAAGAAAAATCTAAAGTGTTTATTTCCGGAAGAAATTTTTCAAAAGCGAAAAAGCTGGCGCAAAAAACCAATGCAATTGCAATTAAGGAAAAGGATATTTACACTGAGAAATTTGACATTTTAATCAATGCTACATCTGTTGGCATGAAACCAAAAACAATTGAAATGCCTGTAAAAGCAGGGTTTTTAAGGAAAGGAATGGTTGTATTTGATATTGTTTATGATCCCCTTGAAACAAAATTGCTAAAAACAGCAAAAAAGAAAGGGTGCAAAACAATTTTGGGAACTGAAATGCTTTTGGAACAGGCTTTTGCGGGATTTAAATTATTCACTGGAAGAATGGCGCCTGAAAAAAGCATGAGAAAAGCTTTGGAGAGTGCTTTACTATGACATTCAATTCATTCGGAAAAATTTTCAGCTTCACAAGCTTTGGCGAATCGCACGGAAAAGCAATAGGAGTTGTTGTGGATGGTGTTCCTGCGGGATTTTCGCTTAATGAAAATGATATTCAGAAAGAACTTGATAGGAGAAAGCCGGGTCAGTCAAAAGTTACAAGCGAGAGAAAAGAAGAGGATAAGGTTGATATTATTTCGGGAATTTTTGAAGGAAAAACAACCGGAATGCCGATTGCAATGCTCATTCACAATAAGGATGTGAAGAGCGCGGATTATTCAAAAATAAAAGATGTTTTCAGGCCCGGGCATGCAGATTATACTTATGAAACAAAATTTGGAATTCGTGATTATAGGGGCGGAGGAAGGAGTTCTGCGCGCGAAACCGCTATGAGAGTTGCTGTGGGAGCAATTGCAAAAAAATATTTAAAAGAAAAAGGAATTTCTATTTACGGTTTTACGCGAGAAGTTGCGGGAATCCGAGCTGAAAAAACAAATTTGAATGTAATTGAAAAAAATTCCGTACGCGCTCCTGATTTAAATGCGGCAAAAGCAATGGAAGAAATCATTCTGGCTGCAAAACATCACGGAGATAGTGTTGGAGGAATTGTGGAAATTATTGCAAAAGGTGTTCCACCGGGTTTAGGGGAACCTGTTTATTACAAGTTAGATTCAAAATTGGCGGAAGCGCTCATGAGCATTAATGCGGTTAAGGGCGTTGAAATCGGTTCAGGTTTTGCCTCTACAATAATGCGCGGCTCGCATCATAATGATAAAATTACAAAAGTGAAAGGAAAAGTGAAATTTGAAACAAATAATGCCGGCGGAATCACCGGGGGAATAAGCAATGGAGATGATATTGTTGCGAGAATTGCGGTTAAGCCTGCTTCTTCAATTGCAATTGAACAGAATACAATTAATAAAAAAGGAAAAAATGCAAAAATCTCCGTTAAAGGAAGACACGATCCTTGTTTGTGCCCGCGCGCAGTTCCTGTAGCAGAAGCAATGGTTGCAATTGTTCTCATGGATTTGTATTTGATTGCAAAAACAAGGAAATGAATTTTACGATTTTTTAATGATGTGAATTGTTTTTCGGGGTTTCAGAAAACACAAGATACGCACCTATAATGAGTGTAAGAAAAGCCAGTATTGTGTCAAGTTCCTCATTGAAAATCGGGTGTTCAAAAAAGTTCAAGCCGCTGAGAAGCAAAATCGTGGAAAACACTATTATTACAACTCCGGTAAGGAGTCTATCTCCCGAACCCTCAAAGAAGCCCATAAAAATTGAGAATAGCTAAATCAATAAAAAACCAGCATAAAAGACCTTATTTTGGCAAAAAAGCAGTGCATGCTATTTCAATTAATGCGCCTTTTGGCAATTTGGAAACCTCAACACAATAGCGCGCAGGAAGAGGTTCTTTTGTAAAATATTCAGAATAAATTTTGTTCATTTCCGCAAAATCACCCAAATTCTGCATGAATATTTCGCATTTTACAACATGCTCAAGCGAAGCTCCTGCTTCTTCGAGAATTGCTTTAATGTTTTCCAGAACTTGTTTGGTTTGGGCTTTTATTTCATTTCCAACAAGTTCGTTTGTTTTAGAATTTATCGGAAGCTGTCCCGAAACAAAAATAAAATTTCCTGCTCTAACAGCCTGAGAATATGGGCCGATTGCTTTTGGAGCGTTTTTTGATTGAATTTTTTTTATCATTTCAGTTCACTTTAATTATCTTTGGATGGAAATGGTTTTTAATGAATTTAAATGAAAAAGTTTGGTCTGCGCTGAAGGAAATTCCAAGGGGAAAGATTACAACTTATAAGGAAATTGCCAAGCGCGTCGGAAGCAAAAAGGCCTTTCGCGCCGTGGGAAATGCGTGCAACAAAAACCCGCATTCTCCAAAAGTTCCTTGCCATCGCGTGGTTTCAAGCAATGGTTCAATAGGAGGTTATGCGCACGGTTTGCGGGCAAAGAAAAAACTCCTTGCAAAGGAAGGAATTGAAATTGTTGATGGAAAAATTTTTGATTTTGAGGGGAAATTGTTTAAATTTTGATAATAGTTTTAAATAATACGCTTGTGATAAAAATGACATTGACATATTCCAATTACAATATTCTGAAACAAAATTCAATCGCGCCAAAATTCAATCTTCCCGGAACGGATGGAAAGAATCATTCGCTTGAATTGTATCCCGGAAAAAAAGCTTATTTGGTTGTTTTCATGTGCAATCATTGCCCTTATGTTCAGCCCAAATTTGCCTATTTGAAAAACCTTTACAAAAATTACAAAGAAAAAGGTTTGATGGTGTTCGGGATAAACAGCAATGATATCGAAGCATATGGGGAAGATGATTTTGAGCATATGAAAGAGTATGCGAAAAAGCACGAATTTGGTTTCCCTTATCTTTTGGATGAAACCCAAAAAGCTGCAAAGAATTATGGCGCAGCCTGTACTCCCGATCCTTTTCTTTTTGATGCAAACAAAAAACTTGTTTATCACGGCAGAATTGATGATGCCCATAAAATGGCGCATGAAAGTGCTTCCACAAATGAATTGGAAGAAGCAATTCAACAGGTTCTTGGCGGAAAGCAAGTTACGGTTCGAGAAGAACCCTCTTTGGGTTGTAATGTGAAATGGAAGGAATAAGGCGGAAAGCAATTAAGGAATAAATTTTATATACTCATACATCATTTATTGTTTGTATATTATTTTCAAGTTTTTCTTATGGAACCAAAAAATTTTCTGTTTATTTCCCTTGACAATCTTATAGGGGATCTGGCTTGGCGGATTAAGCTAGAGGGGCATAATGTAAAGTATTTTGTCGAAAACAAGCCTGAAAGGGATGTGGCTTCCGGTTTTGTGGAAATGATTGATAATTGGAAGGCAAATGTCAATTGGGCGGATGTAATAATTTTTGATGACGTTCTCGGAATGGGAAAAAAGGCACAGGAATTGAGAAAAAAAGGAAAAGCCGTAATCGGCGGAACCCCGTATTCTGATAAACTTGAGGATGACCGTGCTTTTGGCCAGGATGAGCTCCAAAAAATGGGCATAAATGTTATTCCGCATTGGGAGTTCACTTCTTTTGATGAGGCCATAAGCTTTGTGCAGAAAAACCCGGGCAAGTATGTGCTAAAACCCAATGGAGAGGCACAGAACATCAAGGGTTTGTTGTATATCGGCGAAGAGGAAGATGGGAAAGATCTTCTCCAGGTTTTAACCGATTACAAAAATGCTTGGGCAAAGAAAATTCCCAATTTCCAATTGCAAAAAAGGATTACGGGCGTTGAAATAGCTGTTGGGGCTTTTTTCAACGGAAAGGAATTCATTTACCCTGTTAATGTAAACTTTGAGCACAAAAAACTTTTTCCCGGAAATCTTGGTCCAAGTACCGGAGAAATGGGAACATTAATGTTTTGGAGCGAACCAAATAGAATTTTCAACCAAAGCCTTAAAAAATTTGAGAAAAAACTTGCCGAAGAAAATTATGTCGGTTACATTGATTTGAATTGTATCGTGAATTCAAATGGACTTTATCCTCTGGAGTTTACTTCGCGCTTTGGCTATCCGACTATTTTTATCCAACAGGAAGGTATAAGCATGCCTATTGCAGAATTTATGTTTCTGCTTGCGCGGGGAGAATTGAAAAAATTCAATACCAGAAGCGGTTTCCAGGCGGGAGTTAGAATTGTGGTTCCGCCTTTTCCTTTCAATGACAAGGAAACTTTCAATGTGAAATCAAAGGATTCTGTTATTATTTTCAAAAAAGGAAAGGAAGGAGTTCACATTGAGGATGTGAGGCTTGTTAACAATGAGTGGGTTGTGGCGGGTCA
>DASRUN010000020.1:0-7588 GCA_035655435.1 archaeon | reverse complement strand
GTTGAGCGGTTATACGGCTTATCCACGCGAAATCGATTTCAAAAAATTCAGAAAAATTGCGGACGAAATCAACGCAATCTGCATGGCGGACATAGCACACATAGCGGGTTTATGTGCAGGGGGAGTGCATGAAAATCCGGTGCCTTATTTTGATGTTGTTACAACAACAACCCACAAAACTTTGCGAGGACCGAGAAGCGCAATCATAATGTGCAAAAAAGAATTTGGGGAAAAAATAGACAAAGCGGTTTTCCCGGGATTGCAAGGCGGGCCGCATGAACATGTAATTGCTGCAAAAGCAGTTGCGTTCAAGGAAGCAAAAACGCCGGAATTCAAAAAATACGCACAGCAAATAGTGAAAAATTCCAAAAAACTCGCGCAAACACTTACAGATAATGGATTGAGGCTTGTAAGCGGCGGAACAGATAATCACTTAATGTTGGTTGATGTAACGCCTTTCAAAATAACCGGAAAAGAAGCCGAAGCAGCGTTGGAAAAATCAAATATTTACTGCAATAAAAATACAATTCCTTATGATACCCGAAGCCCTTGGGATCCGAGTGGAATTAGAATAGGAACTCCGGTTCTTACAACACGAGGAATGAAAGAAAATGAAATGGAAAAAGTAGGGCACTTTATAACTGAAGCACTCAACAATTCCAAAGACGAAGCAAAATTGAAAAGCATCAAGCAAAAGGTTACCGCTTTCTGCAAAGAGTTCCAGTTTTACGCGTGAAACAAAAATGCCGGCAAAAATCCTCAATGGAAAAGAAATAGCAGATAAAATTCTGGCGCAACTGGAAAAAGAAATCAAAAAACTCAAAGCAAAAAACATTGTTCCGAAACTTGTTGTAATGCAAGTCGGAAATAATCCCGCTTCAACTATTTATGTGAACAAAAAGCATGAAACCGGGAAAAAAATCGGCATTGATTCGATTGTGAAAAGATTTCCCGACACAATAAAATATGAAGATTTTTTGGCGGAAATAATGAAACTGAATAATGATAAATCAGTTCACGGAATAATGGTGCAAACCCCTCTCCCGGAACACCTTCAGCACAAACAAGTTTTTGAAACAGTTAGCGTTGAAAAAGATGTTGATGGATTGCATCCGTTCAACCATGGAAAAAATCTTTTGGCAAAAAAAGGATTCAAACCCGCAACACCAATCGGAATACTGGAACTTTTGAAACACACAAAAATAAAACTTGAAGGAAAAAATGCGGTTGTTATTGGAAGAAGCAATATTGTTGGAAAACCCATTGCAATAATGCTCTTGAACGAAGGTTGTACAGTAACTGTTTGCCACAGCAAAACAAAAAATCTTGGGAATCACACAAAAGAAGCTGATATTCTAATTGTTGCCGCGGGAAAACCGAAATTAATTAAAGCAGAAATGGTGAAAAAAGGTGCAATAGTAATTGATGTAGGAATCAACAGAGTCGGAAAAGAAATTGTCGGAGATGTTGATTTTGAAAATGTGAGAAAAAAAGCCGCTTGGATTACACCCGTTCCCGGAGGAGTTGGACCAATGACAATTGCTTCCTTAATGGCGAATACTGTTCAAGCGGCAAAAGAACAGGAAAATGTTTTATAAAAAAATCAACAAAATACCTTTTTAACCAAAACACACCCTCAAATTTATATGAAAAAGCTGAAAATCGCGGTTCTCGGATCCACGCGCGGAACGGATTTGCAGGCCATTATTGATGCAATTAAAGCAAAAAAACTCGAAGCAGAAATAGTTCTTGTTGCATCTGACAATTCAAAAGCATTCATTCTTGAACGCGCAAAAAAGCACGGAATAGAAACACTGATTGTTAATTACAAAGAATTTTCAAAGCGCGAAGATGCGGAGAAAAAAATTGCTGCAAAATTAAAAGAAAAAAAAGTTGATTTAATTTTGCTTATAGGATTCATGAAAATAATAACGCCTTATTTTGTAAAAGAGTTCAAACATAGAATCTGGAACATGCATCCGTCTCTTCTTCCAAAATATGCAGGGGGAATGAATCTTGATGTTCATTCAGAAGTATTGAAAAATAAAGAAAAGGAAACAGGATGCACGCTCCATGAAGTAACGGAAAAAGTGGATGCGGGAAAAATTATAATGCAGAAAAAAATTTCCATTACAAAGAACGAAACCGCGGAATCACTGAAAGAAAAAGTGCAAAAGCTGGAGCAGGAGTGCTTTTTGGAAGCAATTAAAATGGTTACGCAGGGCAAAATCATCATTGAGGGATTGAAATGATCAAAACAGCACTCATATCAGTGTCAGACAAAACAGGATTAATCGAATTTTCAAAAAAACTCTCAAAAATTGGAGTAAAAATAATTTCTTCCGGCGGAACGTACAAATCACTTTCCGAAGCCGGAATCAAAGCAGTGAAAGTAGAAGATATAACCGGATTTCCGGAAATACTTGATGGAAGGCTGAAAACACTTCATCCAAAAATTCATGGAGGAATTCTTGCAAAAAGAACTGAAAAACATCTTGCGGAATTAAAAAAGCAAGGAATAGAAACAATCGATTTAGTTGTTGTAAATTTGTACCCATTCAAAGAAACGGTTTCAAAAAAAGATGTTTCAATGGAAGAAGCAATTGAAAACATTGATATTGGCGGACCGACAATGATTCGTGCGGCTGCAAAAAACTTTGAAAGTGTGGGAGTTGTGGTTGATCACTCACAATTTGAAAAAGTTCTTTTGAATTTGGAAAAAAATAAAGGAAATTTAAGTCTGGAAATGAAAAAAGAATTAATGGTTGAAGCACTTGAACATACTGCATTTTATGATGCAACAATTTCGCGCTATTTGAATTTGAAAATGAAAGGAAAGGATTTTCCGGAAAAACTTTCACTTGGATTTGAAAAAGCAAGTGAATTGAGATATGGAGAAAATCCGCATCAAAAAGCTGCGCTTTACTTAAAACCGGTGAGAGAAAAAAACGGAATTGTGGATGCGGAACAATTGAATGGAAAGGAATTATCATTCAATAATTACAATGATGCTAATTCCGCAATTGAATTAGTAAAAGAATTCTCAGAACCATGTGCCGTAATAGTAAAACATGTAAATCCATGTGGAGTGGCGCTTGGAAAAACTATTTTGGAAGCATTTACAAAAGCACTTGAATGTGATCCGGAAAGTGCATTTGGAGGAATAATTGCACTTAACAAAAAATGCGACCTTGAAACTGCCAAAAAAATAACCTCGTTTTTCAATGAAGTGGTGATTGCCCCAGGGTTTGATGCAAAGGCACTTGAGGAACTGAAAAGGAAGCAGAATCTGCGCGTGCTGAGGCTTGAAAATATGTCAAAAAGCACTGAAAAGTTTGATTTTAAGCATATAAATGGGGGTTTATTGGTGCAGGATGCGGACTCGGCAGGCGCAATCAGCATGGAGAATAAAAGCGAAATAAAGGCTGATGCAAACTCTAAGGCCGATCTTGAATTTGCGTGGAAAATAGTTAAGCATGTGAAAAGCAATGGAATAGTGCTTGTAAAAAATACCTCAACAATTGGAATAGGGGTTGGACAGACTTCGCGCGTAAAGGCAGTAAAGCAGGCGCTTGAACAGGCAGGGGAAAAAGCAAAAGGATGTTCGCTTGCTTCGGATGCATTTTTTCCATTTAAAGATTCAATTGAATTGTGCGCAAAAGCAGGAATTAAATCAATTATCGAACCGGGCGGATCTGTGAAAGATGAAGAAGTTATTTCCGAAGCAAAAAAACAAGGGATTGCGCTTTTTTTTACTGGGATGAGGCACTTTAAACATTAAAAATTCAACTAACGAAAAAAATTCTCGCCAATAAGATAATTTGCAATAAAAACAGTTCTTTCCCTTTCACCTTTAATTTTTTTCACCTCGGCATTTAATTGTTCAAATTCTTGTTGTGACATATTTATTGCTTTGTTGTAACCGTGTTGTGCCAGGTCCCTTCTATCTCTAGCTAAAATCTCATCAAGAGGACCATCAAAATAATATGAAAGCGCGGAAATACGGGCGTCTCTTTCAGTCAGACGATTAGATCTCTGAGTAAAGGCAATATACTCCCCAAGTTTAAAACTTGGCACTTTAACAATTTCCTCCAATTGTATTTTTGCTTTTTCTCGCCCAAATTTAGCATAAACGTCCCTATGCAGCGCGCCAAGATGACTCAATGCTCTCAATTCTTTTTCATCCTTTAAATCAGGGTAAAGTTTTTTTGCAAATTCAAACAACACACCTGATTCAAGGTTTGATTTTATTTGTCTGTCTCTTAATATAATAAATTCATGGCGACGTTCCTCACCATCAAGCTCGGATTTTTGCATTCCAAGAAGATTTCCCCTTCTACCCTGTTCAACGAACTTAGCCGAGTTTTCCTCATAAAATACCTTCAAATCAACAAGGTTCTGATGATCCGAGCCAGAATAAAATTCAATTGGTATTTTTCTGATAGAATTAATAGCCAAATGTAATTCATATTCAATTTGAAAAGAAGTTAACGAAGGAAAAAAAACTGCGGCTTTTTCCCTTAAAGCTTGCAATGCAGCTTCTTTTGAAAGCCCTTGATTTAATAGCGTGTGATAATCAGCTCTTATATTACGTTGATCTTCTGCCCAAGCTAATGCAAACTTTTCAATATTTTTTACATTCATACTAGAAGCTTCAAAAAAATAAAGTTGATATGGGTGTCCTTCATTTTTTGCTTTTTCAATTTCCTGAACAATTCTTATCGCATCCTCTTTGGCTCGGTGTTTTCCAAAAATCATGGAAACATAATTATCGTGCCTTGCACCGGCCCAATAAGGAATTCTTTTATCAGCATAGTAACCAGCACCGGCAGCAATAGCTCCCAGACCGACAGCGGCTTTTAACCCGCGACCAAGAGCTTCTCTTCTATTAATTTGTCCAATCGGCCGATAAGTAGCAGCGTTTACAACCCCGGATTTTGTTCTTGAAACAGCATTTTTTAGCCTGGAAAAAGACGATAACAAAAAACCTCTTCTTGTTTGAGTAGATTTAGGCTTGAGTTGGTTAGATTTTCGTTGAGCTTTTTTTGCTTTACCCATGAATTAGGAAGAGTGTTCAAATTAATATAAATTACGGTATTCAAAGCCATTTTACCTATCTAATTCTTTTTTCAGTTACAATCAAATCCATTTTAACATCAAATTGTTCAAAAGGAATTTTTTCAACTATTTGGAAATCGAATGCAAGGCCGATTTTTTTTCCTTTGGTTTTGTTTGCGCCGAAAAACTTGTCATAAAAACCTTTTCCCCAACCAATGCGATGACCTTTTTTGTCAAAAGCAATTCCGGGAACAACAAACACATCGATTTTTTCCGAATCAACTTTTTTTGAATCCGCAGGTTCGAACATCCCAAAACTATTTTCATGGAGGTCTGAAATATTATTTAATTCAGAAAAATGCATTTCCTTATTTTTAAAATCAGTGATTGGAACACAAACTTTTTTGTGAAATTTCAAAAGTCGCTCTATTATTCCGCGCGTTTCAACCTCATTTTGGAAAGAAACATAAATTCCAAAAGAATTTGCATTTGAAACTTCTTTTAAAGAAAAAAAATTCTTTGCAATTTCCAGATTTTGTTTTTGCAATTCTTTTTCCGAAAACTTTAAGCGCTTTTTCAGCACCTTAGTTCGTATTTGCTCTTTGTTCATTTTTCTCTGCCCAACGCCCTTTTTCCAATATCCTTGCGAAAATGCATTTTTTCAAAATTAATTTTTGCAACACCTTTATATGCGGTGTCAATTGCATCTTTTATATTTTTTCCAATGCCCACAACACCCAAAACCCTTCCGCCATTTGTAACAACTTTTCCATTCTCAAATTTTGTGCCGGCATGAAAAACAATTACATTCTCAACAGCACTTGCATTTTTCAAACCGAAAATTTCTATTCCTTTTGCATATTTTTCAGGATAACCTCCAGAAGCAATTACAACACAACAAGCTGGATCTTTTTTCCATTTCAAATCAATTTTATCAAGCGTTCCCGAAATGCACGCTTCCATTACATCAACAAGATCATTTTCAAGGCGAGGAATAATACACTGGCATTCAGGATCGCCGAAACGCGCATTGAATTCCAGAACTTTAAAATTTCCGTTTTTCACCATCAAACCCGCATAAAGAATCCCTTTGTAAGGAGTTTCTCTTTTTCGCATTTGATCAACAACCGGCTGCATAACTTCTTTCTTTATTCTTTCTTCCAAACCATTCACAATAGGAGCCGGAGAATACGCACCCATCCCCCCCGTATTTGACCCTTTATCATTGTCAAAAATTCTCTTGTGATCCTGTGCGGAAACCATCATTTTTACGTTTTTTCCATCACAAAAAGCCAGAATTGAAGCCTCTTCTCCGTCCAATAGTTCTTCCACTACAATTCTTGAACTTGCTCCTCCGAAAAGTTTTTCCTGCAATAATTTATTCACGGCACCCATTATTTCGGATTTTGAATTGCAAATAAAAACACCTTTTCCGGCTGCCAAACCATCAGCCTTTACAGCGGCTTTGTCAAATTCATCCAAATCCATTTGGGCTTCATCAATACCGGTTATTACTTTGTAAGCGGCAGTTGGAACATTTGCTTTTTCCATTATTTCCTTTGCAAAAGATTTTGAGCCCTCAATTATTGCGGCGTTTGCGCGTGGTCCAAAAATTTTCAAACCGGCTTTTTCGAATTCATCCACAATGCCCTCAACCAAAGGCGCTTCAGGACCCACAACGGTTAAATCAATTTTTTCTTTTTTTGCAAACTCGAGAAGCCGTGAAATATTTTCCTGATCAATTGGAATGTTTTTTCCGAATTCAAGCGTTCCGGCATTTCCAGGGGCACAAAAAATACTTTTCACTTTAGGACTTTTCGAAATTTTCCAGGCAAGAGCATGTTCTCGCCCACCTGAACCTATAATGAGGATTTTCATAAAAAAACACACAATTATGTTAAATGAATTGGAAAACAAAATTATAAAATACCGTCTATAATTGTTTAATTTGGGCAATATTTGAAAAGAGGGTTTTATTATGATGTATAGAGCAGGCGGAAACAAAAAAGGTACAGGAAAAATTCGAAGGGGCGCTTTTGGTAATTCCGGAATGCCGCCTGACCTGGCAATTGCCTCTGAATCTCAAGCAAAACTTCATAGAAAAGTTGAAGGCGTTTTAAGAAGAGTTTATGCTCAAATGAAAGAACCCGAGTTAGCCCGGAGAGTCTTTGAAATGTATTCGGAAAACCCAACCGACCCTGACATAATGAAAAAAATAGCAAAAAAAGTAGATTCCCATCCGGAAGTAGTGACCAAAATTGTTGAAGCAGTTCAGACTGAAGCTAAGAAAGGCATATATAAATAGTTAATTAAAAAAAATAAATTTTATTCGTAAGTCCTGTTGACTTCCAAACCTCTTTCAAATCTATCAAGGGCTTTTACGCGGAGCTTTTGTCCGTGTTCGGTTGGATATTTTCCCGTCACGCAGGCCATGCAAAGATCGTTTTTGCCGTTCTCGAGGCCGATTGCGCGGGAAAGCGATTCAATTGAATTATACTGAAGAGTTTTAACGCCGATTTCTTTTCTAATT
>DASRUN010000019.1:0-8802 GCA_035655435.1 archaeon | reverse complement strand
TAAAAGCATTTGCAGGCCCGCTCATTAAAAGAAGGCTGATTATTGCGAATGTTATGAAAACAGATGCTATTCCCCTGAACGGAATAGGCTTTTTTTGAATAAGCCTGTTTTCTTTCAGGTTTTTTAAATATGCAGTGGTTTCTCTTGCCATGTCAGATACTAAATTTGAGGCAATGATTTCATCGGTTTCGTAACTCCATTTTCCCATGCATGCCACCTGAAAAAATTATTTTTTTTAAGACCTGAATTTTAATCTTATTTTTTTCCCTTTTGATTTGCTTCAAAAAGGCCTGACTGTTCGCCGACCTTTTTTCCGTTAATAAACAATTGTGTGGAATATTTTCCTGTTGTTTCTGGAGTGAACTGGAATTTGCATTTCATTTCTTTTCCATCCTCTCCGCCCATTCCGTATCCGAATCCATATCCGAATCCCGCATTTTCCCCTAAGCTTCCATAGCCGTAGCCCTGCTTGAGATAGTATGCGGGAGTGCAGTTCATGAAGTCAGCTGTTGAAACATTTCCGCCTGCATCAGTTATTCTGAGTTCGATTGAATCAGGGTTTATTACTTCATTAGTGAGTTTTGCAACATCAACGTCAATTACAACAGTGCTTCCCGTAACCGGCTTTGCATTGTTTGCCTGCCAGTTGCTTACATTGAATGCTGAAGCGCTTCCAGACATCAGCAGCAATCCTGCTATGATAAAAGTCGCAAAAACAGCCCCTATTTTTTTTGCAGAAACAGCCCCTGCAGCATATGCCCAGCGTGCCATAAAAAACCCCTTACTTTCTAAGCAATTTGAAACTTTGATAAGTGTACTATCTTATAATGTCAACCATTTAAAAAATAACCTTTTTTTGTTATGTTGTTTGTTAATCAACGCACTATGTACACATTTTCGATTTTTTCTTCCAATGCCGGGTTTTCACATCCGTTCTCTGCATAAGCGACTGTAATGCTGTTTTGTTCCATGAAATTTGTGTCAGTGCATTTGTTTTCAAGGAAGCTTACTGCCTCGCTGTTTTTTTCCAGTTGTTCCGGGATTGGCCCAAAGGGGGTTACTGTGAAAACCTTTCTTTCGGCTATTGGCACGAATGCCCTTGCTTTCCAGGGGTCTAGGACTGCAATTGCGTCTTTTGGAGTGTTTTCCTTTATCCATTCAAATGCCTCGTAGTCTTTTTGTTCAATCACGTGATAATACTGCGTTGTAATGTGCGAGTATGCTGCCATTGCAAGTATTGCGAACAAAATTATTCCGAGTATTTTCCAGTTTTTTATTTTTGCAAGAGCGTTTGCAGCGATTATTCCCATGAACAGCATTAACGGAATGAATGCCCTTTGGTACGGCACTATTATTCCTATCCCCGTGTTGCTGAAGAAGACAATGTCTGCAATGAGGAATGTCGCAATGCAGATTATTGCAAGCTCTTCTTTTTTTCCTTCCTTGAAAAACAGGTAGAATCCGATTACAAAAAATATTGTCGGGATTATTCCGTAAACAATTGGTATTTCGCTTAGGTAATACCAGAATGGAAAGCTCAATGCTTCTATTCCTTTTTGAGACAGCGCTGGCAGATAGTTCCAGATTGAAAGCAGCAATGCAATGCTTCCTGCGCTCCAGATCAAAAATGTTTTTTGTTTTTTTTCTTTTATCAGCAGCAGCGAATAAAACAATTCCACTAGCAGGAGTATTACTGCGCTTGGCGGGTGCGCCAACAGCAGGAAAAAATTCAGCCCGCATAGTGTAAGAAAATTCTTTTTTTGCTTTAGTTCTGTATCAAAAAGAAAGTGCAGTGCGATTGGAATTATTATGAGGCTTAGATTTATGGGAACTAAAAAACTGAGCCCGCCGATTGTCACATTGCTCGGCAGTAGTGCAGTGAGAAATGCGGCAATGAGAGCTGTTTTTTCTCCCCATCTTTTTGCAAAAAAATAAACGCTCAAAACCGCGAGCACTGCCATTAATAGAGTCAAAAACTGCCAGGCAAAAATATCCGGATTGAAAAGAAAAACAAAAATTGCAAGGAGGTAATGCCACCCAAGTTCTTGAGATGTGAATGTTTCAATTCCAGTAAAAACTTCTAGTTGGGGTGGTAAAAAATTGTTTGCTGCTATTTGTTTTCCAACCGCTATGTGAAACCACTCGTCAACATGCAAAGGAAATGGATAGGAAAAATGCGGGAGAAAAGAAACAGTTATTGCAATTGCCAGGATTGCCGCAAGTGCAATTTTTTTATTCATCTTCACTTGGACCCTCTCTTAGATAATTAATGAACAGTATGAGCACTCCTATTACGAAAAAATAATAGCTCTCAGTTGCAAATTGATTTGCAGTTGCCTCGCTTTGCAGTGACAGGGTCATTGCCGCTATTACTAACAATGCTATTGCTAATGCCACTGGAATTCTACCATCATATTTTTTGTAAACAAAAAGAATGATTGCCGCAATAAATGCTATGATTACAATAATACCCGACAACAAATGTGCTAGCACTAGCAATGCCAGTACAATCAATACTGGAAATTGTTCCGCGATTAAATCTTGCAACTTATTCTCTTTTGTAAGCAAACTTGCCAACCTTCTTTTCGGATTCTTTTTCTTTATTAAAATTTGAAAAAAAACCTGTTGTTTTTTGAGTTCTATTCCAAGCATTTTTTGACTTGTATGTGAATTTGTTTTGGATATTCAACTTGCTGGTTTTTACCCCCGTATCTCCCTTTCTCCAATTATGCACTAAAAATCCAAAACATAAGAGCAAAGTCAAAATACTCGCTGCTAAACCGCCATAAAACCATTTTTGGGGGGCATATTCAATTACTATGTCGAACTCTCCTGTTTTATCAATCCAGAATCCGTTGATTGATGAATAAAGTTGAGAAGATTTAATGGTACTTGTATAGTTTCCGTTCTCATAAAGTCGGGCCTCCCAGAATGGGTTGTAAGACTCAGTTAATGCTAGCACGCTGGGCTTAGATATTTTCACTTGTGCGTTATACGTTGTGAGCATATCATAGCTATATCCTTGAATCGAATTGAGGTCTAACAAATAAGTTCCAAGTTCTTCCACAGAAATATCCTTGAAAAAGGTGCTGCTATTTGAATTAGAGTCTGCCCACCCCGCGTTTAAAACGAGTTTAATCATAGTAACATCTTGAGGAATTCGTATTGTACATTCAAATTGTGTCCAATCATATGTTCCATCAGCACCTCCGCAGTAACTTAAAAACCGAGTCCATTTTCCAGCAGTATTTATTTCAATTGCGACGTGTGTCTGCTTCGTAGGTTTATCTTGCTTTTGTAGATTTATGACCTTAACAATTTCGTTCGGAGTCACATCAATAGGGCCTAGTTTAATCCAGGACCAGTTATTATTTTTTGTAGACTGAGTAAAAACATGCAAAGCATTTTCGGTTGTTTCGACACTGAAATCTGGATTACTATTCAAGTCCTTTAGGAATTCATTGCTTTCAAAATTGGAATGAAAAATCTCGGTTGGGGAATTGGACTCTGTAAGATAAAGTGGCGAACTTGCAGAATTTTTATAAACGAAATATTTTTCATTTTCGCTTTTCCAAATTAAATGGTATGTGCTTGAATTATCAAAGTCTTGTTTTAAGTTATTTGAATAAGTATTCCAATAGTTATTAGTTGAATCCAGGCTGATAACAATATACTCGTATCCAAGTAACTGCGCATAATCTGAATATTGTTCTTTTGGAGATAAACTGTCATAAAGATACAGACTTTTTCCATGCAGGAAATTTGAGAGCGGATTATTTACTGCATTATATCTTATGTTGTTGATCCAAGTTGGCAATGCAAAATTATTATTCGGAATCACAACCACGTTATTGGTTCCTATAATATGTTTTATTTGTGCGTACTCTGCCGGAAGAGTGTATGTATTTAGTTCACCATTAAAATTTCCAGTAAGTAGAGGCCAATTTGCAAACGAGAAAACAACTAATATAGTACATAAATAAATTGCAAGAATCTTTTTCCGGTTCGTATTTAAAAAATATAAAAGTGTTACTCCGATAAATATGCAGAGAAAAGCGATGACTATGCCGCTGAATTTATCTAAGTTTCTAAACAGCCACATTAGCGGAAAATCTAGGTGTTGGCTGATAATATTTTTGAGTATGCCGCCCGAAATAAGGCTAAATAGTGCAATGGGAAATAGGGAGTAGCCTATGACTCTCGATTTTTCTTTCTTCAGAAGGGTGGCAATAAAAAAAATTGAAACAATAAACAGTAAGCCCTGAATAAACTCAGCACTTTTTCTAAGTATTTCTAGTCCAAAGAAGTTAAGAGAATAATCGACATTGTGAAACCATGCTTGGTTAAATCTGACGAAATTCGCCGGTTCGACAAACCTGTTCCACCAGCCCAAAAAGAAACTTTGGCTCGTCACATATCCACTTCTAACCTGAGATGGTTGGATTACCCCATTTAGTGCGGCATACGCCCACGGAAACAGAAACCACGAATTAAGTAAGGCGACTATAAGAAGTATTGCGCCCGCACTTTTGACAAGGCTAATGCGGTTTTTACTTTGTTTTAGGACAATAAAGAAAAATCCAAGTATAACGACTGCAAGAACAAATAACCCGTGAATCTGGGTGGCTATCAGCATGAACAAGAAGGCTAGCATAATTATCGAGCGGATTTTTTTGCTGCTCAGTTCGCTGACAAAGGTGAGAAAAAACAAGGGGACTGCAGATATGCTAAGTACCAGCCATGGATGGAGTAGAATGTAAAAGGTTGTCCATTGATTAAACACGAATGCAAAGCCAACAACCATTAAGAAAATTGATTGGGCAAATTTTGGTATTGGATAATTCAGCAAATGAAAAACTTTCTTCGTTGCAAGAATGATAAAGAGGGTCGATAGTGAAATAATTGAAATAAATAACAGCTTATTGACAAGGTCTGCTTGAAGATTCAATATCGTTCCTAAAATGTACAATGGCAATCGCAGTGATAATTCAGGAAGTTCATTGATTGTCCCAGGTGCGAATAGATTAAATAAAAACTGATTTAAGGTGTAGGACGAGTAAAGATCTCCATAAATTAGATATCCTGCTTTGAATAAAACATCTCTAAAAACAAAGACAGACAATAATACTGAATACACAGCACACAGCACAGTGTAGAAGTGCTCCTTCCTAGTGTAAGTCGATAAATCAGCCACAGTTGGCTTTTTCATTTTTTCACCATGAAGACATAGCTTCGAGGGGATATGTTCTCAAAGGCAGAATCTATTTTCTGGACTATTTTAAGTAGGGTTTCGTTTCGAATCATTGAATATGCCTTATGAGGAAAGAAAAGCATCTTGTTTGTTTTGACCAGCGTGAACCCGCTTCCTTTCAGCTCTTTTTCAAAAGAGGCTTTGCTAACTAAGTCTGCAAGAATGAAATTTTTGAACTTTTTTCTTTTTGTGAGTTGGAATACAATGGGTGCGAATAAGTTTGGGAAGAAATAAAGCAAATTATTTGCGTTTGGCATTTCAACCAGAAATGTTCCTTCGTCTTTGAGTGTTTTGTGAATATTTGCCAATGCTTTTTTCCTATTGTTAACATATTTGAATGCTCGGAAGGAAAAAATAAAATCAAAACTTCTTGCAGTTAATGCTGCTTTTTCAATATCTCCATTAATTACTTTAAGCGATTTATTTTCACTTAATATTTTACACATTTCTTCTGACACATCTAGCGCAGTCACGTTCATTCCCATCTTTTGAAACTCGCGGCTCCACCGTCCATTTCCCGCGCCGATGTCTAGCGCTCGGATATCTTTTGTCTTACTTGTACTTTTTTGAACTAAATCAATTACTTTCTTTTTTTCGTATTCATTGATGAATTCGTTTCCTTTGCTATTTGTGTACATTTTTTTTTCATAATTTTTCCCGATGGAATTAAATTCTTTCTCGGCAGTCCAAACCTTGCGAAGGATTCTCCTATCAAAATATCCGTTTATCCGCCCTAAACTAAAGAAGGTATACTCGATTATTTTTAGCAGAAATATTCCTGCGGCCTGTGGCGGTGAAATTTTAACTGCCTTTATAAGTATTTTCAATCTATTAAGAGAGGATTGCTTTTTTGCAAATTCTTTGTGTTTATTTTTGTAATATGTAAAAAATTTTCCGTGATTAAACTTTTTTTTAAAATTGAATGGAGTCTCTAATACACTTATTTGTGCTTTTGTTCGTGAGCTATTTTGAATGCGACTTTTAGCATTGAGATAGAAGTCGTGTTCATCCGGTCCTTCATTAAATTCATCAAAAAGTACTTTGCCAAGAATTTCTTTTCTATACGCACGCGGAGCCTCAACGAACTCTAGCCCCGCGTATAAACCTTTTTCAATATCTCTGCATTTTTCCCAAAAACCTTTTTGCTGATATCCTTCCGGGATATAAACAGCATCACATTTTTCGTTTTGGAACTTTTCTACAATTTCTTGCACTACGGTCTTATCCAAAACCATGTCAGAGTCTAGTAGTAAAAGATACTCGCCGTTAGAGTTTTGTATTCCGATATTTCTGGCTTCTGGCTTGTTGCAAGCCGTTTGAATGAACTTAGCGGAGTAACTTTTTACAATGTCTTTAGTATTGTCATTACTAAAATCGTCAACAATAATTGTTTCCAAATTGGCATAGGTTTGGATTTTTATGGAGTCAAGACATTTCTTAAGCACAAAGGCTGAGTTTTTAGTTGGCACAATAACAGAAACGAGCGGCTTTTTCATTTTAATCTTTCCACAATTTTTTTTCCAAATTCGTTCGCTGAGTTTTCCCAGTCGTATTTTTTTGAGTCATTGAGCGCGTTTTGTGAAAGGGTTTCGAGGATTTTTTTGTTCCCTGAAAGTTTTGCAATGGCTTCTGCGAGCGCTTCCGGATTTGGTTCAACCAGCAAGCCTGTTTCATTGTTTTTTACAGAATCGCGCAGGCCGTTGACATTGTATGCGATTGCGCAGGTCCCGCAGGCATTTGCCTCAGTAACAATCAAGCCCCAGCCCTCTCTCACAGAAGTCACAAGGATTGCCTGCGCCCTTGACATTAATTCATTGCGCTTTTCCTGGTCAACGCGCCCGAAAAAAACAATGTTCTGCTCTAAATTATTTTTCTTTGCTAAATCCTTTAAATAGGTTATGTATAGAGGATCTCCACTGCCTACAATCCAAAGCCTGATGTCTGGAATGGCTTTTTTTGCCAAAGCAACTGTCCTGATGGCATGGTCCGGGCGCTTGGATTTCTTCAAACGCCCGACAAAAACAAAAGCATTTGATTCTTTCTGCAGGGGCTTTTCAACAGGCTTAAAATCAATGCCTTCAGGAATAATTGAAATATTCCTGAAGCCGTATTTTTGCAAATCGCGCTTAGTGCTTTCGGAAACAGTAATCGCAGGAATATTCCTGTAAAACCAAAGCCACAAAGGCTCAAGCAGATAGCCGATAATTGAAATCGGAAAAGGCTTTTCAAAAAACCAGATTTCCCTGCACAGCTGGTGAATCAAAACAAGCTTTTTCTCTTTTACAAAAAAATTGGAAAAAAAAGGCACAGTGTTAATCTGGTCAATGACAACATCGAACCTTCCCTGAAAATATTTTTTGTAATGCATAAAAGCCTTCCAATAAACAGAAAACTGCCCTCCGTCGCGGATAATCCTGACTCCGTCAATTGTTTCCTGTTTTTTGCAGTTTGGAAAACCAGAGGCAAACAAGGTAAATTCATGCCCGTGCAAAACCAAACGCTTTGCAATCTCATGCGTCAAAACCTCTGCGCCGCCAGCAGCAGGATTCTTAATGTCGCGCCAGTTAAACATCAAAATTTTCATTTTTTCTCACTTGTCGTAATAATGCAGAAAGTGCAGCCTGTAAAAGATTGCGCATGTGTCAATGAAAATGTGCCATATCTGCCTTATGTTTATTCCGCTCCCTATGTCCTTGAAAAGGATTATCACAGGAGCCTCGATTATTTTAAAGCCGAGCTTTTTTGCCACAACCAAAAACTCAAGGTCAAAGGCATAGCGCTTTACAACAATCTTGGGCATTGCCTTTTTTGCCACAATGGATTTCATAAGCTTGAAGCCGACTTGCGTATCGGAAACATTCAGGCGGAAAAGAACGCGCAAAAGCAGGGAATAAACAAAACTCAGAAAACGCCTGCTCGAAGGATAACGGATTTTGGAAAGCGGATGCCTCTTGCTTCCAATGACAATATCCGCATCAAGGGATTCCAAAAAAGACAAAAAAATTTTCAGCTGCTCCGGAGGAAGGTCAAGGTCTGAATCAATAAATGCGGTAAGTTCCTTTGAAACAAACTGGCAGCCGTATTTCAGGGCAAATCCTTTGCCCCTGTTTTTTTCATAAGTAAAAGGCTTTATTCTCGAGTTTTTTTTTGCAAGAGAAGAAGCAATTTCAAAAGTTCTGTCAAGATTGCCGTCCACAACAAGAATAATCTCATAATCCTTTGCGGCCAGCTCAAGCGCACTGCAAGTCCTTAAAAGAGATTTTTCAATTATTTCCTCCCCCTTATAACAGGGCATTACAACGCTAATCGAATTCAATTTTATCCCTCTTAAAATCAAAGAAAAAATAAGCAGCCATTGCCGCGAGAAGCGCAGACTGCACTCCCAGAAGAATATAGAGAACCTGCAAAAGGCTGGAATGGAAAAGGAAAATCAGTATTATTTCAAGAACGCTGAAAGCGAGAAGCAAAACAGAAAATTTTTTCCTGTGAATGGAAGTGAAATAAACCGCGAGCAGGTTGACAAAGGAAAAAACGCTTGTTACAAGCGCAAA
>DASRUN010000018.1:0-12033 GCA_035655435.1 archaeon | reverse complement strand
ATGTCCCGTGGATCTGTTCGAGATATGGATCCTCGTGCTAGTAATAATAAAGAGAGGTGAGAATCCTCTCCGTCGAAAGGGCAAGGGTTCCTTAGCGCTAATCGTTAGCTAAGGGTTAGTCGGTCCTAAGACCACACGTAACACGTAGTGGCCAAAAGGGAAATGCGTTCATATTCGCATACCATGCAAATACGTTTTCGGCAACGATAGGTTGTTTTCAGACGCTTTGGGCTAGGATTTGTTCCGCTGTCGCGGAATTTAACAAGTATAAAACCACGGAGAGCCGTAATGGCGAGAAGTGGTTTAAAGCTTGGAACAGGAGAAATCTAAGTTCGAGGCCTGGAGCCCGTGAAAATGGAAACAACAAGGATTTTGCGTGACCGTACCAAGAACCGAGAAAGGTGCCCCTGGCTGAGAAGGCCTAGACGTCTCAGGGTTTAACTCTATTCAGGGAATTCGGCAACGATAGCCCTGTATCTTAGGTATAAGGGGTGCCTGCAGTGCAGACTGCAGGTTGCAATGACAAAGGGAGTCCGACTGTTTATCAAAAACACAGGTGACTGCTAGCCAGCAATGGTTTGTATAGTCGCTGACTCCTGCTCACTGCCAGTACGTGAAATCCCCGTTCAAGGGGCCTAAGCGCTGGTAAAGAGCGGGCCTAACTCTGAGGCTCTTATGGTAGCGTAATACCTTGCCGGTTGATTGCCGGCTTGCACCAACGGAGTAACGAGATTCCCACTGTCCCGAATAGAGGCCTGATGAACTCGATGCGCGGTGAACATGCCGCGGAATTCCAATGGGAAGAGAAGACCCCACGGAGGTTTACCACAATCTGATGTTGTGGCATGGTTTTCGATGTGGAGCGTAGACGGGAGCGTAGATATAATTTCGCTAGGAATTATGGAGCAATCCTGGAACACCGTCCTTTGAAAACTATGCCGCTTTACCCGCAAGGGAACAGCATTTGACTTGGTGGTTGGGCTGGGGTGGCACGCCCCTGAAAAAGTATCAGGGGCGCCCTAAGGTGTGCTCAGAAGAGTCAGAAATTCTTCGTAGAATGCAAAGGTAAAAGCACGCTTGACTGTGAACCACAAAGCAAGGTTCGCGGATCAGAAATGAGGGCTTAGCGAACGTCAGTAGCGCTTTGATGGCGCTCTGGTCTAACAGTGAACTTACCCTGGGGGTAACCGAGTGGTCGCGGGTGAGAGTTCACATCGACCCCGCGGTTTGCGACCTCGCCGTCGTCTCTTGGTATCCTGGCAGTGCATAAGCTGCCAAGGGTGCAGGTGTTAACTGATTAAAACCGAACGTTAGTTGGGTTAAGAACGGTGCGAGCCAGTTTGGATACTATCTATTGGAGTTGTTGAGTGTCTGAGGGGAAGGAGCAGTGAGTACGAGAGGAACGCTGCTTCGTGGCCACTGGTTAACCAGTTGTCTGACAAGGCATCGCTGGGTAGCTACGCCATAGCTTATAAGAGCTGAAAGCATCTAAGCTCGAAGAAGCCCCTAAAAATAGACACTCATTCCTGAACCGCCACGCGTAAAACCGTGGTTGCTAGGGACGAGAGCTCCGGTAAAAGACCGGTTTGATAGGTTAGAGGTGTAAGCTTCAAGCTTCGGCGAGAAGTTAAGCCCACTAATACTAATCGCTCGAGAGAACTTCCTAAACCAAGCCTTACCTATGTGCGACACCTTTTTTCTTTTCTTAAAAGAAAAGAAAAAAGCTGTACCAAAAAAGAAAAGAAAAAAATTTTTTGGAAAATTTAAAACTAATTTGGCCTACTTAATGTAATATTTTTTTTCTACTAAAAAATTAACATTCTTAGCGTGAGCTATTTTTTTTAATTTGTAAATTTACTATCTCTGTCTTTTTCCAGATCTTCTTTGTTGTACGGGTTTTGCTCTTGGTTCGGCAACAAGTGGTTTCGGAATTCCTGTTACAAGTGCGGCATATTCTGCTGTGAATTTAAGTTCTCCAGTATTATCTCTTTTTACAAAAAACCTTGTTATTTTTTCTGCATGTGTAAGTTCAGTAATGTCATGTTGTCTTGTTGCATCATTAACAAATCCAAATATATCTCCCGGAACCGGATTCTGGTGTTCCATTGAGGCTCTTAATTTTCTATCGACTTCGATTGCTGCATTAACAAGATTTGGTTGTGTGATTCTTGTTGCTCTTAATTTTTTTGTGAGTAACTCTTCGTATGGCATTCTTGTTTTTCTTGCGTTGTTTATCGCACCGCGGATAATGTTAAATCCTCTTCCAGTCCTCAAAAATAAGTTTACTGAATTCATAATACTTGATTCTATTTTGCCTGAGTTACGTGCAATTGAAATAGCTTCTTCAACATACGCTCTGGCGCTTTGTTTAAAACCGTCGGCGGACGCATTTCTAACAGCTAATTGTTCAATGTGTGCGGTAGCTTGTACAAATTTGGCTGTTCTATTTTGTAAATCAGGTCTTCTATTTTTTCCGGTTTGATTTCCTTTATTTTTTTTTGCCATTAAAAACTAACTTTCTTTTCATTAAAAACCCTTTCGTTACCTTTAAAAGCTTTCAAAGCACCAATATTATTGAGTAGCAGGTGGCCAACCGTCGGTGCTTTATTGCGCTGAGGAAAGTCCGCCCACCCGCAATAACACATGTCCCGAGAGGGGGCCTAAAGCAACAGAAACGATACCTGCTTGCAGGATGAAACGGGCTTTAGTTGGGTGCAAGTCCTTTTGGACGCTAAGTCGAATGTTGGCGAGGCCGTTGTTCAGAAATGAACAGAGAATTTGCTTTTAGTGATTCTTGGCCGGAACAGAAGGCGGCTTACACCCTGCTGCTCACCTTTTTCTTTCTTTGTAAAGAAAGAAAAACGCGACCGAAAAAGAAAGAAACAAAAAGCGAAACCAAAAGAAAAAGCGATAAGCTCTATTTCTAATCCCTTAAAAACCTTTTATTCTTCAATTAGTCCATGAAATCCGACAAGGAAATTAAGGTCGAGTACAAGAAAAAGGCCTCAGCGGAGCCGGAAAAAAACTATCCTGTTGCAAAGATCAAAGAGCATGGTTTTTCCAGAAAAAAGTGCTCCAGTTGCGGGAAAAACTTTTGGGCGTTAGATACAAACAGAAAAGTTTGTGGTGATTCAAATTGTTCCGGGGGTTATTCTTTTATTGGAAATCCTCCTTCAAAAAAAGGTTTTGATTATTTAGAAACCTGGAAAGCTTTCCGCGATTATTTCAAAAAGTTGGGTTATTATGAGTACAAAAGATATCCTGTTGTCGCGCGATGGCGCCCTGATGTTTATTGGGTTGGCGCAAGTGTTTATCCTTTCCAACCTTATGTGGTTAAAGGGGAAATAAAACCAAAAAGCAACGCCGTTATTATCCCACAACTCTCTTTGCGTTTCAATGACATTGATAATGTCGGAATTACAGGTTCTCATTATGTTTGCTTTGACATGCTTGGACAATTGCATTTTGAAAAAAAAGAAAATTACAACCAATCGCAATACTGGGATGAATATTTCAATTGGATTGTAAAAGGAATGGGAATTCCGAAAGAAGAATTAATTGTTCATGAAGATGCTTGGGCCGGAGGAGGAACTTTCGGTCCTTGCATGGAGTTTTTCGCGCGCGGAATGGAAATCGGAAATCAAGTGTATATGCAATATGAGCAAACTGATTCAAGTTACAAGGAATTGGATATTAAAGTTCTTGATATGGGTCAGGGCCATGAAAGAGTTCCATGGTTAACTACAGGAAAAAGCAATTCGTATGAAACCACTTTTCCCACAGTTGCAAAAAAACTTTATAAAATTACGGGCTACAAGCCTGATGAAAAATTGATGCAAAAGTTTTTGCCTTACTCCGCGCTTTTGAATGTAGATGAAACAGATGACATTGAAAAAGTTTGGAGCACCATTGCAAAAAAACTTTCAATCGATGTAAAAGAATTAAAAGAAAAAATACTTCCATTGGCTGCGATTTACTCCATTGGAGAGCATTCCCGTGCCGCGTTAGTTGCATTGAATGATAACGCTCTCCCTTCCAATGTCGGCGGAGGCTATAATCTCAGAATCATTCTAAGAAGGGCTTTGGGTTTTATTGATGATTATAATTGGGATATTTCTCTTCCCGATTTAGCGGAAGAGCATGCAAAATTTTTGAAACCAATGTATCCCGAGCTTTCTGAAAAGCTCGATAATGTTTCCGTGATTTTGGAAAACGAAAAAAAGAAGTTTTTGGAGAACAAGCAGCGTTCAAAGCAGATTATTGTGAACCAGCTTGCAAAAAGCAAATCAATTTCTTTGGAAACGCTCACGGAATTGTACGATTCTCACGGAGTAAGGCCTGAGCAAGTGAAAAAAGAAGCCGCTTCCAGGGGAATTGAGCTAGAAGTTCCAGATGATTTTTACTCTCTTGTTGCCGAACGCCATGAGAAAACAGAACACGCGGTTGCAACGAAAAAAGAATTCAAAATTGATCTTTCAAAAGTTCCTGAAACAAAAATCCTTTACTTTGATGATTGGTCAAAAATCGAATTTGACGCAAAAGTTGTTTATTCAAAGGATAATTTAGTTGCGCTTGATGAAACTCGTTTTTACCCTACTTCCGGAGGACAAATTCACGATATTGGAGAAATAAACGGATTGAAAGTTGTTGATGTTTTCAAGCAGGATTCTGTTGTTCTGCATAAATTGGAAACCAACACTCTAAAAGTTGGAGATAAAGTTAAGGGAAAAATTGATTTTGCACGAAGAAAACAATTAATGCAGCATCACAGTTCCGCGCATTTAGTGAACTTGTGTGCGTATGAAGTTCTCGGCCCTCATGTTTGGCAGGCCGGCGCTGCAAAAACTCTTGAAAAAGGAAGATTGGACATTACTCATTATGATCAGATTTCCGAAAAAGAATTGAAACAGATTGAGGATTGTTGCAATGAAAAAATAAAAAAGAATTTGAAAGTGAAAAGCGAAATTCTTTCCAGAGAAGATGCGGAAGATAAGTACGGAATGCACATTTATCAAGGCGGTTTTGTTCCGGGAAAAAAATTGAGGATTGTTACAATAGGAACTGATTCCGAAGCCTGTGGGGGAACGCATGCAAATTCCCTTGCGGATTTGGAAGAACTGAAAATCATTGGTTCTACAAAAGTTCAGGATGGAATTATTAGAATTAATTATACTGCCGGAAAAGCCGCAAAGCAGGAGAAAGGAAATGTTGATGATTTGATGAAAGAAGTTTCCGAAATCCTTGGTGTTTCTCCTTCTCAAGTTCCAAAGCGTGCGGAAGAACTCTTTGAGAAGTGGAAATCGGCAAAAAAAGCCGTGAAGAAGGGCGAAAAAATTGATTTGAAGCTTATTTCAAAAGAAACCTCAAAAGGAACAACGCAAGAATTGTTGAATTCTGCCGCAAAAGCATTTTCAACCCAAACAGAACACTTACCAAAAACTCTGAAAAGATTTTTGAGTGATTTGGAAGAATTCACGAAGAAATAGATTTAGTTTTTCTTTTTGTCTGAAAAAATTGATACAAATATTCCTTCAGCAACCAGTTTTATTGTTTCCTTCGGAGAAAATATTTTTCCATTCATGCAAATATAAATTCCGTGATTTAAATTCTGTATTTCTGCTAGTGAATAACCAAGGTTAAATGTAGAATCGGTTTTTGGAAAATCAATAGGCGCCATTGACCCTGTGAATATTACTGTTGCATCTTTTCTTTTCAAATTAGCCTCAAGATGCCTTGCAGTATCCGGCATTGTATAAGTTCCATGTGTTATGATAAATCTTTTTTCAGGGGATTTTTCTATTATTTCGGCAATATTTTTTCGGTCTTCTGAATTTATCTGCCTGCTGTCCTTCATGCAAACTTCCGTAAAAACCAGTTTTGTGTTTAACTTTAGTCCTTTGAGATAATCCGGTAAAACAGATTTTTTGAAAGGTTTTACAGTGTCATTTGGCGCGTCATAATACGAGTCAATCGTTCCTCCTGTAAGAATGAAATGAATTGTTTCCTTTTCCATGTGTATTGTTTGCCCGCAAAAACCTTTAAATACGTTCCAAATACGAGTGTATAATGTCAATTGATTTGAACAAAATCGCCTCTAAATGGCAAAAGAAATGGGCCGATTCTAATGCTTTTGAGGCAAAAATGGATTCCAAAAAGAAGAAGTATTATGTTTTGGAAATGTTCCCCTATCCATCAGGAAAACTGCACATGGGGCATGTGAGAAATTATTCCATTGGAGACGCAATTGCACGTTTTAGAAGAATGCAGGGTTACAATGTTTTGTATCCGATTGGTTTTGATGCTTTTGGTCTGCCCGCAGAAAATGCCGCAATTGAAAACAAAGCCGATCCAAAAGAATGGACATTTAAAAGAATGGACGACATGAAAAAGCAAATGAATGAACTTGGTTTTAGTTATGATTGGAAAAGAGAAGTGCGAACCTGCGTTCCTGAATATTATAAGTGGAATCAATGGATTTTTTTGAAAATGCTCGAAAAGGGCTTGGCTTACAAAAAAAGTGCAAAAGTAAATTGGTGTGATAAATGCAACACCGTTTTAGCAAACGAACAGGTTGAAAACGGAAAGTGCTGGCGCCACAAAAATCAAACCGTTGTTGAAAAAGATTTAGAACAATGGTTTTTCAAAATAACACAATATGCCGATGAATTGTTAGAAAAACTTGATTCGTTGGAAGATTGGCCTCCAAGAGTAAAAATAATGCAAAAGAATTGGATTGGAAAAAGCCACGGAGTTGATATTCATTTCTTGCTTGAAGGAACTAAAAAAATTCTCCCTGCATTTACCACAAGATGCGACACAATTTTCAGTGTAACATTTTTGGCGATTGCGCCGGAACATCCGATGATTCCTGAATTGGTAAAAGGAACCGGTTTAGAGGATCAAGTAAAAGAATTTATTGATGAAACAAAAAAGCAAACCCTTATTGATAGGCAGAATGAGGAAAAAGAAAAAACCGGAGTTTTTACGGGAAAATATGCAATCAATCCAGTGAACGGGGAAAAGATTCCGATTTTTGTTGCAAATTTTGCGCTGATGTACGGTTCCGGTATTGTAATGTGCGATGCGCATGACAAGCGCGATTTTAGATTTGCAAGAAAATACGATCTTCCTTTGAAATTTGTGATCAGCAAGGACGGAAAACCGATTGATTCAAAAAATTTTAACAACGCAATGACTGATGATGGAATTCTTTTCAATTCCGGCGAATTTTCCGGAATGAATAACCGCGAAGCGCTTCCAAAGATTTCAAAATGGCTTGAAAAGAAAAAATTCGGAAAAATAACTGTTAATTATAAACTCCGCGATTGGCTCATTTCCCGCCAGAGATTTTGGGGAACACCGATTCCAATTGTTTATTGTAATTCCTGCGGTGTTGTTCCTGTTCCTGAAAAAGATTTGCCTGTTAAACTTCCGGATTCAAAGAAAGCCGATTTCAATACCGGAGGAAATCCTCTTGGAACCGTAAAAGAATTTGTTAATGTCAAATGTCCTAAATGTGGAAAACCCGCAAAAAGAGAAACCGACACAATGGATACTTTTGTTGATTCTTCATGGTACTTTATTAGATTCACAAGCCCTTCCGAAAGCAAGGCTCCGTTTGATAAAAAAGAGGCAAATTATTGGATGAACGTTGACCAGTACATTGGAGGAATAGAGCATGCCATTTTGCATTTGCTTTATGCTCGTTTTTTCCACAAGGTTTTGAGAGATGAAGGTTTAGTGAAAACCGATGAACCTTTTGCAAGACTTTTGAGCCAGGGAATGGTTCTCAAGGATGGCGCCAAAATGTCAAAATCCATTGGAAACACTGTCGATCCAAGCGAAATAATGGGAAAATACGGCCCTGACACAATGAGAGTTTTCATGCTTTTCACTTCTCATCCTGAAAGCGAAATTGATTGGACAGACAAAGGCGTTGAAGCTTCCCATAGGTTTTTGCAGAGAGTTCATTTCCTTTTTGAAAATGCTGTTGGAAAAATTTCTTTGGAGGAGCCAAAAGGAAACCTTTCCTCAGTTGACAAATTTGTTTTGAGCAAAACTCATTTCGCAATCCAAAAAGTCACTTTGCAAATTGAAACTTATAATTTTAACCTTGCAATCGGTTCCATAATGGAATTGGTTAGCGTTCTGAACAAATATGATTCTGTTGATAAAAGAGTTTCCGGTTTTGCCCTTGCTTCTTTAGTGAAAATGCTTGGGGTTTTCGCGCCGCATTTGAGCGAAGAGCTAAATGCAATGATCGGTTCCAAAAAAATGGTTGTCGAACAAGAATGGCCAAAATTCGATCCTAAAAAAATCGATGAAAGCGCTGAACAATCGGAAAAACTGATCCAATCAATTAGAGAGGATGTTGGTCGCATAAAACAGCTTGCAAATATTCCTGTTCCCAAAAAAATAATTATTTTCGTTGCCCCAAATTGGAAGTGGAGTGTTATGGAAAAAATTATTTCCAATGAAGAAAAACCTGAATTCGGAGTTGCAATGAAAACAGCAATGCTTGTTCCTGAAGCAAAGAAGTATGCAAAAGATGTTCAAGGTTTTGTGAAAATTGTTTGGGAAAAATTTCATGATTTGAAATCCGTTAAAAAAGTTGATGAGTTCAGACTTCTTTCTGATTCAAAGGAAATGCTTGAAAAGGATTTGAAAGCAAAAATAGAAGTTATTGATGCCGAAAAATCTCCCAATCCAAAGGCGCAGAAGGCATTTCCATTAAAACCGGCAATTCTTATTGAATAATTTGCTTATTTTGTATAAGAAATTCCGACATTAATGGTTTCTTTCAATTTTTTAAGGTCTTCCACGGCTTTCTGTATTTTTGCATTGCTTTTAGGTGTGACAAATAGCTCCGTGTAAAATGCAGTGTTGTCATCATACGCTTTTGAAATCGCAGTTTCAATATTAAGTCCGTTTTTTGCAACAATAGTTGTTATTTTGCTCAGCAAACCTATTCTGTCAACGGATTCAACCCTGATTTTTATTAGTTTGTGCTTGTTTTTTTTATCAGGTTTTTTAATAATTTGCTTTTCCATGATGTTTCTTGCCTTATTTGAGTTTGCGTGGGAAATCCATTGTGCATTCATCTGACTTGTTTTTGAATAAACAATTTTGACAACATCTCCTGATTTGAGTTCTGCCCATAGTTGATTGGTTTTTCCGTTTATGATTGCGGTAACGGATTTTGGTGCTTTTTTCTCATTCTGGAAGAATGAAAAATCAAGTGCAGTGGCTCCTGCAGGAAGACTAATAACATTCCCCTGTTCCGTGAAAACTATCATAACATTATTGTGAAAATCAAGGTCAAGATATCCGGCTAATTCGCGCTGGCTCTTCGCCTTTTTCATAGGTTGTTTGAGTTTTTCCTTGAATTGTTTGATAAATTCCATATTTTTTTTCCGGTTTCTTTGATAGTATACTATTCCATTTTCCGCTATTTCCTTCATTTCAGGAGTCATAATGTAAATTTTTATGGGTTTTTTTTCCGGGCCAATAACCTGCAAATGGAGTGCTTTGTAAATATTTGATTCCGGAATTGCGATGTAATCTTTTAGTTTTGAGGGAACTGGGGTGAATATTTGATGTACTCTCCCCATTGTGCTGTAACAGTCATCTGTTGTGGGAACAATTATTTTTATGAGCGATAAATCATTGAGTTCCTTGAGTTCTTTGTTCTGTGCCGTCATTTTTGAATAATAATCATAAACAGGTTTGAAGTATTCTTCATATTTGTAGTTTGTTTTTCCTATTGTTTTCTGAATAATTTTTTCTGCTTTTTTGATTTCTTTTGATTTTTCTTTTCTTCTTTTTTCCACTGCTTTTTTTAGTAGTTCATATTTTTTAGGTTGCAATGCTTTCAAAGCAAGGTCTGCCAATTCATTTTTCAGTTTGTGCATTCCAAGTTTGTGTGCAAGCGGAACGTAGATTGTAAGTGTGTCGGCTGAAATTCTTTTTTGTTTTTCTGTGGGCAAATATTTTATTGTTCGCATGTTGTGCAACTTGTCAAAAAGTTTTATTATAAGCACTCTGAGGTTTTTGTATGATGCGAGTATTGTTTTGATTGTTGTTGCGGCATTATATTCTTGTTCATTTTTGTATTTTTGTTTGTCGAGTTTTGTGAGTCCCTCAACCATTGTATAAACTTCTTCTCCAAAAAACTTTTTTATTTGCTTTCCTGTAATGTGCGTGTCTTCTATTGAATCATGGAGAAGTCCCGCACTTACAACAGTTTCATCCAATCCTGCTTCTGCAAGTGATTTTGCAACGGAAACCGGGTGCGTAAAATAAGGCTCTTCGGATTTTCTGTATTGTCCTTCGTGAGCGTTTTCCGAGAGCCAGAATGCCTCTTCCAACATTGAAAAATCAGAATGAGGGTGCCATTTTTTGAGGCTTTCTTTGATTTCCTCTAGCTCTTTGTTGAATGCTTTTTTCATTTATGACTTATTGTTTCGTAACTAATTTAAGGGGTGGTTTTTTTACATTTCTTCCATGGGGGTTATATTGAGCAGATTCAGCCCGTTTTCCATGACTTGTTTTGTTGCCTTTACAAGTGCTATTCTGGCATTTTTTTCGCTTTCCTGCGCTTTGAGAACAGGAACATCGTGGTAGAATGAATTGAAAGCCGATGCTAGTTCGAGAAGGTAATGTGCGAGCTTGTGCGGGCTTTGAGTATTTGCGGCTTCTTTCACTTTTTCTTTGTACTCGCTGATTTTTGCAACAAGATCTTTTTCTTTTTCGTGTGCAAAATTATAGTTTGCTTTTCCTGTTTTTCCTGCTTTTTTCAAAATGCTGTTTGCCCTTGCAATGCTGTACTGTACAAACAATCCTGTTTCTCCTTCAATGCTTGTTGCCTTTTCCCAATTGAAAACTATTACTTTATTCTTATCCTGTGCGAGCATTCCGAATTTTATTGATGTTAATGTTATTTCACGCGATGTTTCTTGGATTTTTTTTGCATTCCAGTCGGGATGCCTTTCTTTTGTTTCGTTAAAAACTTTTTCATAAATTGTATTGAACAATTCAGCGTAAGTTATAACATTTCCTTCGCGCGAAGCCATTTTTCCTCCCTCGAGCCTTACAAGTTCGTATGAAATATGTATTCCTTCATATTTCTCTTTGCTCTTTTCTCCCATTATTTCAATTGTTTTGAACAATTGTTGAAAATAAAATGATTGTTCTGATCCAACAACATAATAATTTTTTGAAATTTTGAATTTTTCCTGTTTCATTTTTGCAAGTGCAAGATCTTTGCTTGAATAGAGTGCTGCTCCATCACTTTTGAGGACAAGGAATTTTTCAATATTATATTTTGTGAGGTCAACCAAAAGCGCGCCTTCGTCTTTCTTTGCAATTCCTTTTTCCAAAAGTTGTTTTGCGATTTTTATTCCTTCTTTTTCCACATCGCTTTCAAGGATTATTTTGTCGAACTTTACGTCCAAATCTTTGTAAATCGAATCAAAGTATTCCAAGCTTATTTTTCTGAGTTTTTTCCAGTCTTCTTTGAGTTTTTTATCCCCTTTTTCTAGGAGTACAACCATTTCGCGCATTTTTTCTTCGAGCTCCGGCTTTTCCCTGACTTCCTGCGAGCCCATTCTGTACAATTCTCCGAGCCATTTTCCTTTTTCGTGTATTTCTTTTGGCTCTGCTTTGTGCGGAAGGTTTTCATAAGCATAAATTGTTTTGCTCACATGCGACCCAACATCTCCTCCGTAATAAATTCTCATTGCTTTTGAGCCGCTTGCTTCAAAAATTCTTGCAATGCTTTCCCCCAAACATATATTCCTCACATGTCCTATGTGGAATGCTTTCATTGGGTTTGCCTGGCAGTATTCAACGCTTATTTTTCCTTTTTTCTTTTTTTCGAAACCGTATTTTTGTTTTTGTTTGAGAATTTCGGTTATTGTTTCCTTGGAAAGCATGTTGCTGTTCAAAAAAAAGTTGAGATAAGGGCCTTTTGCCTCTGTTTTTTCAAATGCTTTTGGGAGTTTGATTTTTTCCTTGAGTTCGGTTGCAATTTGA
>DASRUN010000017.1:0-46781 GCA_035655435.1 archaeon | reverse complement strand
GTTTTTATTTCAAGGCTCGGTATCTGGTTGCTGCTTGCCTTATCCCCTAAGATCATGCTGTTGCACTGTAAAAACGCGTTTGTTTTGGAGCCTGTTTTTTCTATGAGTATCATTCCGTCAAAAACATTTCTGCTTTCGTCTTTGAGCGCGGCTTTGTAGAGGCAATTTGAAAATGTATCCTCTCCTCTATGCACGGCCGTATAATTAAGATCAAAGTGGTCTTTTTTCTCCGATAACACTATTTCGAATTGTTTTGCGCTGCTTCCTCTTCCTTCAAGGACATTGGTTAATTTTCCCCTCACTAATTTTCCTTTCGACCAGAAATCCGCGCTTTCAATACTTGAATCCCGTTCAAGGATTGCCTGTCTATAAATTATTGTATTTTCATCTAAATCATTGATGTGAACATGGGATAATTTTGCAGAATCTTTTACAAGAATCGTTTCTCCTATAAGCGCGTTTCCGCTTGTTTTTATTTTCTCCGCAAGCGTTGCCTCGATCCCTTCACTTAAAATTACGAAAATTTTTGTGGCACTATTATTTTCAAAATTCATCTCGATTTCTATTGCTTGTTTGTGCGCTTTCTCCCCGAGAACAATCAAAAAAGGCGTTTCAAAGTTCGAGTTAATGAATGCTTCAAATTGATCTTTAGGTTTTTCTTCTTTTGCAAGTATTTGCTCTATTTCTTGTTTGTATTTTTCAAGTGCTGTTTTAAAAGAAATTATTTCCGCGCCTTTTCCGGAAACAATTTTTATTACGGGTTCTTTTCCGTTTCCTTTCACAAGTAGCGCATCAAGTTTTGCAATGCTTGTGTACTTGCTTTTTTTGATTGGTTTTTGATTAAAAATTTGTTCATTCTCTTCTCTAAACTGTTCGATTGTTTTTTTTACGGGGCGCGCAACTGTTTTTTGCATTGCTTTCACCCCACAGAATTTTCCATTTCCATTTCAATTAGCCTGTTTAATTCAACCGAAAATTCTAATGGAAGTGTTTTTGTGAAAGGTTGTATGAATCCCAGTACTATGAGTGTTAGCGCTTCCGCCTGGCTCAGTCCTTTTGACATCAAATAAAATATTTGGTCATCTCCAATTTTTCCCACTTTTGCTTCGTGCGCTATTGTTGCTGTTGGTTCGTCTATTTCAACGGAAGGATATGTATCGCTCCTGCTTTTCTCATCAAGTATTAGTGCGTCGCACATTACGCTGCTTCTGACATTTTTCGCTCCTCTTGGAACTTTTATAAGGCCTCTATAAGAGCTTCTTCCCCCATCCTTTGAAATGCTCTTGCTTGTTATTGTGCTTGTTGTTCTTGATGCAAGGTGTATTATTTTTGCGCCCGCATCCTGGTGTTGTCCTTTTCCGGCCAATGCAATGCTCAAAACCTCTCCTTTTGCGCCTTCTTCCATCAAATAGATTGCCGGATATTTCATTGTGATTTTGGAGTTGTGGACAATAAAACCCTGTGATACAAAATTGCCGGTGCCTTCAACTTCAATGTCCCAAGTAGGAACCGGTTCTGAATATGGTGCTGAAACATTCACGGTAACAATTTCCACATTCTTCCCAAGGTGGATGTTGGAACGCCCCACCAAACGCTTAGTTTGAAAGATATGTTCCGGTGCACTAAGCGCTTTTTCTTGAAGTGCGGGGCTTACGAACTCCGGCAATCGTTCATCAATATTAAAGTCCAATCGATGTGACCCGTGTGCGGTGCATTTCACTCCCATTATAGTCACGGTTTTCGGTTCGCTGAATTCTGTATGCAGTCGTGATGTGATTCCCAATGTTACCAAGATAGAGGAAATGTCTTCCAGCAAAGGGCGATTGACAGACTTTATAGAAAAATAACGATCATTTATGTTCCCATCCGCATCCAAATAACCCGCAACAAAAGCCAGTCGTTGTGATTCCGGCAGGGACCACACCCATTCCGGAACCTGTTTATCTTTAGCCTTCCCATTAAACCCATTAATGTGGAAGAATTCTGCCAGTTCTTTGCTGTTCCATGCCAAGTGGACGCCGTCCCGGCGTTCTGTCGGTTCAACTTCGATAAGTGCAGCCATCGTATTCATGAGTTTGCCCCTGGCTCGATCTTCGCGCGGCGTAGAAAAACCCACTTTTGCAAAGCGTATTACTCCATTGGTTTTTGCCTGCTCCATTTCAATATTCCCGTCTCCGATCCAATACCCAAATAGCCACATGATCTCATTGTTTGTATATTCCGTTTGAGTCATTTTTTGTGAACGTTTGCGTATCACTGTGAGATTATGCTTGTATTGGTTATGGGATGAAAACTTTGTGGTCAGTTCCGGGGCTTCAAGTTTGTGTGGTTTCCCGTAATCAATCGAAGTGCGTGGAATAATTGCTTTTGTCAACTGATCCGCTCTGACATAGCCAAGCTTGTAGCGACCTAATTTCCGCGGCTTGTTCTTGTCGTATGCATAAGAGTAAAACGGGTGATTGTCTGTTGCAAGCAGCTTGCGCTCTCCGACAGAAACTTGGCGAATTTTTTGGTAGCCGGAAAAACGCTTGGCAACTACCGAATGGAAACACAATTTTCCAAGTTGTTCATCGAAAGACAACACTTTATCGCCAACATCAAGAGTTTCGATAGTCCTGATTCCCGCAGGCGTTGTTACGGTGCTGCCTTGTGCCAGACAGCCCAAATTTCCGTCAACCCATTCTACGGTTGCGTCTCTATAAGCAAACGCCCTTTTCGTTACAAGGTTGTAAATGTTGTTTGCCCAATTTTGGATGGTTGTGTATCTTACGTGCGCATTGGGTTTTGCTATTACCTCAACAACCGCGGAATGTAAAGATTGTGTTGTGAATCTCGGTGCTGTACATCCCTCAACATAATGTACGTGACTTCCTTCATCCGCTATTATAAGTGTTCTTTCAAATTGTCCAAAGCTTTCCGCATTGATTCTGAAATATGCCTGTAGTGGGATATCCACTTTTATGTTTTTTGGAATGTATACAAACGATCCCCCGCTCCAAACAGCTGTATTCAATGATGCAAATTTGTTGTCGTTAATAGGGACTATTTTTGTAAAATGTTCTTTCACAATTTCCGGATATTTTTTTAATCCTTCATCCATTGAAAGGAAAACAACTCCTTGTTTTTCAAGGTCTTCGCGAATACTGTGGTACATTACTTCCGAATCATATTGTGCACCAATTCCTGCTAACATTTTTTTCTCCGCTTCAGGAATTCCTAATCTATCAAAAGTATCCTTGACTTCTTTTGGAACATCATCCCAACTTTTTTTGTTGTCCTGTGAAGCTTTCATGTAATAGATTATGTCATCAAAGTGTATTTCGCTTAGATCTGCGCCCCATTTTGGCATTTCTTTTTCCACAAATGCTTTGTATGCTTTGAGTCTTATGTCCAGCATCCATTCCGGCTCATTTTTGAGTTTTGAAATTCTTCTTACAACATCCTCGTTTATTCCTTTGTCAAATTTGATTTCGTAATCATCAGTCTTGTAATTGAAATCGTATTTGGTGTAATCTATTTCTGTTAGTTGCCTTTCTTTTTTCCGATCCATTATTCTTTCACCCTAAGCAGGTTTCCGCCGAATTCTTTGACTATTTCCGAGTATCCTTTTTCTTCAAGTTGGTCTGCGAGTTCCGCTCCGCCGCTTTTTATTATTTTTCCGTCGTTCATTATGTGCACAAAATCCGGTTTCAAATAATTCAGGATTCTTTTGTAGTGTGTTATTACTATTGCTCCGAATTCTTTCGAGCGCATCCTATTAACCGCTTCCGAAACAAGTTTCAACGAATCAATGTCAAGACCGGAATCGGTTTCATCAAGTATTGCTATTTTCGGTTTCAATACTTTCATTTGGAGTATTTCCGCGCGTTTTTTTTCTCCACCGGAAAACCCGACATTTAATTCTCTGTCAATGAAATCATCCGTCATTCCTAATTCTTTTCCCTGTTCTTTGAGAAGCATTCTGAATTGTACAATGCTGAGCGGTTTTAATGGATAATGGTTTTTGTATGCCGCGTGCAAAAATTTTGAAAAGGTTAATCCTTGTATTTCAAACGGGTATTGGAATGATAAGAATAATCCTAATTTTGCCCTTTCATCGGCTTCTAGTTCGGAAATTTTTTTTCCGTCGAATTTTATTTCCCCATTTGTTATTTCGTATTTCGGCGACCCCATTATTACGGAGCTGAGCGTGCTTTTTCCAGATCCGTTAGGACCCATGATCGCATGTATTTCCCCTTGCTTGACCGCGAGGTTTACTCCTTTGAGTATTTCTTTTCCCTCGGTTTTTGCGTATAGGTTTTTTATTTCAAGTCCTTGCATAAAAATCAATCCTATCTGTTGTATTCAAACGGCAGCCTTTTGACTCCGGCTGCATCCAGTGCTTCTTGTGATGCGTCAAATTCTTTGCAAACAACACACATGCTTTCAATTCCCTTGTTGTTTGTAATCATCATGTCTCCCATTTCCCTGATTTTTATGAGATCATGTTCGTTGAATTTGTGTATGCCGCCTCTTTTTCCCTTCAAATATTGGCACACCGCCGCCTCTGTAAGGCCAAGTTTTGCCGCGGTTACTTTCCTTGTTATTTTCTTTTCATTAACCAAATACTCGGCTATTTCGCGCCTTACGGCAGGCAGAACCTGCCAACTTATGATTTCGCACGGAAAAGTAAGTCCCATAATTAACAATTGTTAATACATTCTTTTTAAGGGTAATGGTTCAACCCCAAAATTGCATATTGGAAGATTTAAGTAGTACGTTTACATTTATTTTTACATGGTTTCGTTTGCGCTGTTACACCGGCTTTTGCGCGGAATTGGAGGTAGAAATAGGAGAAAATCTTTCCCTGTGTATAGTGGTTCTAAAATAGAATTGGATTTAGAACGTCGTTTTCCGCGGTCACGGGATCCTAAAACCATAATTGATTTTGTTGATGAAGAAAATCGAAAAGTATTGGGTCTTGCCAACGCTGTAGAAAAAAGCATTAATGCTTTGAATAAGAGTTCAGATCGTCTTAAAACTAAAGAAAATTTACATGAAGAACTCCGTCTTTTGGGAGAATGGGAGTCACTTTATAGTCATGGATCAAAACTGTTTGACATGTCAATTTCTCAGTTAGGTGCCCCAGTTGCTTTTGGCACTGCCAATGAGAGTTATCGGAATATTTTACGCGAGTTGAGTGAAGCCGGAGATAAATATGATTCAGAACTAAAGAAAATACGCGCAAGAAGTGAAGAAGTAATTGCTCTCTTGAGAAAATTCGAATGATTCCGTTTTAAAACATTTTGTAAAAAGAATTCTTGGATGAGCAAGTTAAAGGAAATGAACGCGCCTAATAAGAAAAAATCCGATGAAGGAAATCCTCTCTACACTGCGCTTGCGGTTCTTTTGGTTCTCGCAGGAATTGGAATTGTTTATTTTGCTTTTTTTTCAAATAATGGCAACGGTCCAATTGTTGATCCAAGCGTTCTTGGAAGCGGCCACACAAAGGGAAATGAAAATGCTTCCGTTACTGTTGTCGAGTTCGGCGATTTCCAATGTCCCGCTTGCGGTTTTGCGTTCACTCAGCTCGAACAAATTCTTCCGGAATATGAGGGAAGGGTTAAATTTATTTTTAAGCAGTTCCCGCTTTCAAGTGCGCATCCTTTCGCATACAAGGCCGCCGAAGCCTCTGAGTGTGCGGATGAACAGGGAAAGTTTTGGGAACTACATGATATAATGTATCAGAAGCAGCCCACTCTTGCAATTCCTGATTTGAAGGGCTATGCTTTGGATCTTGGTTTGGATGTAACACAATTCGGTCAATGTATTGATTCCGGAAAATACTCTTCAAAGGTTGCTTCCGATATTGCATTGGGAAATTCTTTAGGAGTTAATTCTACTCCCACTTTTTTTGTCAACGGAAAAAGCATGGGGAATCTTACGATTGAGCAATGGAGACAGGTTCTGAATGAAGCCCTCTCATAATATTTTGCCTAACAAAAACAGAGCTTTATAAATACATAATAATGTATAAATAATTAGCAATTATGGTTATTTCCCGTTCTATTAGGGTTTTAAGCCTTTTTAGCCCACGGGAAAAGCTTTAAATATTGGCTTAACACCAATAATATAATAATATTAATGAATTAATGTTAACCAGTTAACTATGGAGGTTTTTGGTTTGGATGAAAAATTTTATTTGCCAATAAGTTTGATTGTTTCGGCATTGGTTTTGTCGGGCACAGTTTTTTTTGTGGGAAATTCTGTCAATAATAATTTGACAGGTTTGACTGTAGCAATTCAGGACATTCCCTCCCCAATAGTTGGAAGCGGCAATGATAATACAGGAGACACAGGAAACGTTGTTGTGCCAACTCCAACACCGGACCCAACAATTGACATGGAGGCTTTGGCAAACGAAGACAAAATTGAAGGAGACCCAAACGCTCCGGTAACAATTGTAGAGTTTTCGGATTTCCAATGTCCATTCTGCGGCAATTTTTACACAAACACTCTTTTGCAGTTAAGGACTGATTACATTGATACTGGAAAAGTCAAGTTAATTTATAGGGATTTTCCCTTGAGCTTCCATCCTGAAGCACAACCCGCTGCTGAAGCTGCGGAATGCGCTGCTGAACAAGGAAAGTTCCAGGAATTCCATGACAAAATTTTTACAAATCAAGCCATTATGAGCTCTGCTTCTTACAAGCAATGGGCTCAAGAATTCGGTTTGAACACGCAACAGTTCGATGATTGTGTTTCATCCGGAAAGTATAGGGCGGAAGTTCAGGCGGATTTCAGCGAGGGTCAGGCTGCAGGAGTTTCAGGAACTCCAACTTTCTTCATTAACGGTCAGAAAGTTGTCGGAGCTCAACCATACTCGGTTTTCAAACAGATTATTGATGCAGAACTCGCAAACTAAATTGCGGGTTCTCAAATTCTTTTTTTTAATTTTTTTCTATTATTTTAATTAATTTTTTTTTGTTTTTTTACCAAAATCCAATTCCCGCATAAGTTTTTATAGATGTTTTAACCCACTTGAATAGTGAGGCGAGTTTGATTGGGCAAAGTCACGATATACACAACTCCTACATGCACTTACTGCAAATTGGCAAAGGCATATTTTAAGGAAAATAATGTGGAGTACAAGGAAATTAATGTTGCCGCGGATCAATCCAAGGCTCAGGAAATGTTTGAAAAATCAGGTCAATTGGGCGTTCCTGTTTTGGAAATAAACGGGAAAATAATTGTCGGCTTTGACAAGCCCGCACTTAAGGAAGCGTTGGGATTGTAATTTTGTTGGGTGTGAAAAATGGATAAATATGATTTCATTGTGATCGGCGCCGGTTCCGCTGGTCTTCCGGCGGCAGTTTATGCCGCGCGCTTCAGATTAAAGACTTTGGTTATCGGAGAATTGATCGGCGGAACAATAGTTAACACGCACATTGTTGAAAATTGGCCCGGTGAAAAGGCAATAACCGGTTGGGATCTCGGAGAAAAACTCCAGGATCATGTAAAAGCCAATGATGTTAAAATTGTGAATGATAAAGTTGTTGATGTTTCCAAAAAATCAAAATTAGGTTTTGTTGTAAAAACCAGTGATAGGAAAGAGTATGAGGCTAAAACAATTTTGTTTGCAACAGGAACAACGAGAAGAAAACTTAATGTTCCCGGAGAAAAAGAATTTGAAAACAAGGGCGTCAGCTATTGCGCGGTTTGCGATGCGGCTCTTTTCAAGGGAAAAATTGTTGCTGTTATAGGAGGTTCCGATTCCGCGGCAAAGGAAGCCTTGCTTCTTTCAGAGTACGCAAAAAAAGTTTATATTATTTATCGCGGCGAAAAAATCCGGCCTGAACCGATTAATGGGGAGAGAGTTGTGCAAAAAGCAAACATTGAATTAATGCTCAAAAAAAATGTTTTAGAAATTTTTGGGGAAAAATTTGTCACGGGAATAAAGTTCAAGGAAGGCGGACAGCTCAAGCTTGACGGTGTTTTCATTGAAATAGGCGCTCTTCCGAATTCGGAGCTTGCCGAAAAAATCGGGGTTAAGGTTGATGAAAAAAAGGAAATACTAATTGATGTTGAGTCAAAAACAAATGTTCAAGGAGTTTATGCCGCGGGCGATGTCGTGAACAGGCATTTTAAGCAGGCTATTACCGGCGCTTCCGAGGGTGTTATAGCCGCTTTTTCCGCTTACGAGTTTATCAACAATAATTCTGCAATGGACCAACACTAGTGATTTTCCATGGAAAAATCTCCTGCCTTAAAATTACATGAAAAATTAAGGGGAAAATTAACCGTTAACTCCAAAATTCCGGTTAAAACAATGGAAGACCTTTCCCTTCTTTACACTCCCGGCGTCGCAGAACCTTGTTTGGAAATAGCTTCTTCTCCAAAAAAAGTTTTTGATTATACTATGAAAGGAAACACCGTTGCAATTGTAACGGACGGTTCCTCCGTTCTTGGGTTGGGTAATATTGGGGCCGAGGCCTCTCTTCCAGTGATGGAAGGAAAGGCACTTCTTTTGAAGGAATTTGCGGGAGTTGATGCGTTTCCTATTGCATTGAAAACACAGAATGTTGATGAAATTGTTTTCATTGTAAAGAATATTTCTCCTGTTTTTGGGGGAATAAATCTTGAGGACATTAGTGCTCCGCGCTGTTTTGAGGTTGAGGAAAAACTCCAGAATATCGGCATTCCTGTTATGCATGACGATCAGCACGGAACTGCAATTGTTGTTCTCGCTGCTTTAATTAATTCCGCAAAAGCCCTTGGAAAGGATTTGGCAAGGTTAAAGGTTGTAATCAACGGAGCAGGGGCCGCGGGAACAGCCATTGCAAATTTTTTAGTTTGTTTTGGAGATTCCAATTTGAATGTGTGCACTAGCGTGAGGGATGTGATTGTGTGCGACAGCAAGGGAATTATTCATAAAAGCCGAACTGATATGGACGATTACAAATTGAAGCTTGCCGAAATAAGCAATAGGGAAAATAAGAAGGGTTCTCTTGCCGATGCTTTGAAAGGCGCGGATGTTTTCATCGGGGTTTCGAAAGGAAACATTGTTACCGAAGAAATGATCCGTTCAATGGCAAAGGATTCCATTGTTTTTGCGATGGCAAATCCTGTTCCTGAAATAATGCCGGATATTGCAAAAAAAGCCGGTGCAAAAATTGTTGCAACAGGAAGAAGCGATTTTCCGAATCAAGTGAACAATGCTCTTGCGTTTCCGGGCGTTTTCAGGGGGCTCCTCGATTCGAAAGCCTCTCGTGTTACAAATAATATGAAAATCCGCGCGGCTTATGCGCTCGCGAATACAATAAGCAATCCAACAATCGAGAAAATTCTTCCGAACGTTTTTGACAAAAATGTTGTGAAAAATGTTGCGCGCGCAATTGCGGAAAGCAAATGATTGTATTGTGAATTTGAATTTCAATGCTTTCAAAATAAAAATTTAATCATGGTATTTTTTTTGTATGCGTTCAATTGCAATTATTGGAGCTTCCGCGAACAAAGAAAAATTCGGCAACAAATGTGTCCGCGTTTACAAAGATCTTGGTTGGAAAGTTTTCCCAATTAATCCTGTTGAAAAAGCAATTGAAGGAGTGAAATGTTACTCCTCAATAAACGATGTTCCCGAAAAGCCAGATCTAGTTTCAATTTACATTCCTTCAAAAGTTACTTTGACTTTGTTGGAGGATTTCAAAAAAATTGGTTTGAAAGAGGTTATTCTTAATCCGGGTGCCGAATCAGAAGAGCTCATTGCCGCGCTCCAAAAAGCAGGCATAAAATCGAAATTGGTGTGCAGCATTAGAATGCAGGGAATTTCTCCCGAGGACTATTAACATGCTTTTCCCAAGCAAACCCTTTTTTCCATATCCCTATCCAAGTTTCTGATGAAAACCCCATTTCCGGACAATTCTTTTGAATTCGTAGCCAAAGCTATTTCCGAAATCATTTCTCCTATTGAATTTGATTTTTTTGAAATAGGTGTCTCTTCTCTGAACCCTGAGTCAAAAATCGATTTGAGAAAGCAATTGGTTGAATTTATTGAAAAAAATTTTTCCGCAAAGAACGCCAGGGATAATTATGATATTTATCTTCTCATTCAACTCGATCGCGGTTTTATAGAAACCTCGATTTCAAGTGTTTTTATTGAAGGTTTTTACAACAAGTTTTCAAGGGAAATTGCGCAGACGTTTTATTATTGTTATAAGTGTAAAGGCAGGGGTTGCGATTTTTGTTCGCAAACAGGAAAACTTTCCGACGATTCCGTGCAGGAGCTTCTTGAGAAAGAGTTTTTTCCGGTTTTCGATTCCAAAGAATCAAAGTTCCATGGTGCGGGGAGAGAAGATGTCGATGTTAGAATGCTTGGAGAAGGCAGGCCTTTTGTTTTTGAACTTGTTGAACCAAAAAAGCGCAGAGCGGATTTGAAAAAGTTAGAAGAAAAAACAAACAAAGCATTTAAAGAAAAAATTTCGGTTAGGGATTTAAAATTTTCTTCGAAAGAAAGGGTTGTTTTTTTGAAGAATTCTCCTTTTGAAAAAGTTTATTTGGCAAAATGTGTTTGTGAATCAAAAATAACCGCAAAAGATCTGTCTAAGATTCCTAAAAAACAATTTGATATTGCACAATTGACCCCTGAGCGTGTGCAGAAAAGACGCGTTGAAAAAGAAAGGGCAAAGTATGGTCGTGTTTTAGAGAAAACTTTTGTTGACGGAAACACTTTCGCTATAAAGGTTCTTGCTTCGCACGGTTTGTATGTTAAGGAATTTATTTCTGGGGATAATAAGAGAACAACTCCAAGTGTTTCTTCATTTTTGGGAAAGGATTGTAAGTGTGTTGAATTGGATGTTGTGGAAATAGTTTTTGAAAAATAAATTGAAAAAGCCCTTGCGGGCTTTTTACTTAAATATCCTCTATTCCGTTTTCTGTTACTCTATAAATTGCCTCTCCGTCCGGAAGTGATGGGGAATCAACGAGTTTTGCAACTCTTTTATCTTCCTTGCTTTTCCTCAAGTAGAGTCTTGTTTTGGATGCGTGTGCCACAATATTTCCTCCAATAGGGGCTGTTGGATCTCCGAACATTATGTCCGGTCTTTCCATTACTTGGTTTGTGACCAATACAACTATGTTGTTCATTTCCGCCAGTTTTTGTAGCGCCCTCATGTGTTTGTTGAGTTTCTGTTGTCTTTCCGCAAGCGTTCCTCTTCCGACAAATTCCGATCTGAATTGGGATGTCAAAGAATCAACGATTACTAATTTAATGTTTTTTTCTTTCACCATTTCTTCTGCCTTGTCAACAAGTAGCATTTGATGATCTGAATTGTATGCTCTTGCAACGTAAATGTTTTGCATTACTTCATCCGGGTTTAAACCGTGGTTTAGTGCTATTGCCGAAATCCTTTCCGGCCTGAAACTGTTTTCCGAATCAATATAGAGACAGCCGCCTTCTAAACCCCCTTGTTCTTTTGGGAGTTGTACTGTTACAGCGGTTTGGAAGCACCATTGTGTTTTTCCTGATGCGAATTTTCCGTATATTTCTGTAATGCTTTGGGTTTCTATTCCCCCTCCAATAAGAGTGTCAACTTCTTTGCTTCCCATTGTGAGTTTTCCCACAAGTTTTCTTTTTTCCGCGAGAACTGCCGCGGTTTCATATCCCATTTCAAGGGCGTCGCGTGCCGCTTTAATTGCTTTATCCGCAGTTCCTTCTCCTAACCCCGCTATTTCAATTAGTTCTTTTGGGGATGCTACTGCAATATTTTCCAGGGTTTTGTATCCCGCGCTAATTAGTTTTTCGCTTGCCTGCGGTCCTACGCCCGGCAAATCCTCTATTGTTGTTATTTTTTTAGCCATTTTAATTCCTCCTGCCTCTGCGCCTGTTTGAGAACATTCCCTGGCTGTGGAATTTTCCCGTGAACGCGAGAACTAGTATAATATGGTTCTTTCCTTTATAAATAATTTTAGACCTCGGTGCCGGTGCGAAACGGCGGAGAGGTCCGCCGTCAGACCTGTGCCATCTTCACTTCGTTCGATGCCACTTAGTTGTTCTTTTGCGAAAACCAAGGATTAAATACAAAAAATACTTTATTATTAAATGCCTCTGAAACTTCCTAAAAGAAAACCAATTGTAAAATTTCCAGATCAAATTGGAAGCGCATTTTCCCGTGTTGATTCTGACGGCAGACATTATCGCGCTCCCGGAGAAAGATTTAGTACTCAAGATAAAAGAGGAGAAGATAAGGGCTACTCCACAAGGCGCCTCAAGCAAATTGAGGATTTTGGTAAACTTCTTCCGGAAAAAGTTCCGCAAGATTTTGATCAGCGAAAAAACCAAAGAAGAAAACCGGAAGGAAAACTTCATCACGTCAAAGAAACAGATTAATCCTGCTTTACTATCCTCGAACTCCAACCCAAATGCAATTCTATTCCGTTTCTTCCTTCTTTTGTGTAAGCCCCTTCAATAATTACATTTTCCCCTTCGCCTATTTCTTCTACTAAATCACAGATTTCGTTCCAAGCGGTTGCGCGCATTTCATTCGCGCCTTCGCTTACAAAAAAGTTCATTACTTTTCCCTTTCCTTTTTCATTTTCAAATTCTTTTGCCTCAAAGGTTTTTTTGATTTTAACTTTTACGGAAACATCATTCATGTTTGAATCAAGTTCTGTTATGCTTTTGTGTCCGGAATCCAATTTCGGAATTTCAATAGAATCAGTTTCTTCGAATGAACTATTATAATTCGTGTTTAATTGTAATGTTCCGTTGTACGATCCAATTGTACAGTTTGTAATTTTTAGGCATGTTCCTTTTTGCATTTTTTTTGAATTAAATTTTTCCGCATCATTGTTCCAAAGCGTTGCCCGTATTTCTCCCGACCCATCCCATAGGAGAAGGCTTTGGAGTTTTCCTTTGCGCCCGTTTTTTTCGAATTCTTTTGGCGCAAAAGTTTTTTTGATGCGGCCAGTTACATCAACATTGTTCATTCCTTCTTTTAGTTCGGAAATTTTTGTATTTTCTCGGTTTTCGGCTTCGAGTTCAACTCCCAATTCTTTTGCAATCATGAAAGCCGCCCCAGAATCAGTTAGTAATCCCGAGAATTTTTCTTTTTTCATATTAATTAGTTGTACAACTTCTTCTCTTGATTTTCCGGAGTTGGAAACTATTCTCTGTGTGAGTTCTTCGGGGTTTTTTCCTGTGTTCATTTTAATCTTAACAATGGAACACGTTAAACTATAAATTTGTTGCGTGAAAAACCTTTTTATAGCCTTTAGAGTTCTAGTTATTAGTTGATTTTTCATGAAGGAAGGAAAGGTTTACAAGCAGATTTTGAAGCGCATTGAGGAGAAAGGGGGTTTAGCGTTTACTGTCATTGATCCTCCTAATCAGGATGCAAAAGTAGCTGGAAAGCTTGCAAAGGTTGCACAAGAATCCGGAATTGATGCAATTGCGGTTGGAGGTTCTGTCGGCGCACAAGGAGAATTATTGGATTCAACTATTTTACAAATTAAAGATAATTGTTCTTTGCCGGTTATTTTATTTCCCGGAAATATTGCTTCGATTTCAAAGCACGCTGATGCAATTTATTTTATGTCCATGTTGAATAGTTTGGATCCTTATTATATTTCCGGCGCGCAAATAGGAGCCGCTGCTCCGTTAAAAAGAACCGGTTTAGAAGTTATTCCAACTTCTTATATTGTTATTGAGCCCGGAAGAGCTGTGGGCTGGGTTGGTAGAGCGCATTTAATTCCAAGAGAACTTCCGTATCTTGCAGGCATTACCGCACTTGCAGGAGAATACATGGGTTCAAAGCTCGCTATTTTAGAATCAGGGGGAGGTGCTCCAGAACCCGCTCCAATGGAAATGATTTCTTATACAAAAAAATTAATTGATATTCCTCTTTTGGTTGCAGGCGGAGTGAAAAATGATAAGTACGCGTATGATTGCATTAAAGCCGGCGCTGATATTGTTCATGTTGGTTCTGCGATTGAGGACGAATCCGATAATCTTTCTAAAGCAAAAATTTTAATGGAAAAACTTGCAAAAGCCGTTTCAAAGGCCGGAAAAGAAAAGTTATAAGTGAATAATTTTTTCCAATCCTTCTTTGCCCGAAAGTTTTGGTGTAAAACCTGTTTTTTGCAATTTCTTTGTTGAATATCTTCTATCGCGCGCCATTCTTTTCAAATACGCAGGATTGAGCAACGGAATTATTTTTACAAATCCATTAATGAATGCTATTGCTGAACCAAGCCAGAATGGAATTGTTTTCAAAGGTTTTTTCATTCCAAGTTCGCTTCTTATGAACTCTGCAAGCTCTCGCAATGTCATTCCTTCTTTTTCCGCAATTATGAATATTTCTCCATAGCAGTCTTCGTTGTTTATTGAGAACACTATTGCATCAACCACATCTTCTAAACAAACAAGCTGCCACTTATTTTTTCCATCTCCAATAAGCGGAAAATCTTTTCCTATTACTTTGATTATTTTTTTCCAATAATAATTATTTCCAACAATTATTGCTGGCCTGAATATTGTTATCGGAAAAACTTCCTGGTATTCCATTACTTTTTTTTCCGCTTCCCATTTTGTTTTCTCATACCTTGTTTCAGGATTTGGTTTTGTTTGTTCATCCTTTATTCCAAGCGTATTTCCAAATGCCGCTATGCTGCTCAAAAAAACAAATTGTTTTGCTCCTGCAGCTGAAGCAGCTTCAAGAACATTTTCCGTTCCTCTTACGTTGATTTCTTCCATGTCCGCGGCATCTTCATCCAATTGTGCCGCGCAGTGTACAACAACATCAGCTCCTTTAATTGCTTTTTTTGTCATTTCTTTATTTGTAATATCACAATTCGCGCGTGTAAGTTCCATTACTTCAAATTTTTTTTCTTTGAGTTTTTTAACCAGAAGTGCTCCGACCATTCCGTTTGCGCCTGTTACTGCTATTTTCATTTTTTATCTCTCCAAAACCATTAAAGTGTCTTTTCCAAGTTTTTTTGTTGACACTAATTTAACGCTTACTTTCTTTTTTAACCCGAACCCCACAACTCCTTTTTTGATTTTCTTTTGGGATACAATCAAATATAATTTGTCAAACAATTTTTTTTCCAAAAAGCTTGTTGCAATTCTTTGTCCAGGTTCTACAAGTATTTTCCGCAATCCAAGCATGTAAAGTTCGTGTACAATTTCGTAAATGTTTATTTTTTTCCCGGCAATTATTACAATTGCTTTTTTTGAAATTTCCGTGATTTTTTTTCGCGGAGCTTTGTTCGTGCAAAAAATTATTGTTTCCCCTTTTTCGGAGAATATTTTTGCATTTTTAGGAATCCTAAGTTTTGAGTCAAGCACAACCCTCACAGGATTCTTATTCGGGTTTCCACGAACAGAAAGCTTTGGATCATCTTTGATAACGGTGTTAATTCCCACTATAATCGCATCGCTTTTCTCCCGCAATTTTTGCGTAAATTCAAACGCGTTTTTCCCTGAAACAATTTTTCTTTTTCCATTTCCCCATGTGATAAAACCTTTCTCCGTGAGTGCGATTTTCATGCTTATTTGCAACTCAGAGCCAAGCCCAGTTATGTAGAAGTTATTCTGTTTTTTTGCTTCTTTTTCCATTATTCCGGTTATTACTTTTACTCCGTTTTTTTTGAGTTCCGCCGCTCCATTAAGAGAACCTTTATTCGGATCTCTCATTGCAATAAAGACTCTTTTTACCCCTGATTTTAGTATGGTTTTTGTGCATGGAGGGCGCTTTCCATAGTGATTACACGGCTCCAGAGTCACATATAGGTCTGCTCCTTTCGCTTTTCTGCCGGCTTTCTTTATTGCGTCTTCTTCGGCGTGCTTTCCCCCATATTGTGCGTGAAATCCGGTTGCAATAACCTTTTCTTCCTTTACAATAACCGCTCCAACAAGGGGATTAGGCTCTGTTTTCCCTCTTCCTTTTTCCGCAACCTCGAGAGCCATTTTCATGAATTTGTTCATAAAAATCCGCCCCCGAAAAACAGTGTTATTTCGGGAAACAAAATTGTCAGGATTACTCCAACAAAAATAAAGATCCCAAATCTCGGCAAATCTCTATAAACAAGAAGTTCCTTTACCCCGTTTTTTTTGAGTTCTTCCGCTTCTTCCTTTCCTATTATTCCTTTGAATTTATTGGGGAATTTTTTGAGTTCCTGTTCCTCCATAAAATCAAATGCAACCAATTCATCTTCTTCCATTTCACTTAATTTTATTTTTTTGAGAAAAAATTCTTTTCTAATTCCGCGTTCAAATGCAAGGAACACAATTCCAAGCAGCAAAGGAACTCCTATTGCAATTATGAAAGCCTCTGAAACAAGTTGTGTTGAATTAAGAAAAAAAAGATACAGAATAATTACAATTCCAAGCAGCGCTGCTTTTTTTATTCCATTTTTATTGTATTCAACATTTATTCCTTTGCGGAAATATTTTGAAAGATAGTAAACGCTCAAAAATACTAGTGCTGCGAGCGCGGATAAAATTATTACGCTTAGCACAAAAACTCCATTTGCAAAAAATGGAAGAGCAAGTCCAATTCCGGTGTAAAGTTTTACATCCCCTCCTCCCAATTTTCCTGTATAGTAAAGCACATACCCAACAGCAAAAACTATTGCTCCTAAAATTATTCCCGTGTATTCTTGTTCAAAAATATTCACAATCAATCCAAATGCAATTAACGGATATGTTATCCAATCGTAAATGTAACCGGTTTTCAAATCAGTATAACCGGCAATGAATGATGCCGCCATTACCGCTATTTCTCGAAAAATAAGCAATTCCATATTATCATCTTATTTTGAATTTTTTTTTCTTTGCAAACATTTTCTGGAGTTTTTGCATGTTAACTCCTTTTCCGTCTTGTAATTGTTTTTCATCCAGTCCTTTGAATTGTTTGAACATTTTTTTCATTTTTTTATAATTTTTCAAAAGTTCCCTTACTTCTTCCTGTGTTGTTCCCGATCCCTTTGCTATTCTCGCTATTCTGCTTGAATTCATTAATTCCGGATCAATTTTTTCTTCCATTGTCATTGAATCAATTAAATAACCGTATTTGTTGAGTTTCTCTTCTCCCATTTGCGCGAATTCTTTTGGCACTTGAGTTTTCAAACCCATCATGTCCATTACTTTGTCCATTGTTCCTATTTTTCTTGTTGCTTTCATTTGTTGATAAAATGCTTCTAAATTAAAATCTCCTTTCATCATTTCTTCGGCATCGAATCCTTGTTCTTCCTGAATTTCTTTTGCTTTTTCAAGTAAGGCTTCAAGATCTCCATATCCCATTACTCTGCTCAAATATCTGGTTGCATCAAATTCCTGTATTTCATCTATTTTTTCTCCTGTTCCGATAAAGTATACTTTTGCCCCGGTTTGGTTGCACGCCGTTAATGCCCCTCCTCCTTTTGCTGATCCATCCATTTTTGTTATTATTACTCCATTAACTCCAATGCTTTCGTGGAATGCGTTCGCTTGTTTTTTTGCAACTTGTCCTACATCCGCTCCTATTACTAACCATTTTTCTTTTGCGCCGAATGCTTTGTCTATTGCGCGAATTTCTTTTGTAAGTTCTTCATCCAGCGCGCTTCTTCCCGCTGAATCACAAATAATTAGATCGCTTTTTTCCAGTTTTTTTAATCCTTCGTTAATTATTTTCACAGAATTTTTTTCTTTTTCGTTTCCATAGAATTCGACCTTTGCATTTTCAGCCAATGTTTTCAATTGCTTATACGCAGCCGGTCTGTAAACATCTGCGGCGATTACTCCTACTTTGAGTCCGCGTTTTGAATACCATTTTGCAAGTTTTCCTGTTGTTGTGGTGTTGTGCACTATTGTGTGGTTTGCAACAAAATTATGATAATTTTCCACTGTAAGGTCGTAGACAAAATCCGCATTGTTTACTAACTCCATTTTTTTCACTTTGATCCAGGATATTTCCGATTCTGCAAGTTTTTCAAGTTGCAGAACTATGGATTCATCAAACGCCGCATTTTTTTCCAGCAGTTTCCTTCCTTTTTCTGTTATCTGTAAATACTTATTTGAATACGCCAAGTAGTCCTGTTGGCACAGCCTATGAACCACCGCGTTTGTCCAGGTATGTGGCTCATTGACCAATTTATTGATTTCATTCAAGTTGGCGCCGTTTAAGGTAGCTTTTAGAATCGAGTTGTTTTTGTTTTTTGTAGTCTTAATGGCTTTAATGAATTTCCTGAGCGAATTTCTTGAAATCAACCCTTCTGATTCGTATGTGCCATAAGACGGAACATGTTTTTGTATTTCTCCAATTGTAGCCCCCATATATTCTCTATAATGTTTTAGCTTTTTTCCCACATGCAACATTTCTTGCTTTCCAAAAGTCTGTCCTCTTCCAATTTCAATGCTTTTACTCAATCTTTCATGTTTGAATCTTATTCGCGAGCCTATTTTAATGTAAAACTTTTCCACGTCCTTGGATTTTACGAAAATACGGTAATGTGTCTTGTTGTTGATAATTTTTCTGCTATAACCCGGGACAAAACCAAACGCAGAAAGCATTATTCTGATTTCTTCCCCCATGAATCTGCTTGCAGTAGAAAACTCTATACTTCTCGTTCCATCTCTCGTATACCCGTCACAGTCGAAATATGCCTGAAGGAAAGATTTTCTAGTCGGCTCGTCAGCAAGAAGTACCTGTTTCGGAACCCTGATTTTGTCGCTTTTTTTGTTATATGGTATGTAAAAAAGCCTGTTGAAAACCTCTGCTAAAATTACTGAACAAAACCTGATATCTCTTAGTGCAACTGTCCTGTTGTCCGGTTTTGTAATTGGATTTATTCCGAAGATATTTTTTCCGATTGTTTCTATTCTATTAATTATATCATCATCTTCGTTAACTATCTCTAGATATTGTTTTCTCATGTGTCCATCCGCGCAAACATAACCCAAAAACTCCCCGAGCTCAGGGTTTATTTGTGTTGGGATTTTTACTTTTCTCGCCGCACTCCCAGAACGCTTTACCGTTATCTCCTCTTCAGATTCATATTTAAATTCAAGTTTTTCAAGTTTTCTTAGTGTACTGACTCTTAATTCTCCGGCTTTTAGGTTCGCGACAAAAGTAATATATGAATAGTTCTCTCCAAACGATGAAAATGCATTTTTTAAAGTCCCGTATTTTTCAATAAGCATCTTCTTTGCTTGATTTGCAAGATTTTGGTTGACTATTATCCAATTCGGAAGAAGAATGCTCATGACCTCGGCAGAGATATCATTTTGGCAATGCGTATTTCGTAGTTTTTTCGGTGTGGCTATGTATTGTCCGATTTTAATTTCATCGGCTCTTGTCTTGTGTATTTCTCCGTGTTCAAGTACAAAAAAAGGGTGTTCTTGTGTAACAGTAACCTGGTGGTTATTTCCGTTGTCAAGAGTTATTTTATACAATGGCTTGTCTTTTTTCAGTTTCCATATGTGCGTGACCTTCCCTTTAGTATTTTTCATGCTTACCGGATCCAACGAAAATACTTCTAACGGCTTTGCGAGTTCCTTTACATATCCGTCTTCAAGTGTAAACGCTGTTTCCGGATTATTATCGTAAATTTCTTTTATTGTTGTTATTTTCCCGTCGGGCATTGGGATCATAGTTTCAGGGTGGACACATTTTCCGCTTCCGAATAATCCGACTAATAAAATTTTTCCCGGTTTTTCAGGAACCTTGGTTTTTCCTCCAAGTATTCCGGCTAATTTATCATGAGTGATTTTGATTATGTGTTCTTTTCTGTTGATTCCTTTTGGCAAATCTTTGAATGCTTCTTCTTCTATTTCTTTGCTGATTTTCATTACGAGAGTTATTTCAACGTCTCCCGCAATGAGTGCTCTTTGAATTTGTTTTACCGCCTCTTTTACGGTTTCCTTGTCAATGGAAGAACTGTTCCTGAGTTTTTCCATTGCCTTTCTAAGGCTGTCTCCCAAGCTCATGAGTATCCCTAATAGAGTTGTGTGGTTTTATTATAAAAAAGAAACATTCTCGAGTTTCATCGTTAAAACTTCCTTAGAAAAATTTATAATCGAAGGAGTTTATACTTTCCTTAATGTTGAAACCTGTAAGAAAACGAGGAAAAAAGCCGGTTCATCTAAAAGATCAGTGGGAAATATACGAATATGCTATGGGAAGAATTCCCGGTCTAGCTGCCTATTTTGTTAAACACCCTGAAGCAAAAAAATTGGGCATTACTGTTGATGTTATTGAGGAAGGGCTTAGAGAGCGACTAAACCGAGAAATTGAGAAGTTGGGTGAAGAATTTCCAAACGGAGCAACAAAAACTGATATTATCAAGCGCACTGCATTAATGTGGCAAAACAACTTCATAAATTTTGTTCGTAGTACTAAGAGGACGCAACCACATATTGATGCATTTAAACTTGATTCTGCGAGAAAACCTCCTGCAACTGCGCCGGACTCTCAGCTTATTACTCATGAATTTTTGAAAACTTTAAATAGGGCAATCGAGAAAAGAGTAAGTCCGAAACTTGTTCCTTTTGCTCATGCTTATTTCGATCTGCGTTTGATTGATCCTATAAATGTACAAAAGGAATTGAGTTCTCAGTTTAAAGTTCCAATAGGCACTGTAAAAAGTAGAATTTCGAGAATAAAAGCCGCTCTTTCAAAAGATCGCGCACTTTTAGGTTTGCGTTACTAAAAAAGAAGTTTTTTGAGGATTTCAATTGAAATCCCCGTTTATAGCAAACCAGTAAAGTAATTCGGCGAATTTTCGTGGTTTGCTATCTGGCAGACCCAGTAGCAAATGCCGAAAACTCTTGTGGTCTGCCATAATTTTAATTTTATGCTTTTGCCTGGACTGTTGCTATTGGCACGTCTTCTTTCTTTTTTGTTCTAAAATTTGCGTACGGCCTGTACTTTGTTTTTGTCCATGCTTCAGGCTGTTTTTTCCTGAGTTTAAGTTCTTCTTTCAAGAGTTTTAACCTGAGTTCTTCGCTCGAGTCTACTCCCAACAATTCGTTCAAACTAGCCATGTTTTACTCCTCCTTTTCTTCTTCATCATCAAAATCTTCGTCATCCGTGTCGTCTTCCGCGTCATCGTTAGATTCGTCCATTGAATCTTCTTCCGATTCTTCTGCTGGTTCTTCTTTGCCTTTTTTCTTTGCTTTGCCGGAAGCTTTTTCGGTTTTTTCTAATACTTCTCCAAAGCTTACTTTTCCTCTGACCGCGTTGACTTTTACTTTGACATTATCGCCTTTTTGGACGTTTGGAACGATTATTACATAACCATTAACTCTGGCTATTCCGTCGCCTTTTTCGCCAATGCCTTCTATTTCTACTTCGTAGGTGTCTCCCTCTTTAACCGGGATAGGTCCAAATCTTTTGTTATTCCTTCTTTCCTGCACTTGTATTTCCCCCTATGAATTATTTTTGGAAAGCGGATGCCAACAAACCCCACAAACAGGTGTGTTTCCCGTTTTATGCGATAGAAAATAGTTATTTGCTGGTTAATCCAATCCTGTATTAATTGCTGTTGAAGTTCTATATAAAGGGTTTGTTTTCGAAAAATTAGCTCTTTATTTCAGCACTTCAAGCGAGCCTTTTTTTCCCGCTGAAAGCTGCAATTGTCCCCTGTATTCGTTTACCCAACCGTTTGTAATCTTAATTTTGTCTCCCTCTTCCACTTTATCGCAATCCGCATTCCAAAGGGAAACACTTACTTCCCCTGTCTTGTCTTTTCCTGCACAATTGCAAACAGTTCCTTCTCCGCTGTCGGATGCCCATTTCCTTATTTCTCCCTTGGAAACGATTTCAAGTTCTATTTCCGGTACAGGAGCTCTTGCTTTCAATTCTGAAACTTTCATAAAATCACTAATGATTGGAATTGTAAATCTTTTTAAATGCTTTCTTGAGGATGAGTTGTCCTTTAGAATTTGAGTGACAATCACATTACTTGGAAATGCTTAAATAGCTTCAACGACTTTATTGCTTTAGATATGCTTGGAAGACTGTCCGGTGTAATTCGAAGCCTTGGAACACAAAGAAGATTAAGGTTGTCAACTAAAGAAAAAAAAATAATAGAAAAAAGAAAGCAAAGTTTTGAGGGAAGCAAACCTCTGGAATATGTGGCTCCTGACAGGAACCTTCACGACATTAATTTCCATCATCAAAAAGATTTTGTCAATGAAATTATTGGATTGTCAAAACGGTTTCCTGGGGAAACAATAAGAATATTGAACGAGGGTGTAGGACAAAGCACGTTCAAAAGAGATCTTGAAAGAAAATTACAAGGTAAAGTAAAAATGCAAATAGTCACAACAGACATTCAAAAAGCACACAAACCAGACGTAGTTGCAGTGCCGGAAGAATTGGCAAAAACATTTGGCAGAAACAGCTTCCATTTAGTAGAATCAACCTTTGGTGGAGTGTATCATACGCCCTTGTTTCCACCAAAAAAAGCAATCTCTAATGTAATAGAAATACTAAAGCCGGGCGGATTAGCAAGCGTGATAATAATAATGGATTACGCAATTGAATCTGAATTGGGAAAATTCCTCGGTAAATATAAGAACATTGAATGGCAAATTGGCGGGCTACTGGCTTTTAGAACTCTCACAATTAGAAAGAAAACAGATTAAACTGCTAGATAATTGATTTCACAATATCCTATCAATTATAAATTCCGGTTTGAATTCAAGCAAATCTTCATACCTTTGTCCGGTTCCAACAAATAAAATTGGTTTTTTGAATTTGTGCAAAAGTGAAATTGCTGTTCCGCCTTTTGTATCAGTATCAATTTTTGTTAATACAAATCCATCCAAATTAATTGCTTTATCAAATTCCTCGACCTGTTCAAGTAGCGCCTGCCCAGTGTATGCTTCTCCTACATATAATTTCAAATCCGGTTTTACAACTCTCTCGATTTTTTTCATTTCCTCAAGCAGATTTTTGTTTGTATCCTGTCTTCCCGCAGAATCAATAAGTACAACATCAATTCCTTTCGCTTCCGCCATTTTTACCGCATCAAATCCAACCGCTGCAGGATCGGCTCCATAATTATGCTTTACAAGTTTCACCCCTAACTTATCTGCATGTTCCTGTAATTGTTCAATTGCCGCAGCTCTGAAAGTATCTCCCGCCGCAATAATAACTGTTTTTTTATTATTCAAAAAGTATTTTGCTATTTTTGCAATGGATGTTGTTTTTCCCGCTCCGTTCGGTCCTATGAAAAGTATTTTGATTGGTTTTTGTTTCATTTTCAATAATTCGATTTTTTGTGTTTCCATTACTGTTTTCAAAGATTCTCGAACTTCTTGTTTCAGGAATTCAGAAACATTTTCTTTTGAGGATATTTCTTTTCCCACAATTCTTTCTTTGAGTTCTTTTACTATTGCTTCCGCGGTTTCCTGTTCAACATCCGATTCCAATAAACTTAGTTCGAATTCTTCGAAGAATTCTTTTGTTTCGTTTTCGGATATTTTTATTTTTCCGCCGATAAATCCTGTTATTTTTTTGAAAAAACCAACTTTTGCTTTGAGTTCTCTTTTTTCTTCTCCGCGAACTTCTTTTATTTTTTCTTCGGCCTCTTTTTTTTCTCCGGCAGTGTCAAACTCTTCCGCATCAGATGTTTCTTCCGTTTCAATTATTTCTTCCTGTTCCGGTTCAACAACTTCCTCGGAAATTTCTTCGGGAGTTTCAGTTTCCAGTGCAATTTCTTCTTTCGCTTCAGATTTTTTCTCTTTTTTCTTCTTTTCTTTTTTTTCAGTAATTTTTTGAGTTTTTGTTTCCGCTTTTTTCTTTTCAATTGGTTTCTGCGCGGGTTTTTCAGGAACTTTTTCCAAAGGAATTTCTTGTGTTTCAGGTTTTTTTTCCTGAAGTTTTTCTTTTAGTTTGTCTGTAAAATCAGTTATTTTTTTCTTGAGAAAGTCAAACATAAGTGCAATATTTGGTTTTCTAGAATTATTGTTTTTGCTGGATGTGCTCTCGTCCGGCCGCGAGCACTTGTTCTATTTGGTTTAATCTTATAATTGCTTTTCTCTGTTGTTCGGCTGTGTTGGAAATGGTTTTGTCCATGTTTTTTATTTTGTTGTTGAGTATTTCCCCTAGTTCTTTGTAGGTTTTGTCTTTGAACACATTTCCGGTTATTGATGCAATTGCTTTTTCAGTATTTTCGAGTGTTGTTTCAACATAGATTCCGGCGCCAAGGTTAACCATTATTTTTTGTCCTTTTTTTGTTTTCCCCAGATGTTCAATTGAGTCTCTTGCTGCTGCAAGTTCGTGCCTGAAATTCTGGAGTGTTTGAACTTTGTTGTTGATACTCTCGAGCTTTTGTCTTTCCTGGTTTGCCATTTGCAATAGTTGGTTTCCGGTTATTCTGACATTGGTTTTTTCTTCCGCCATTTTTTTCACTTTGTTTCTTCAACTGTTTTTATTTTCACTTGGTTTCTTTTCACTTTGTGTTTTGATCCTATTTCTGAATAAGTTTTTTCTTTGGCAAAGTTCTGGTTAACCGCTTTTACTTTTTTGAGGAATATTTTCAGTCCTCTTTTTTCTTTGTATGTTCCGCCTATAGTAAATGTTTTTTCGTTCATTTTTATTCTTCTCCTCTTAATCCTTCGTCTATTTTTCCAAGTTCTATTCCGGATGTGTTTGCTCCGGCTATTACTCCTTTTGTGTTTGCTACTACACTGTTTGAAACGAATAAATCTCCGTAATTGGATGTTGTTGCCATTCCTTTTACTTTGAAGATTTTTTCGAGTTTTGTGAACTCTTCTTCGCTAGTATTTGGGTGGCAGATAAAGCCTTTATTTGTTACTGTCACGCATGATCCGGGCACATCAAGGCCTGCTATGCCTATTTTGTGGAATTTTATGTCAAAAAACGTTTCCAATTTTTTAACGTTTTTATCAGCTATAAGCGGGCTTACTATTCCGCCGTTTTTGTTCATTGCAATTAGGTTTCCTGCGGAACTATAATCTTCCAAAACCATTATCTCAAGTCCTTCTTTTTCCAATATATTAATTTCTTGTTTTTCCGCTATTCCTGTTATTGCAATTTTTTTTCCAATCCCTCTTGCCAGTACTCCTAACAGAGAAGTTCCCCCAAGGTTTACTTTCAGCGTTTTAGTGTCAAGTTCTGTTTCGAGCTGTTTGTGCTCTTTTGGAAGTATGGAATGAGGTATTAAGCAGATTTCGTCTGTTGTTGAAGCGAAAACCCCCACGTAAGGGCTGCTTTTAACCGTGCCCTTTGCAAAATTCAATCAAAATCACTTTTTTTTATTTGTTTGTTTTTCTTTTTATTGAGCTCGCGTGTCCGGCTTTTTCTTTTTCCTTTTTGTCTTCAAGCTTTTCTTTCTGTTCTTTGTCTTCGCCAGTGTCTTCTTTCTTCTCTTTTCCTTTTTCTTCTTTCTTTTTCTTCTCGGTTTCTTTTTTTGTTTTTTCTTTATTTTCCTTATAAGTTTTCAATTGTGTTCCTTCCTGCAAAAAAACCGTTATTTTGTTTTCTTCTTTAAGTAGAATTGCATTAACTTTTCTCGGCAAATTTTTAGAATTTTCGTGTAAGTATTCGTTTACTTCCGTGCTTATTTTGATTTCTTTTGCTCTTGCGTGTTTTTCCGCAAATCTGATGATTACGTTAAGTGCTTTTCTTATTCTTTTTTTTGGCGGGAACATGAATGCATTCCTTAGTGCTATTGTGTATTCTGCTTGTTCGCCTTTCATTACTTATCGCCTCTTTTGTGGAGCGCGGTTTTTGCTCTTTTTCCGCTTTTCCATTTTTGGGCGTTCCTGATTTTTCCCTGTTGTTTCTGTTTTCTTTGGAATACTAATCCTAATTTTGTTTGTCTCCAGTGTCTTTTTCCGCGTTTGTTCCAGATTCTTTTTCCGGCTTTTTGAAGTATCCAAACCGGCGCGTTAGTTAAGCCCGCTCCGATTGATTTTCTGGAGCTGATTAAAAATTCTTTTTCTTCCTGATCTTTTTTTCCCATTTTCAAATCACTTTCTTGTAATCTTAAACTCTCTATCTTCCTTCAAATTCATCAAAATTTCTTTTACCTGTGCTTCGTTCAATTTTCCCTGAACATAACCTCTTTGCATCATCATCATTATTGCTTTGAAAGCTTTTGTGTAAAGTTCTTTGTTTACAAGCCTTACATTGCTTAGCCGCTGTCTTGCTTCCTCATCGAGGTAGCGTTTCAACATGCTTTGCATCTGGCTTTCTCTTTCAAGTTCCTGCTGCTGCGTCTCCTGTTGTTTTCTCATTTTTTCTTGTAATTCTTCAAGCTTTTTTTGCTTCAGGTTTTCCTCTTCGCTCATTTTCATCGCTTTTTGGTTGTTCTTTTGTTTCTTCTTTTGCCTTTAGTTCGGCTTCTTTTTTCTGTTTTAATTTTTCTTCTTTTTCTTTTCTTTCTTTCATTGCTTTTTCAATGTTTTGTTTTGCTTTTTCCATTCTCTGTACTTTTTCTTCCTCTTGTTTCTTTATTTCTTCTTTAAAAATAATTTCAATTTCTTTTGCTTTTGCGTAAAGTAGCTTTTCTCCTTTTCCCGTTACCGCTCTTCCTTTTTTGTCTTTTTTCAAGAGCCCCTGCTTCTCGAGGTTTTGGAGGCATACTCTGATTATTTTTCCGCTTGCCTTTTTTTTGTGTTCAGGCTTTACTCCGCGGTTTCTTCTCCCCCCGTAATAAGTTCTAAGGCTTCCTGTTCCTGTTGCTCCGTGTCTGTAGAGCTGGTATAGGATGCTTGCGTTTCTCATGAAGAACCAGTCGCTTCTTTGTGGTGCTCTTTCTCTATGTGCTCCGGTTTTGATGTATTTTGTGAATTCCGGCTGTTGTATTTTTGTTTTCAGCTCGTTGGCTACCGCTTCTATCAGTCTGTCTGCCGGCACATCATATATACCCATTAGCGGACACCTCTGCTAGTGAGGTGTGCGACTTTCAGTCCCACGTAATGTTTTTTCACAATATTCAAATACATTTTAATTTTCACCTTGTTTTTTTTGGATTTGATTTCGTGTTTCTCCTTGCGGAGCGAAAATCAAATGTTCTAGCCGTTTTTAGCGGCGAACTCCTAATTGTAAAATTAGAAGTTACTACTATTCTCGATTTGGAAACCTTTAAAAACGTTGTTTTTGCTCTTTTTTCCCGGTCTTTCTCTCAAACCCGCATTCCAAGCATTTAACCGTTATCAGTGTTCCGTTCACAGAAATTTTTGAATTTTTTTTGTTCAAATATGATTTGCATTTTTTGCAGTATTTTGTTTTGAGTTCTTCCGGAATTCGTGCCCTTGTTTTTTTTCCGATTTCAATTGCTATTCCAATATACCTTTTGTTTCTCTCAGGTTTTTTCGCTTGTTCATTTTCCGCGAGCTCGAATAATCTGTAAATTCTTTCGAGAGCCAATTCCTGCATTTTTGTGTGTTTCATTAGAAATAGTTTTGGGCTTTGTTATTTTATTATTACTTTCCTTTTGCTGCTTTTTGTGCTTCTTTGGAATCATTTATGAGTTTTCTGAGTGCGGAATAAGCCCTTTCCGCGTCTTTTTCATCCACTAAAAAGTGTATGTCGGGCGGGCTGCTAAGCAATTCTATGTTGATTCCTTTTTTTGCCAACAATGACGTCATTTCCGCTATGATTCCGTAAACGCCAAACGATTCAAACGGCATTGTCATTGTTACAAGCGAATTATTTTTGAGAGAATAAATTACATCATCCGATAATTCTTCCAACAGATCTCGTATTCTATTCTCTTTCATTATTGTCATCACTTGATCTGCTCCGTGTATCAACACGCGCATTTCGCCCATGTTCCAGTCTTCTTTTGCAAATAATTCATCTACTTTAGCAACAACGTTTTTTGTTTTTTTGAAATGACTATAGCACATGTTATCCTGAAGGACTATTTGTGCTTGTGCAAATGAGTCTATGTAAGAAACATAGGGCTGATCTTTGTCCAATTCATCCGCATATCTTTTGATTGCAACAATGATTGATTCTTCGTTGAGTTTTTTTCCGAATTTTTTTTCAAGGTCCGGGAGCATTTTTCTTGCGAGCGCGGAATAGTTCACAATGCCCTCAGCAAGCGACATTTTTGCGTGAGGGAGAACATCTATTTCTTTCCTTATCTCTTCCGAGAGTGAGTTTCCATTTCCATTAACTTTTAGCATTATACTGAAAACATTACAAAACATATAAAAATATTACATTTTTGTGCGATTTTCAAGGATTCTGGTCATTTTTGGGCATGATTTGTAAAATTCTAGGTTTTTTCGCATTTTTGTTTTATTTCTCTTGTTTTTTTGTCCAAACCTTGTCAAATTGGCTATAAAACCCGTTTTTCGTGGCTTTTTCAGGGTTTGCTGGTCGTCATTTATATTAATCTCTCAAGGTGCAATGTGTTTGGAGTTTGATTATATGATTGCAAAAATGAGAAATGCAAGAAACAAAAAAAGAGGACTGCCCAGTCGGGGAAAAGGCCTTGTCATACGATTTGAAAACGGCCAAGTGGTTGGTAGGGAGAAAAGGTGATTTTTGGGGTTTGAAAAAGAATTGTTTTGTAAAATTTTATTTTTTTTAAACATGTACCGGAGGTGTTTTGCATGATATTTTTGGGGGGCTCAAAGCCCCTCACCCAACAACCAAATATTTTAGAATTTTTAGTCTAATTATTTTTATTCCAAAAAAAATTTCAGAATTTGATTGCCACCCCAATTACTTCATTTTGCAAGTGCTCTTGTGGAAAACCGTGTTTCGGAATTCTTGCTTTGTAATATCTTTTTGCGTTCGCCTTTTCATCTTCCGTAACAATTACCTCTTCCGCTTCGTACACGTTTCCTTTTGTTTTTTTTATGAATGCCTGTGCAATGGCATGCGTCGGCGTGTAGCCGTACAATCCGGAAAATCCAATTTTTTTTATTTCAGGAAGATGCTCTATTAGAAGATCAATAAGCCTGATAGCATCTGTCGGATGAACGGTGTTGACATGTATTTCCAGTACCTTTTCTCCATTAGCAAAAAATTGTTTTCCTTGATGTGAGCCGTCAATAATTATTCCGCCTTCATGTGCGCCCTTCACTTTCATTTGCACTCCTACAATCTCAGATGTTCCAATGCGTATTCTTAGTGCGGGGTTTTCTTCTCCATGCCTTCTCCTGTATTTGTATCTGAGATCGTTTGCATGTGTTTTTCTTGGTGTTATTTCAACCTCTCCAGGTCTGCCTCTTATTGCAAATTCTTTTCTAAACAAATCATTCACCTTTCCCGCTGCAAAACCAGCGTGTAACTCTTGTCATAAAAAAAGAATCGCTTTCTTGCTATTAAGCTTTTTTGCCGTTAAATTTATTGAATGAGGCAAAACCTTGCAGAGTGGATATGCAGTCGCGGGGATTTGAACCCCGGCCAAGAGCTTGGAAGGCTCTGATCCTACCACTAGACGACGACTGCTGTATTGTGATTACGGTTAATTTATTCTTCTTTGGCAACGCTTTAAAATTCATGCTTTTTGCTGTTTGCCTTTAAAACAGTTTTATGCCTTTTTTCTTTCATGAAACCGCTTTTCATTGTTTTTGAGGGAATTGACGGTTCCGGCAAAGGAACAATAATTAAAGAAACAAAGAGTTTTCTTCTTCAAAATGGTGTTTCTCAAAAGGACATTTTTGTAACTGCTGAACCAACCAATGGTTTTTACGGGAAAAAAGTTCGCGAGCTTCTCAAGACCTCTCCAAAACCTGAGTTAAACGCTCCACAGTTTTTGGATTTGTATGTTGCGGATCGGAAAGAGCATATTGAGAAAGAATTGCTTCCCGCGTTGAAAGAAAACAAAATAATTTTGTGCGACCGCTACAAGTACAGCACTTTTGTTTACCAGGCTTTGCAAGGAATTCCTGTTGAAAAAATAAAAAAATTACATGAGGGAATGCCTGTTCCGGATTTGATTTTTATCCTTGATGTTCCCGCCAAAACCGCATTGGAGCGAATTTCAAAAAGAAAGCAATTGGATTCTTTTGAGAAAAAAGATTTTTTGGAAAAAGTGAGAAACGGTTTCCTTTCCTTGAAAGAAATTTTTCCTGAAGAAAATATTCACATTGTTGATGCTTCTAAAAGTATTAAGGAAGTTAAGAAGCAGATCACCTACTGGCTGAACCAATTTCTCTAGTTTTTGCTTTTTTTGATAAATATTCCTTCAAAAGCAGTTCTGTAATTATTTTTGACATTTTTCTATTAGCTTCAAACCAATGCATGTTACTTGTTTGTTTAAAAATATCATTAATTATTTCAGGGCTAAGGTTAACTTGTTTTAGTGCATGAGCCGGAGCTTCCAAAGTATGTTCATCAATTTCACCAATATTTATTGCGCTTGATTTTTTCCAACCTATTCGAATTTTTGCGGCTTTAAGCTTGCTCGTTTTTATATTTGCCTGTTCTAAATCCACCAAGTACAGTTTGATTTTTTCCAATCTGAATCTGCCTCTTCCTCTTTTGGTAATGTGAAGATTAGCTGCCTTTAGTGATTCATATACTGCTGTTTCAATTTGTTCCTTTGTTTTCCCGGTTATGTCATATGAGAACGGATCATATTTCCATTTAAATTTTCTTGGTTGTCTGACCGGTATTTGGCTCCTCCAAAATGGTTGTCTAACTAATCCTTTCATTTGAATTTCTTTGTGTCTATTTTGAGGAGATGCATGGATGCCAATTCGTGTCATTTAAACAATAAAACTCTTCTAGTAAATAAGTTTGTATGCGAGAGCCGGGAATCGAACCCGGGCTGCAGCCTTTTTGCAGAAAACTTAATCTAAAGAATTTCCGTGGCAAGGCAGCGTACTACCGCTATACTACTCTCGCTTCAAGATGATTTCCCCTGGCAAACCTTTTTAAAATTCATTTCCGCATGAAAACCAGCGCCGTTATGATAACGAGTGCTATTACCCCCGCTCCCGCCATTTGGAGCAGTTCCTGCTGCGTGAACTCCGGTATTTCCAAAGCTCCTGTTTCAGGCATTTCTGTTTCAATTCCATTTATTTCTTCCGCAACAACCTCTCCTTGTTGTGTTTCTGGTATTTTTATTTCATAATTTTTTTCTTCCGCGCCGGTAATTTTAACAGTTACAGTTCCTGAATGTATTCTTCTCACAATATAAGAAACAGTTTTTTTTTCAAGTGCGTTGACTTCTACAGTTTTTTCCTGCAATGGGTTTCCGTCAAAAAAAACTTCTATTAATGCATTGCCGTCTTTTTGCCCAAGATTTTCCAATTCAATTTGTATTTCAAGGTCCTCTCCATTGAGCAACGGGCTGACATCGTTAACTCGGATGTCTGCTTCCTCTTTCACATTTGTTTTGTTCGAAACAATTTTTATTGTTCCAAGAACATTTCCGTCGGGAAGGAGAAGCATCATTCCATAATTGTAGTAACCGCGTTCGATTTCCTTTTCAGGGGCTCTTGCCCCCCAAACTATTTCCTTTTCCTCTCCTGCTTCAAAATAAACCAGTCTGTTGTTTTGATTTTCTCCAAAATCTTCGTGGAATCTTAGTTCTATGGGGAGTATTGCATTTTCATTTGAAATATTTTTTATTTTTGCTTTTACTTCAAACTTTTCTCCCGATTGTACTGCATCCGGAGTTTCTATTTCTGCTTCGAGTATATTTTGGAAAAATTCAACAGAATTTATTTCGGTTTCAGGAAGCGGAAGTTCCGCGTTTACTTGTATTGTTTTCCTGGTTTTTGTTGTTGCAATAAAATCAACCGCATTATTTGCATCTGTTGTTTTTGCAAAAGTAATGTGAGCCGCATCCAAATAACCAGCTTCTCCATAAGTTGAATCAACTCCGATCCAGCCTGTTTGAGGAAGATAAACCTCCAGCCAACCATGCATTCCAAAGCGTTCTCCGTCAAAGCTTAATCCCGTTACATATTTTGTGGGCATTCCCTTGATGCGCGTAAATGCAGCTGTTAGGTTTGCAAATTCATCGCACACCCCTGCTCTGTTTTGGTATGTTTCTTTTGCGCTGTAAACCCCATTATAGTATTTGTCAAAATCGTATTCAATGTTCGTGTTGACCCATTCCGCTATTTCTCTTATTGATTCTATTTGTGATTCCGATGAAAATTCAAGTGATGCCTTGCTTTTGAGTTCTACATCATTCGATTCTATGTACTCCGTTTCTTTTTTGTATTCAGAAAATTCATTTATTTCATTGTTCAGATTGTAATCCGCATTCAGGCCAATTTTCGCCTCTTTTTTCACCCTTGCCTCTCTTATAACTTTAAACTCCGGAGCATCTTTGTATTTCAACAAATCTTTTACAACATATTTTGCGTATGTTAAACCGTTTTGTTGGAAATGTTCCGCTTCTATTGTATCATTTCCGATTTCCATGTGTTCGTTCAGGGAAACAATTTCCTGGCTCTCATCTTTTTGGATCGAGAGATATAATATTTCAAGTTCATCCCCTCTCGTAATTTCCCCTGAAAAATTTCCCAATGCCTGAGTTGTTATTGTTACATCAATGTTTTTCACGGTTGCAGGGCGAAATTCAATTCCAAAAGCGGTCGTGCTGAGTAGCAGTACAAATCCGACAAAAAGTATTGCCTGATTTTTTTTCATTCAGAAGTAAATGCTCATATTGTATAAATGCTTATTTGCCTCTTCGGAAAGTCATTTATCTGTCTGTGCATATTTATATTTGCAATTAAACATTGGTTTTGTAATGAGAAAAAACAATAACTTTCCTTGGCCATTAAATTACCTAACCGCTTTGGTTCGTATGCTGTACAACATTTGGACTAGTTTGAAGAAATCCCATTTTTTGCCTGTCGCAGTTTTACTTTTTTTTCTTTATTTGCCGATTCTTACAATCCTTAGTATATTGGGACTTGCAGTTAAAAAAGCTATAAATATGGTTTCAAATCTTGAACAGGGTTTGTTTTTTTATTTTTTAAATGCCGGTTTTATTTATCTTTATTTTTTATTTTTTCCTGAAAATGCCGAAACATCGAAGCAGTATTTCGGATTTGTGTTTTTGGGTTTGCTCACGGGCTTTATAATGTTGGGCATTAAAACTCTCAATTCAAAGGTCTTTCAGGAGTTCAAATCAATTTTTGACGGGACACTTAAAATGAAAGCAAACTCTGATAGAGTTGATATAAAGAAAGTTACTATTCGCGGTATTTTAGATTTTATTACTATTAGTATTCTTATGGTTCTTTTTTTCGTGCTTATAACAGGCGGCTTCACATTAATATTTATGGATATTACTGTGCTTTTACATTTTTTAGGCAAATTTTAGGTTTACATCCCCTCAAGCCTTTTCACTCTTTCCGAAATCGGCGGGTGTGTGGAGAACATTGAATCCATGAATCCTTTCCTGTTTTTGAGGGGGTTCGAAATGTATAAATGCGCTGTTGCTTTGTTTGCGGCTTCAAGTATTTCTTTGTCCGAATCAAGTTTTTTGAGCGCGTTTATCAATCCATCCGGGTTTCTTGTTAATTGCACTCCGCTTGCGTCAGCTAGATATTCTCTTTCCCTTGATATTGCTAGTTTCATTATTGTTGCAATAATTGGAGTTAGTATTGCAAGTATTATTCCCAATAGAAGAAGCGGCCATGCTCCTTTACCGCGTCTATCTCCTCCAAAAAGCAAGCTTCTCAATAATATGTCTGCCAGGAGAACGCTCAAGCCCACCATGGTGCTTGTGAGGAGCATTAATCGAATGTCATAATTTTTTATGTGGCTCATTTCATGAGCTATTACTCCTTCCAATTCTTCTCTATTGAGTTTTTCCAATATTCCTGTTGTAACAACTATTACTCCGTTTTCCGGGTTTCTTCCCGTTGCAAAAGCGTTAAGCGCGGTATCATTGATTGCATATGCTTTCGGTTTTGGAATTCCAGCGGCAATTGATAATCCATCTATAAGATTGAACAAATAAGGATATTCGTCTTTTTTTATTTCTCGTGCACCGCTGATTGAAAGAACTATATTCGCTCCCCAAAAATAGTTTATGAGTATGAATATTGTGAGGAATATTGTTCCCAAAATTGTTCCGAGGATTCCTCCTCCTTGAAACCAGATTTCTCCCAAAATCCATGATAGTAGTACAACAAAAATCGAGAATCCGATTACTAGGAGTATTGTGTTTCTGTTGTTTTCGGCTATTTGTTCGTACAAGGTTTTTCACCCCAAAAATTTGTTATTGGAAAAATTTGTTTTAGAATTTTACTTTTACCGGATCTCTTGCTTGTTCTTCGATTCCGAAGTAATCCCTTTTTTTGAATCCGAATATTCCCGCTATGATTGTATCCGGAAGTGTTTCCGTTTTTGTGTTGAACCTAAGTACTTCATCATTGTAAAATTGTCTTGAAAATGCTATTTTTGATTCTATTCCGGATAATTCTTCTTGGAGCATTGCAAAATTTTTGTTTGCCAGCAAAGCCGGGTATGCTTCCGAGATTGCAAAAAGCGATTTGAGTGCTCCGCTCAACATGTTTTCGGCTTTTCCCTGTTGTGAAACCCCTTGCGCGTTCAATGCTTGTGCTCTTGCATCTGTGACCATTTTGAATGTTTCTTTTTCGTGCTTTGCATATCCCTTAACGGTTTCCATTAGGTTCGGCACAAGATCATATCTTCTCTTGAGTTGTACATCTATTTGGCTCCAAGCATTATCAATACGATTTCTGAGCTGTACAAAACCGTTGTAGGCAAGCAAAAACCATAGTGCCACGATTACCGCGCCTATTATTACAACCAATCCAATAATTTCCAAAACCATTTTTTTCGCCTTGATTAAATTATTATAATTGTGTATTTAAACTATTCTTTCGGGGAAACGTCCCCGGCCAGATGTGTGCGTCTTCGAGCGCACATGTTTCGTTTGATCTAACTAGTTTCTCCTAAATGGGCCCGGCAGGATTCGAACCTGCGACTCCCTCCGTGTAAAGGAGATGTCATAACCGCTAGACCACGAGCCCGACCTTTTCTTTTTGACAGGCCAAAAAGAAAAGCTCGACTAAAAGAAAAAGCCTTTCAAAGCTGAACCAAAAAAGAAAAGAATTTCGCTGATCAATGTCCGTTAAAAAAGGATTATAAAGCCCCCCAAATAGCTTATTTTGCGAGCAATTCGTCCACGAACCCCGATTTTGCGAGGAGGCCGAGGAATCGTTCGGCGCGCATTACAACAAAAGTTGCGGCAATCAGTGCGAGGAGTGCTCCGAAATAGTGCGAAAAAGCCGCCGGAACATTCCCGTAAACCACTTGAAGCACGAGCGCGTTTATGAATGCGGTTATGAAAAGCGATATTGCTATTACTCCCATTACCGAGTAGAAGATTGCCGCGAAAATGTTCCTCATTATTTCTTTCATTTTGTAGTAGAATTGCTTTGCTTGTTTAAAAGATTTGTTGTTTGGGCTTCGGCACAACTTTTATATACTAATTAATTCCATTAGTAGTTTTAGTGATTTTTGTTTGAGAAGAATTATTTTTTTTAGAGTTGCGGGAAAAAACATTCACATTCCAAAACTAATTGGTTCGTTTGTTATTTTTGCGGCTTTATTGATGTTCATTCAGGCTTCCGCTTCAATGTTTGATTCCTGGGACAATATGAAATATTATGAGGATTGCATTCAGAACACTGATACTTCACAAGGTTTGTTGGAACAAAGAACTCATTTCAATGTTTGCGCTGACACTCTTTACAAATCAACCGGAATTGTTGTTAGAGAGGACACAGCAAGGTTGACCGCGCGCCAATTTTGGAGCGGTTTGCTTTCCCCGATTGCAGCTCTTCTTTTTTGGTTAGCATCGATTTTCATTGGTTTTATTTTGTACAGAACCGGGGAACTTGTTCTTCCTATTGAGGAAACTGTTCGCGAAGTTCCCGATGTTCCTAGAAGAAGTTTTAGAAAAAAGTAGGTTTGCCGCCGCGTTTCCGCGACGACCAATTTTTTTATTTTTAATTTTTTTATAATGCGGCCGATTTCACTTTTTCGTTCGGCTCTATTTTTCCTTTTCTTGCGCCGATAACATATGCAACGCCTGCTTTTTCCGCTGCTTCAACAAGTCTTTTTGTTATTACTCCGTCGAATACAACTGCGTTGATTTTTTTCTTGCTTTTGGCTATTTCATCAACCATATCTTTTACTTTAATTTCTTTGACAACAGTATTTTTGCTATCAAGGAGCCTTGCGCTCATTTTTCCTTTAAGTTCTTCAAGGATTGGTTTGTATGTTTGCTGTTCTTCCGGTGTGAGAACAGGTCTTTCCCTTGGAACGTATTCCTTTGGTATTTCCACTCTTGGCCTTTCTCTAGGCGGTTCTGATTCAGGTCTAGAATACGATCCTTCTCTAGGGGGTCTTGAAAATCCTCTTGGTCCTCTAGAATCTCTAGGAGGGCCGCGTGAATATCCATTATCCCTAGGCGGGCCTCTTTGATAGCCGCCTTCTCTTGGAGGTCCTCTGGAATATGATCCTTCTCTTTGAGGTCTTCCCGAAAAGCTTCTTTCTCTTGGCACTCTCGAATAATTTCTTGAGTCTTCCCCATTCTCGCGAGGCCTATTGGAATAACCTCTATCCATTGGTGGTCTTGGAGTCCAAGCTCTTTCATTATTTTCTCTTGAATCCATTCTCCTTGGATATGCTTCTTTTACAAATCCCGGTTTTCTCTCCTGGAATTCTTCTTCCATTGGCGCTTTCTTTTTGAGTGCCTGGAGAATTTCTTTCCTGGTTAATTCCTCGACCTCTTTTCCGTCCGGAGCTTTTGCAATGAAATCAACGTTTACTAATTGTGCGAGTTTTCTTGCGTTGAGTATTCCGCCTCTGTCCCCATCAACAAATGCGGTTACTTCTTTGTGTCTGCTCAGTTCTATTATTGTTGGCGGAATATTTGATCCGTTCATTCCAACTACATTTCTTATTTGATTTTTGAGCATGTTGAGAACATCAGCTCTTCCTTCGACAATGATTATTTCTTTGTCGTTTTCTATTCCGGGGCCGGCAGGAAGTTTATCCGGGCCGTATTCAATTATGTCCGATGCGCGTACGCTTTCTCTTAGTTCCTCGCTCAGCATTTGTGTGTCGGGTTTGGATTTGTCCATCATTCTTTTGAGCAATTCCTGTGCCCTGGTTTTTATTTCCCCTCTTTTATCCGTTCTCGTGTCTGTAATATCCACAATTTCGAATTTTGATTCGCACGGTCCAACCTTATCAACGCTTTCAATTCCTGCTGCGAGCAAACTTGTTTCAGCCATGTCCATCGAACTAGGAACAACTACAGTTCCTTTAGTTCTTCCCATGCTTGTTGTGTGTTCTATTTCTATTCTCCCTACTTTTCCGTTTTTTTGAAGTTCTTTGAGATCCATTTCGTCTCCTAAAAGTCCTTCGCTTTGTCCGAAGATCGCGCCTATAATATCAGGTTTGTCCACGATTCCGTCTATTTCAAAGTTCAGTTTTATTTCATATTTCACTGTGTTAATGTATGTCTTAGCCATTTATTTTTCATCTCCTTTTTTTCAGCTTCTTTTTGTGTTTTTATTTCTCGAGAATTAGGGTTTCTTTGAGGATTTCCGCAGTTTTTTTTCCCGAAATTTTTTCGAGAAATACTTTTTTCTTTCTGCTTTTTTCCCCTGCAATAATTTTAATTTTTGTTTGGAGCAGTTTTTCCAGATTTTTTACAAGTTCTTTGTTTGCCTCTCCTTTGAGGGCTTTTCCCCGAACTTTTATTTTCAGGGCTTTTGTCCACGGGTTATAACCCGCTATTTTGAATTCTTTCGAGTTTGGAATGACTTCCAAATCCAATTGAGTTCCTATTGATTGTTCCAAAATCTAAAATCACTAATTTTTACAACTGCAAAACCATTCAAACCCTAATTCAGGTTAAATGTAACATTCATCCGCCCCACCTTGGGACGCTAATACATAATGGAATAGTAATGTATATTAAGGTTGGTTTTCAGGGTTTATTCCTTCTGGAACACGATATGCCCGTCTTCCGTGCAGGCGTATTTGAAGCCGTTTCTTACAATAGTTGCTCCTTCCGGCATTTGCTCCAGTTCTTTTGCAGCCTTGGCAATCTGAGCTTCAGTTGGCATTGAACCTGATTTTTCCTTTTTTTTGTTTTGTGGTTTTTTTGACATTTGATTCCCCCTGAAATACTTCTGCTTTAAACTATAAATAATTTTTGTCATCCCCTGTATCTTCTGTGCCATATGTTTGGCAATATGTTCAGCATTCTTCTTTCATCCCTGGCTATTCTGCTTACTCTGGCATACACCTCTTTTGCTGATCCCGGGAGATAGTTCAATTGTGCGTTCGGATAATGTTTGCAGAGAATTGCCAATGCGTGTTCATGGAGCCTTTCATTCAGTTCAGGTAAAATAGGTTTTAATCTTTGTCCATTTTTTTCATAAATCAAATTTCCTTCGCGTCCTATTTTTGGTCCATTTGTTGTTTCTATGTGGGAATAAATTACCTTTCCAATTGTTTGTCCAACCTGAAACGCACCCTCTTCTATGATCTCAGGCATGAATTTTATATGCTCAAAGAATTCGCCTTTTTTTGTTCGCCTGTTGCTGTCAATCCTTACTCGGATTTCCAGGTTCCCGTCTTTTTTCTTTTTTCCCGATACTATAAAACCGAATTTTTCTTTAGCCATTATATAATCCTCTTTTTGAATTATTTATTTGTTTTCTGTGCATCACAATTCAATTAAATACTCTGAAATTTATATCCTTTTTCATGGCTCATTACAACAAAGGCGCGAATGCGGAACGTGAACTCATAAAACTTTTTTGGGGAAAAGGTTTTGCGATTGCTAGAACTGCCGGTTCTGGAAAAAATTCTCTTCCAATGCCTGATTTGATTATTATGGGAAAAGGTCGGAATATTGTGATTGAGGCAAAAGCGTGGCGTGCGGATTATTTGAACATTAGAGAAGAACAAATGGATGAACTTTTGAAGTGGCAGGAACTTGGAAATGCCGAAGTTTTCGTTGCATGGAAATATCCTAACAAAGGTTGGTTTTTTATCCATCCAAAGGAATTTAACAAGGCAAAGAATTATTCAATTTCTTTTGAAAAGGTCCAAAAAGTCGGAGTTCCATTAGAAGTTTTTATTGGAGAACAATCGCGTATTCTTCCAGGTTCAAGTTTATAAAGTCTCTCGCATGTAATATTACTGGTTGTCCTGATGATTGAGTTTGAGCATATTATGACGCAGCTTGAGAGGCTGCATTTGAAGGAAAAAAGCCTTCGAAATAAGGTGCTCTTGGAGAATGCAATTGTATCATTAAAAGAATATGATAAGTTTTCCACTCAAGGCGATGGGACATTCATTAAGAAATAATTTTTTTAAAAAACTTTTTCTAAAATTTAAATTCGATTTTTTTTATATTACCGTTGCAACAAACATCATTGTTATTGTTATGAGTGCAACAATTACCAACATTATTATTGTGTCCACGCTCAACGGCTGTCCAAAATTTGTGAAGAATAAGAACGCAGCCCCCAATCCAAACAGCAATCCTAATCCCATTAGCACATTGCTTATGAGTTTGTTTCTTCCTCCGACTCCTTTCACATGGAGTTCATCCATATCTATCTGAACCTGTCTAACCGCTTCTCCCAATTCATTTAGTTTCACTTTTACTCTGTCATTGAGTTCATTAACTTTGGATATGTTGTCTTTTATTTGTTCGCGGAATGTTGTACTTTGCCCCGTAATGTCTTTTTCGTATTCTTTTAAATCAGAAATAACCGCTTTTGTGAGTTGTTGCCTTGATGTGTCTGCCGCTCCAACCGCTTCCTCTTCTATAAATTTTCTCATTACGGGTTTTTGGTTTTCCATTTCCTGTGTGACAATTTTTTTTATTTCTCCCTTCAATAATGCAAATGTATCCGCCTGTCCCAGCAATAGGAGGCGTTTTGCTTTTTCCTGATCCACTCCAAGGTCTTTGAGGGTTTTCACTATTTTTTCTTCGCTTTCCCCTTCTTTCACCATTTTTTGGATAATATCAATGATGCTTGCGTTTTGTTTTTCAGCCATGGGTTAATCAACCGTTATTGTTTGTTGAACTTGGTCGGTAGTATTTTCCGAGTTCACATTAAAATAGATTGTGGTTTCGCCTTTTCCTATGGGAGTTAGTGTGTATTCAAGTGTTTTGCATTTTGTGGCTTCTATTGTGGTTACCTCGGTTTTCGATGGTTCCGAAAAAAATCCGGGTTCGTGTTCTTCCTCTATTTTGTATTGCGTGTCATCGGTGTTTTGGTTGCATAAGTCCACGGTGAATTTGAACGATTTTCCGAATTCTATTGTTTCCGGGAAACTTAGTTTTACCGTGTTCTGTCCTTTCACTTTGAGGACAACTAATTTTTCAACGGTAACGTGAAAAGGCGCTGTTGCTATTATTATTGCCTGTGAAATTGTTGTTGGAAGTTCCAGGAGTCTTTTTTCTTTTGGCGCTAGGAATTTCAGTTTTGCGAACTCCGTTTCCGTTTCATTTTCCCGGATTTTTATTTCCACGTTGTTTATTATCCGGTCCGTGTTGTTGTAAATGTACACATCTTTTGAGGCGGTTTGTTCGTTGAATTCCTCGATTATTTCAAGCCCGGTGTTGAACAAAAATAAGTACACTAACAGCAATCCAAATGCTATGTATATTGCTATGAAGTAACCAACGATTTTTTTTGTCTGCTGTGGAATCATTCTCTATTCTTTTGGAAACCGTTTCTTATAAACCTATTTTTCCCTTTTGGAAGTCGTTTATCAGCAGCATTGCCGCGGAATTAGTGTCCGGAATGTTTCCTTTTCTCATTTTATTCCTTTTTAGTGCTATTTGTTCAAGCAGTTCTTCCTCATCTTTTGCCTCTATTTCATAATATTTTAGGAGTTTTTCTTTATTGTTTTCCAACAAAATTTTTCCTATTTCAAGGCCTGTTCCCTCAATATCTTTTAGATGTTGTGGGTTTTTCGCGGATAACATAACCATAAGTGTTTCATCATGTTCGTTCAAGGGAATTATTCCCGGAGTATCTATGAGCATTATTTTCGAGCTCAATCTTACTGCTTGTTTTCCTTTTGTAAATCCCGCAGTTGAACTTGTTCTTGAACTTTTTTTTCCTCTGAGCATGTTTGCTATGGAACTTTTCCCCGTGTTGGGGTAGCCACAGATTGCGACTTTTACGTCTTTTTTTTCGGATAGCATTCCAAGCGTTTTTTTTATCCTTGTTTTTCCTTTGCGGTCTTTTGTGGAAACAAAGATTGCCGGGTATTCAAATCCTTTTTTTGCTTCCGCAAGTTTTTTTCTTGAAACAAGGTCGCTTTTGTTTAGTATTATGAGAATTTTTTTTCCTTTTGCGTGCGCAAGTCTCTCAAGATCATTGTTCCTGCTCTGCTGTGGAAACCTCGCGTCAACTATCTCAATCACTATGTCTGCTTCTTCCACAACATTCCTAACAATATTCCAATAATTCATTCTATCACTCCTTTGAGAATATGCCCCGCTGCCTTGAATAAGTATATGCCCCCGAAAAGGACTATTGCCACTATTGCAATCAATCCTACAGGGCTTGAATTTGATATTGTGTTTGCGTTCGCAAATGATTTTTGAAATCCTGCAAAAAATGCAAGTAACACTAAACTAAGAATTATCGCAAGTGCCGCTATTCCAAAAAAAATTGTTTTATCCGGTTTCATCATCCCGCCTGCTTGCGGGAGTGAAGCGTGCTATCTCCTTGTCCACTTTGTGGACGAGGACTCGCAGAACCTTGTTCTGCAAGGTCGCTTGTGCTCGATACCACTCCCAATTTTGTCATAGTAATTTGAGCTCTTTTGTGAATTTATTAAGCTCGTTCTCAGGTGCAGGCCCAATTGCAACAGCGGTTGGTTCTCCTGCTTCTATTTGTGTTCTTCCCGCGTCTTTTATCAATGAGGTTGGAAATATTTTTTTTGTTTTTTCGAACATTTCCAACAATTCTTTTTTGGAATTAACTTTAACCACTATTTTTGTTTGTCCGGATTCTTTCCATTCCCTAACCCAATTTGGTTTTTCGCGAACCGCTTTTTCATAAGCCTCAAGCGATGCGTGTGCTGTTTGCGCCGAAGTTTTCCCAACCCCCATTCCAAGGTCTTTTCTGATAATAATTACTTGTTTGTATTCCATTAGAGATTCAACTCAATCAAAGAATATATTTGTTGCTTTATTTTACGAATTCAACATTTTCCATGTTTTTGAATTCCTTGTCCCCGGTAAGAAATATTAGGTTGTGTCTTTTCGCGGATACATATCCGACACAGTCGATATAGGAGAGTTTCTTTTTTGCGTGTTTTAGTCGGAATTCGTTTGCTTCTTTTATGGTTTTATCATCAACCTCTAATGTGTTCTTAACGAGATTATCATATTTTTCGTCCGCAAACTTTTTACCGTATTCTCTAAGGAGACCGTAATGCAGTTCCATGAGGTTTAGTTTTGTTGTCGTGCCCACCGTTTCCAGATGCGCAGAGTAATTTGGGTTCGCATTTATTATTTCAAAAAATGCGTAGGTGTCAAAGAAATAGGCTTTCAGTCCCATCCTTTTCTCACCATGTCCTTAAATTTTTGGCCCGACATGGTTCTTTTCGGGGCGGATCCGAAAACTTTTGAAAGATTCATCTTCTTAACCACTTCTAAAAGTACCGTGTCATTTTCCTTTATGCCCTGTTTTTCCAGAAACTCTTTCGGGAAGATAGCTCCCTTGGAATTTCCCCATTTTTTTATTGTAACCTCAATAGCCATAATTATACTTTAGTATAACTAATATTTAAACATTTTGAGAGTTCGTTGCCGGTGCGACTATTCAAGCGTCCAGTAAATTCTCCTGTTTTCCGCTCCTTTGTTTTTGAAATCCGTGATTTTTATTTTCCCTATTTCTTTTGTTGTTTTTACATGCGTTCCGCCGTCCGCTTGAATATCAAAGTTTCCTATTGCGACAATTCTTAGAATTGGAATGTTTTTCGGGAGAACATCTTTCAATCTGAATAATTCCGGTCTTTTCAAAGCGCTTTCTCTTTCTTCGTAAGAAATTGAAATCGGCAAATTTTTCTCAATTATTTCGTTTGCTTTTCCTTCAAAGCGTTTCAATAGTTCTTTGTCAAATTCCGGAACGCTGAAATCCATCCTTGTTTCTTCTAATCCCAATTGGTTTCCGGTTATGAGTGCGCCGAGTTCCTTATTCACAATCTGCGCCATTATGTGCGCACTTGTATGCATTCTCATATATTTGTAGCGCGGCCCCCAATCAATAATGCATTTGATTTTATCCCCTACTTTGAGCCCTTCTTTGTCTGTTTCGTAAGAAACATTTTCTCCGTTATTTTTTCCGTGAATAATTCTGAATTCTTCTTTTCCTCTAAAAATTTTTCCAATATCGCTTGGCTGTCCTCCTCCTTGTGGATAGAAAATTGTTTTGTCAAGTTCGACAAATTTTCCTTCAGCGTGTGTGATTGTAGCTTCGCATTCTTTTAGATACGAATCATCTAAGTAGAGTTTTTGTGTCATTAAAGGATTTGAATTTGTAAATTATTTTAAATGGATTTTATTCGAATACATTTGTGATTCTGCGAGGAATCTAAATTATTGGAATACAATCAGACGTCGCCGACAAATTTATAAGTATAAACAAGCGCTATTTGTATGACTATGAATTGGAAAGTTATTTTAGAAAAAGATAAGCAAAGCGGTTGGTTTACCGTTACTGTTCCTTCTTTGCCCGGCTGTATAAGTCAAGGAAAGTCAAAAAAAGACGCGTTGAAAAATATAAGGGAAGCAATTGAATTGCATATGGAATCTCTTGCAGAGGACGGCATTCCAATAATAAAATCAGAAAATGAAATTGCCACTGTTGCAGTTAAACTATGAAATTGCCTATTATTTCCGGCGGAGAAGTAATTAAAATTCGCCTGAAAAAAGGTTACTATATCAGAAATCAGAAAGGAAGCCATGTTCATCTTAGGCACCCTGAAAAAATCCCTGTTACGGTTCCGAATCACAAAGTGATTTCAAAGAAAACTCTTAATTCAATTGTAAAAGCAACAGGTTTGAATGAATCAGATTTTGAATAATTAATGGATTTTATTCGAATTGGTTTGGTATTGGAGCATTCTGTGCTCTTGTTTCTTCCATTCCGGAATCCTGGAATCTTGGTAACTCTGTGCTTGAAAATCCTTTGAAAACAATTTTTTTTGTTATTCCTTTCTCTCCCCACAAGTAGCTCACTACTTCTTCGTGTCCCTTTGGTATTGTAACGGTTTTGTCTTTTCCCGCGTTTCCTGTATTTTCTTTAAGTGTAAAAAGCTTGCTGAACTGTATTTTGGCATGGTCTCCTTGAACCGTCAGGAGCCTGAATACGGCTTCATTGTTGCCGTTTCCCTGTATTCTGTCAAATTCCTCATTTTGGGAAACAGTGTAAACTTCTGTTGTGATGTTCTTTGCGAACGGCGGCTTCCAATCCGCTTCAACCGTTTTCACTTCAAAAACTGCTTTCATAATGAACAAATAAGTCCATTTGCCTATTTATATTTTGCTGTTGATCCGTGGTTGCATGAAGTTCGTTATGTGTAAAACTCTCTTGTTTTTCCGCACCGGCACCGAACCCTAAGTTGATTTAAAAACCTCGAACCATTTCCTTTATTATGAATAATATTGGTTTTGTGATTAATTCGGCCGTGGAAACAATCCACTCTTCCGAAAAAAGGAAACAATTGGTTTCACAAAAGCTTTCTCCCTTAAAGAATAAAATTTTTTCCCCTGATTTTGGTTTGAAAGAACCTAAATTGGTTTCTCCTGTTAGAAAGTGGGTTCCGAATGGTTTGATAGGGGGAGTTGATTCAGGTTTTGTTGCAAAACGATTGGCTTCGCTGGATATTGTTCTTGTTCGCGCTGTAGGAGTTTGTTTTGAGTATGATAACGGCATTGTAAAAGCCGCACATTATTATCCCGGCTTTTTCAGATTTCCCGAACCGCGTTTGAGTAATAGTGCGTTGGAGGAAGATGAAGCCGAGCAATCAAAATCCTTGCTTCGTTTGAAAGAGGAAGTTAATGCTTCAAAAAAATTGATTCTTCTCCACAAGCCAAAGTATTTGTTCATTGACGGTTCGATTGTTCCGCAGTTTCAGGACAAACCAAGAAAGGAATCCGCTTTAACGGATAATTATATTGGAATAATAAAAGAATTTGAATCCCTTTACGAGTTGGCGGAAAAAAATAATTGTACTTTGATTGCTACTGTTGAGGATTCTCGCGGTTCGCGCTTTCGCCAAATTGTACAAGAGCAAATTCTTTCAAAAGATTCAATTCTCGAGCCGGAGAAATTAGAAGGAATGTTCGATTCCGCTTTTTTGGATTATTTTCTTGGGGTAAATGAACGTTCGTGCGTTTTCAATTATACAAAAAATATAAAACAGCATCCGGTGCTCCAGGATTTTTCTCCCGAGTGGAGTGAAAATATTTTCGGTTTGTACATCAAGCCCACAGAATACGATCGTCCTTTGAGGGTTGAGTTTATTGCAAAAGGAAATGTTTCCGAAAAAGCAGATGAAATTGCTTCTGTTGCGTTCGCACTCAGTTCTCTTCATAGAGAATATGCATATCCTTCCGTTCTCATTGAAGCTGATATGCGCGCGAAATTAAAGCCCGATGAAATAGAAATTGTTTACAATAAAATAATGGATAAATTGGGGAATTCGATTAAATTAAAGATGAGGCGAGATAACAGGCCTTTTTGAGGTTTTACTTACTAAATTAGAGTTGGTGCTATGTACGTTGTAAAAATGTCTACAAGGGGAAGAATAACACTTCCTGCTGAGTTAAGGCGACAGGAAAAATTGAAACCTGGAACTATTCTTATTGTACAACCAACTCAGGAAGGTTTTTTGTTAATAAAAAAATCAAAATATGTTGAATGGAAAAAGAAGGTGAACTTATGATTTGCCCAAAGTGCGGTTCGAAAAGTTTTGAGGATCAGCCGATGCTAAAAGGTTCTCAGAAAAAATGTAAAAAATGCGGTTTTATTGGAACTCCTATGGAAGGTTTTTTTTGATGCAGGAAAACAAACTAATAGTGGTTTTTTGTCCGCGTTGCGGTTCAACAAACATCAAACCGATTTATTTTATGGAAACCGCAGACAATCGAGTACAATGCAATGCGTGTAACACAATTGTTTTTCCGATTGAAGGAACTGAAAAATTTAGAAAAGAATTTTTGGAGAGTGCGAAGAATGGTTGAAAGAAGGTATCCTTACGACATTATTGAACACGAACAAGATTTTTTTACTTCAGGATTTCCTGTGACTTTTGCTGATTTGGATAGATTGCAAGAAAAAGGAGTTAATGTTGTTGTTTCTTATTTTCACCCGGAGCCTCAGATTCTGCAGGAAGGGAAAAAAAGAGGCATAACCTTTATTTCTGTCGGACCAAAAGTCGGCATTAAAAGTTATTTTCTTCGATTAGGCCTTTTTAGAACTCAGGGTCTCGCAGAAAAATTAGCATCAATTGCCAATAAAAAAATTGGCGAGGGAAAAAAGGTATCTGTTTGTTGTGTTGCCGGTTGGTATTCTGCAGAAACTGTTTATCCTGCATATCAAAAAATAAAAGAAAGGAAAAAGATATTTCCAAGCGTAACTATTTTTAGGAGACGAAAAAAATGAAAGAAAAAAACGATGACATCGGAACAATTATCAGCGGCCACGAAAGCCCTTCTCCCAGCGCTTTGGATTTTGTTGTTTACTCCGGCACAATGCATAGGGGAATGTTTGTCGAACTTGATTATACTGAGGGAACCATGGTTTGCTTGGTTACCGATGT